>DAORUH010000023.1:0-28557 GCA_035433065.1 Devosia sp. | reverse complement strand
GTGCCGAACACCTTCCTGCCGGTCGGATCGGCGGCGGTCTGGAGGCGCGCGTGGCCGGCGGCCGGGCCGGTGATCTCCATTTCGGTTTCGGCGGTGATGCGGCGGTTGAGGGCGCCGTCGCGCACCACCTGCCACTTGCCGTCGGCCTTGCGGATTTCGACGATGGCGCCGCCGTGCGCCATCAGCTCGATATCGACCTGCTCCTTCGTGAGCGGGGCCATCGTGATCTTGCCCTCGACCAGGGTGACGAGGCCCGGGAACATCAGGTGCGGGTTGGTGTATTCGTGGTTGACCACCAGCAGGCCGTGCTCGGACGAGCCTTCGAGCGGGATGAAGCCCACATAGTCGTTGTTGTAGCCGAACTGGCGGGCTTGCGCGGCGGCGGTCTGGGCCTTCGGGTCGAACTCCGGCGCATCGGCGAAGATCGGATCGCCCCAGCGCAGCAGCACGTCGGCATCGTAGCCATCGGCGACGTGGTGGTTCTGGTCGATGCCGGCTTCGACTTCGTTGAAGCTGAACGCCGAGGCGGGAGCCTGCGCCCGGGCGCGGTCGGCCGTCAGCAGCGCCAGCGGGCTCACCGTGGCGGCGATGGCCGAGACGGCGAGCGAGCCCTGCAGGAAGCCGCGGCGGGTGAAGCGCGCGCTGATGATCTCGCCCATCGTCGGGTTGGACGTGGTGTTGTGGCCGTCGCCGTCCGCCGCTTCGAGCTGGCTCGTCGGGAACACGGACTGGTCGTTCATTGCACTCTCCGGAATGGCTATTTCTTGGATCCATTCCAGACTAGGAAGCGGCTGCTACGCCTCCGTGACGCTTGCAAGACATTGAGGTGACACCGGATCGGCCGTTGAATCCTTGCATTCGGCGGGTAGCGGCCTACTTTCTGTCGCGATCCTTCCAGGGGAATCCTGCGTGGCAAAGTCGCCGACCACCATCACCGACGAAATCGGCATCGCGCTCAGCAACCTCGCCGATGCAGCCGCCTCCCCGTTCCTCGTTCCGACGCTGAGGCTCGGCGTCACCGGCCTCAGCCGGTCGGGCAAGACGATCTTCATCACGGCTTTGGTGCATGCGCTGCTGAACGGCGCGCGGCTGCCCGGCTTTGCGGCGCTCAGCGAGGGCCGGTTCATCGGGGCGCGGCTGGCCGAATATCCCGATGCCTCGATCCCGCGCTTTGCCTATGAGCAGCACCTCGAAGCGCTGACGGCGCGCGAGCCGGACTGGCCTGAATCGACGCGCCGGATCAGCCAGCTGCGGCTGGTGCTGAAGTTCCAGTCGAAGCACTGGTACAATAGCTGGCGCGGCGCCTCGCAGATCAACCTCGACATCATCGATTATCCCGGCGAGTGGCTGCTCGACCTGCCGCTGTTGTCACTGAGCTTTGCCGAGTGGTCGAAGGGGGCGCTGGAGCGGGCGCGGCGGCCGCATTCGGCGGCCGAGGCGGCCGCGTTTCTTGCGGCGGTCGAGGCGGTTGATCCGCTGAAGCCGGCGAAAGACGTCGATGCGGAAACGCTGGCGGCGGCGTTCACCTCATACCTGCGCGCCAGCCGCGAGGATGCGCGGGCGCTGTCGACGCTGCCGCCCGGCCGCTTCCTCATGCCCGGCGACCTCGAAGGCTCGCCGGCGCTGACCTTTGCGCCCCTGCCCGCGCCCAGCGGACACGCGGGCGGGCGCAGCCTCTATGCGATGCTGGAGCGGCGCTACGAGGCGTACAAGGACATCGTGGTGCGGCCGTTCTTTCGCGATCACTTCGCGCGCCTCGACCGGCAGATCGTGCTGGTCGATACGCTTCGTCCGCTGAACGTGGGTCCGGCGGCGGTGGCCGATCTCGAGGACGCGCTAACCGACATCCTCAATTGCTACCGGCAGGGCGACAGCAACCCGCTCTCGCGGCTGGTGAGCCGCCGCATCGACCGCATCCTGTTCGCCGCGACCAAGGCCGACCACATCAACTCGACCTCGCATGACCGCCTCGAAGCCATCATGATGCGGCTGGTCGCCGACGCGACGCGCCGGGCGAAATTCGCAGGAGCCGAGACGCGCTCGCTGGCGATGGCGGCCATCCGCGCCACGCGCGAGGGCCAGATCGACGAAGGCCGCGACAAGCTCGACGTTATCATCGGCACGCCTGCGGCGGGCGAGACGCTGGACGGGATGACCTATGACGGCAAGACCGAAATTGCCCTATTTCCCGGAGATTTGCCGGCCAATCCGGAATCATTGTTCGAAGACGGCCAGCCGCTGGGACTGAAGTTCCTGCGCTTCCTGCCGCCCAGGAAACTGGAGCACGACGCGAGCGGCACGCCGATGCTGCCGCATATCCGCCTCGACCGGGCGATCGACTACCTGATCGGAGACTGGCTCGCATGAAGGGCCCCGTGGCACGCACCATCGGCACCGAGGATGAGATCGAGGCGATCGTCGAGCGCCGCGCCCCGCGGGCGTTCGCGGCGGCCGAGGCGGCGAGCGCCAGCACCGCGGTCGAGACCTTTGTCGACGCTTCGCCCGACGAGATCGTCCCGGCGCGGCCGCCCGGCTTCCTCGGATTTTTCGGCAAGCTCGCCTGGGGCGCGGGCGGCATCCTCGTGTCGCTGGCGCTGGGGCTGGCGGCCGACCGGCTGATCCGCGACCTGTTCGCCAGCAACGAATGGCTCGGCTGGCTCGGCGTCGCCGTGCTGGTCGTCCTCGGCATCGCGCTGTTCGTGCTGCTGGTGCGCGAAGTGCTGTCGCTGGCGCGGCTTCGCAACCTCAACCAGTTGCGCAAGCGCGCTGAAGCGACGCTGGCGAGCGACATACGGGGCGACGGCGCGGCCATCGTGCGCGAGCTGGAGCAGGTCTATGCCGGCCGCCCTGACCTCGCGCGCCAGCGCGACGTGCTGACATCGGGAGCGCGTGAACTGTTCGACGGGGGCGAATATGTGCGGCTGGCCGAACGCACGCTGATGGCGCCGCTTGATGCCCGCGCGCGGGCGCTGACGGCGGCGTCGGCGCGGCGGGTGGCGCTGGTGACGGCGGTGTCGCCGCGGGCGCTGATCGACATTGCGTTCGTCGTGTTCGAGAGCGTGCGGCTGGGCGGTGACATTGCGCGGCTCTACGGCGCGCGGCCGGGCCTGTTCGGCTCGTGGCGGCTGGTGGCCGCGATCCTCAGCCACCTCGCGGTGACCGGCGGGCTGGTGCTGACCGATGGCGTGGTGGAACAACTGCTCGGCCAGGGGCTGGCGTCTCGGCTGTCGGCGCGGCTCGGCGAGGGCATCGTCAACGGACTGATGACGGTGCGCGTCGGCATCGCCGCCATGCGGGTTGTCCGGCCCCTGCCCTTCGACACGCAGCGCCAGCCGGTGGTCCGCGACTTCATCCCGGAACTGGCGAATGTGCTGCAGAAGGATGCCGAGCGGGCGCCGGGCCCGGCGAAATAGGCTCAGGCGGCCTTGATGTCCTTGGCGGCGCTCGGGGTCAGCGTGACCTTCAGGCCGTCGAGTTCGTCGCTGAGCAGGATCTGGCAGCTGAGCCGCGAGGTCGGCTTCTTGTCGAGCGTCGAATAGAGGAGGTCTTCCTCGTCGTCGGTCGGCGGGTAGAGCTTGTCGAACCAGGCTTCATCGACCCAGACATGGCAGGTGGCGCATGAGCATGCGCCGCCGCACTCGGCCTTGATGTTGAGACCCCAGTCCCGGATCACCTCCATGACGCGCCAGCCATCGAGCCCTTCGAGCTCGTGGTCATTGCCGTCGTGATCGGTGACGATGATTTTCATGGGGCGCTTCGCCCCTGCACTGCGCGTTCCACGTCCACCGAACCAGCGCCGAGCAGGCCCCGCGGGTCATGCGCGTGCCGCAGGGCCTGAGCCCTGGATTCCGGCCTTCGCCGGAATGACGCCGTGAGTGCGGGACGACAGGTGGCCAACCTCAGACTACCCCGAGCTTCTTCTGCAGCTTGGTGGAGCTGGTCGTGTACTGGAACACCACGCGCTCGCCGGGCGAGACGATCGCCTTGGCTGCCTGCGCCATGAGGGCGGCTTCGTGGAAGCCGGAGAGGATCAGCTTCAGCTTGCCCGGGTAGTGGTTGATGTCGCCGATGGCGAAGACGCCGGGGACCGAGGACTGGAATTTCTCGGTGTCGACGGCGATCAGGTTGTCGTTGAGTTCGAGGCCCCAGTCGGCGACCGGGCCGAGCTTCATGGTGAGGCCGAAGAACGGCAGCAGGCGCGTTGCGGGGACCGACAGGTCACCGGCATCGGTCGAGAGGTGAACGTGGCTCAACTGGCCGTTCTCGCCTTCAAGCTTGGCGATCTGGCCGAGGAGGAAGTTGATCTTGCCCTCCATTACCAGTTCCTTCATCTGGTTGACGGAGGCGGGCGCGGCCTTGAAGGCGTCGCGGCGGTGCACCAGCGTCAGCGAGCGCACGATGGGCTGCAGGTTGAGCGTCCAGTCGAGCGCGGAGTCGCCGCCGCCGACGATCACCACGTCCTGGCCGCGGAAATCGTCCATCTTGCGGACGGCGTAGAAGACCGACTTGTTCTCGTATTCCTCGATGCCCTCAACGGGCGGGCGCTTGGCCTGGAACGAGCCGCCTCCGGCGGCGATCACCACAACCTTGCACAGGAACACTTCATCGGTGTCGGTGGTCAGACGGAACGAGCCATCGGCGAGCTTTTCGAGGCTCGTGACCATCCGCGAATAGTGGAACTGCGCGCCGAAGGGCGCAATCTGCTGCATCAGGTTGTCGGTGAGGCCCTGCCCCGTGACCACCGGGAAGCCCGGAATGTCGTAGATCGGCTTTTCCGGATAGAGCTCGGCGCACTGGCCGCCCGGACGGTCGAGGATGTCGATGACATGACATTTGAGATCGAGCAGGCCGAGCTCGAACACGGCGAACAGGCCCACGGGGCCTCCGCCAATGATGACAACGTCGGTGACGATTTCGGTCTCGGCCATTCGGATATCCAGTACTCGAGTGTCATCCCCGCGAGAGCGGGGACCCGTTGGTGTCGCGGCGCATGTTCAGCCGCCATGAATTCCCGCTGTCGCGGGAACGACACCGGTGGGAAATTGCAGTTATGCGGTTTCTACCACGCGGCGGAGGAACGGACGGGTGCCGACCGGCACCTCGGTGACGCCCACCGGCTGGTAGAAGAGATTGACGGCAGCCAGCGACCCGTTCTCAAGCGCTTTCTTCGTCGGCTCGTGCGTGACCACGAAGGCATTGATGCCGCAGCGGCGCATCAGCGGGATCTGGTCGTTCAGCACGTCGCCGACGGCCCGCAATTCGCCCTGATACCGGTAGCGCTCGACGATGAGCCGGGCGCTCGAATAGCCCCGCCCTTCGGTGAAGCCCGGGAAGGCGACGGCGATCGAGGCGAAGCGATCGAGATCGGCGGCGACGTCCTCCACCTTGTCGCCGGGCGAGACGAGGAGCCCGATGGGATGCGGGTTGGCCAGCGCGGCATCGCGGTTGGCGGCGAACACCTTCAGCGGAATGTGGGTATAGCGGACGGTCGCGACGTTATCGCCTTCGGCGAAGGCGCGCCACGGATCGGCGATGAAGGCGCCGTCTTTGAAGAGGTTGCGGTCCTGCATCACGGTCGGCTTGGCAATCGCTCCGTTGAAATCGAAGTGAATGCCACACTCCTTCTTGTTGAGCCCGCGCCAGCGGCCGGCACGGGGATCCTCACCTTCGGCGACGACCGTGGTGCACGGCGCGCAGCCTATGGACTTGTAGCCCTTAGCGAAGAGCGGATGCTCGGGCAAGCCATGCCGGGCCTTGTAGTCGTTGACGTCGGCATCGGTGAAATAGGCGATCGGGTTGACCTTTATGCGGTCATCCGAGGTCAGTTCGAAGTGCGGCAGCACGCCGCGTTCCTTGGTCTGGAAGCGCTTGCGCCCGGTCACCCAGCCGCCGAACCCGCCCATCACCGCGTCGAGCGGCTCGGTCTTCCTGATATGGCAGCACGAATCCGGGTCGGTTTCCCACAGTTCGCCGGTGGGGTCGAACCGCGCCACGTCCTTGGGATCGGGGACGAGCGTGACGACATTGCTGAGGCCAAGCTGGCGCTTCAGCGTTTCCACATAGGCGAGCGTTTCGGGGAAATGCTTGCCGGTTTCGAGGAAATACACTGGCAGCGACGGGTCGACCTGCGCCACGACGTGCAGCAGCACGGCGGAATCGGCGCCGAACGAGGAGACGATCGCGAGGTCGTCGGCAAGCAGTTCGGTGGCAGCCTGGCGCAGCACGCCGACGGCGTCCATTTCGTCGAACATGCCGTTGAGCGCGACGATGCCGAGTGCCCGCAGCTTGTCGGGCTTGGGTGCGCCTTGCGGGAAGGCAGGAGCGGCTGCGACGGAGGCCTCAGGCAGTGCCATAGAGGGCCTCCTTGAACGGCGCTTCGCCCAGCCGCCGGAACGCGTCGATGAAACGTTCGTCGGCGCTCTGGCGCTCGCCGAGGTAGAAATCGACCAGCCGCTCGATGGCGTCGGGAACATCATCGGCGACGAAGCCGGGCCCGAGGATGTCGCCGATCGAGGCGGTCTCGGTGCCGTCGCCACCGACGGTGATCTGGTAGAGCTCGGTGCCCTTCTTCTCGACCCCCAGGATGCCGATGTGGCCGGCATGGTGGTGGCCGCAGGCGTTGATGCAGCCCGAGATCTTGATCTTGAGCTCGCCGATTTCGCGCTGCCGCTCCGGCGCGCCGAAGCGCGTGCTGATGGCCTGCGCCAGCGGAATGGACCGGGCATTGGCGAGGGCGCAGAAATCGAGCCCCGGGCAGGCGATCATGTCGGTGATGAGACCGGCATTGCCCTCCGCCAGCCCCTGCTCCACCAGCACGTCATAGACGGCGCGCAGGTCGGCGATCTTGACGTGCGGCAGAACGAGGTTCTGCTCGTGCGTTACCCGCAACTCGTCGAACGAATAGCGCTCGGCGAGATCGGCGACGGCGTCCATCTGCGCGTCGGTCGCGTCGCCGGGGACACCGCCGATCGGCTTGAGCGAGATAGTGATCGAGGTATAGCCCGGCTGCCGGTGGGCGTGGAGGTTGTGCTCCAGCCAGCGGCCATAGGCAGGATCGAGGATTTTTTCGCGCGCCACATCGAGCGTGACGGCGTTCACCAGCTCGAACGCCGGCGGCGCGAAATAGGCGGTGATGCGGTCGAGTTCTTCCTGCGGCAGGGTCAGCGTGCCACCCTTCAGCTCGGCGTACTCGGCCTCGACTTCCTGACGGATCTTCTCGATACCCGTCTCGTGCACGAGGATCTTGACGCGCGCCTTGTACTTGTTGTCGCGCCGTCCGTAGCGGTTGTAGACCCGCATGACGCTCTCAAGGTAGGCGAGCAGGTTCGCGTGCTCGACGAAACCGCTGCAGAGCTTCGCGACCATCGGGGTCCGGCCGAGACCGCCGCCAACCCAGACTTCCCAGCCGATCGTGCCGGCCTCGTTGGTGGTCGCGCGGAGGCCGATGTCGTGGAACTTGATCGCGGCGCGATCGTTCGGCGAGCCGGTCATGGCGATCTTGAACTTGCGCGGCAGGAAGGTGAATTCCGGGTGCAGGCTCGACCACTGCCGGATGATCTCGGCGATGGGGCGCGGATCGATGATTTCGTCGGCGGCAGCGCCGGCGAACTGGTCGGTCGTGGTGTTGCGGATGCAGTTGCCCGAAGTCTGGATCGAGTGCATCTCGACTTCGTTGAGATGCTCGATCATCGCCGGGACGTCGGTCAGCCGCGGCCAGTTGAACTGGATGTTGGTGCGCGTCGTGAAGTGGCCATAGCCGCGGTCGTAGGTGCGGGCGATAAAAGCGAGCTTGCGCAACTGCTTGGAGCGCAGCGTGCCATAGGGGATGGCGATGCGGAACATGTAGGCGTGCAGCTGCAGGTAGAGACCGTTCATCAGCCGCAGGGGCCGGAACTGGTCCTCCGTCATCTCGCCACGCAGACGCCGCTCCACCTGATCGCGGAACTGGTTCGTGCGCTCGCGCACGAACGAGGCGTCGAACTCGTCATATCGATACATGGTCGCCTTCTTTGAGGTGCTGGCGCTCGAACCGGGGGGCGGTGGGGCCTTCGGCCCGGATGCGCTCGCGGATTCGGTCGGGATAGATCAGGCCGTCGCGCAGCTGGACGGTCTCGATTTCGAGGCTGTTGATGCGGGCGGTGGCCTTGGTGGCTGCGATGGCGGCGTCGCGGGCTTCGGCCTCGTCCTTGGCAAAGGTGCGGGCGGACTGGAGATCTTCGACCCAGCGGCCGTCGCGGTCGAGGTAGACCGTGGCGCCGGAGAGCAGTTCGTTGCCGGTTAGAATTTCCATCAGGCGACCTTGTAGTGTGCTGCGGCGAGGGGAACCGCGTCCTGGAAATCGCCATGCGCGACAGCGTTTCCGACGAATATGATTGCCGGGCCTTCCGGCAAAGACTGGGTCTGGACCGAGAGTTGTCCGAGCGAGCCCAAGAGAAAGCTGCGATCGCTCCGGCCGGCATTGACGACGATGCCGACGGGGGTCTGCGGCGAGAGGCCGTGCGCGATCAGCTTGCCGGACGCATAGGCGGCGATCTCCTTGCCCATGTAGAGGGCGAGGGTGAGGCCCGAACCCGCGAGGGTCGCCCAATGGGAGAGTTCCTCATCGGAGGCGCCGTGGGCGGTGGCGAAGACCACGCCCGGGCTGACCTTGCGCAGCGTTGCCGGCATGGCCGCATCGGCCGCGGCGGCGAGCGCCGAGGTGATGCCGGGGACGATGTGATAGGCGATACCGGCCTTGCGCAGCGCGGCGATTTCCTCGCCGGCGCGGCCGAACACCATCGGATCGCCGCCCTTGAGGCGGGCGACGCGCTTGCCCTCGCGGGCGAGCCGGACGATCAGCGTGTTGATCTGCGCCTGGGTGAAGGAGTGGTGGCCGGACTTCTTGCCGACCGAAATGCGCTCGGCATCGCGCCGGCCCATCTCGATGACGCCATCGGGGACGAGCTGGTCGTGGACGATGACATCGGCTTCCTGCAGCAGCCGCTGGGCGCGGAGGGTGAGCAGGTCGGCGGACCCCGGCCCTGCCCCGATCAGCCAGACGACACCTGCACCCGCGTCGGCGGCGTGGACGCTGAGCAGCGCCTCGACATCCGGCGACGGCGCGGTGACGAGATCTTCGTAGAACCGGCGGGCCTGCGGCTTGGTCAGCAGCTTTGCGACGCGATCGCGGAGCGTGCCGGCGAGACGGGCGACGCGGCCGAGATCGGGCGACAGCGCGGCTTCGATGCGGGCGCGGACCAGCCGGGCGAGCACCGGCGAGGCGCCCTCGGAGGAGACGGCAACCGTCAGCGGCGCGCGGTCGATGATCGAGGGGGTGAAGAAATCGCACTCGTCGGGGACATCGACGACGTTCAGCGGGACGCGCCGGGCCCGGGCGGCGAGCTTGGCGGCTTCCCCGTCGGGGCCGTGATCGGCGACAAAGCACAGCGCCGCCCCGTCGAGATCGGCGGGAACGAAGGCGCGCTGCTCAAGCGTGACGGCAAGGCCGGAAAAATCAGCCTCGATCTGGGAGGAAATAATCACGACTGAAGCAGTCGTCTTAGTGACCAACCGGGCCTTGTTGAGGGCTTCATCACCACCGCCGACGATGACGATGCGCTGATCCCTGACTTTGAAGCTCACCGGAAATGTATTCAGGTCACCCATTTCAGCCTTTCGGAATGGCGCTGAAATAGCTGATTTCGGGGCTTTTCCTCAAGCCTTTGAAATCCCGATCGCTTTACTATTTCCCTTGAGGCGCGCGGCTTGAAACGCCCGACCCCTCCCCGCTCCCGGATCGCGAAAAGAATCCACGCTCGGGCACGGCGGAGAAATGGAAACCGTCAGCCCTGACGGGTGGGAACGTGGACAACGAGGCCATCGAGCTCATCGCGGACCTTGATCTGGCAGCTCAGCCGGCTCGACGGACGCACGTCGAAGGCGAAATCCAGCATGTCCTCTTCCATCATCGAGGGCCCGCCGACCTTGTCGGTCCAGGCCTCGTCGATGTGAACATGGCAGGTCGCGCAGGTGCAGGCGCCGCCGCACTCGGCGATGATGCCGGGCACGCTGTTCATTATCGCCGTTTCCATGACGGTCGCGCCGTTTTCGGCCTCCGTCTCGTAGCGGGTGCCGTTGGCTTCTTCGATGTAGGTGATTTTTGTCATGACGTGGCAGGCATATAATGATGGGCCACACCGGCGGCAAGCGCCACGTTTCCCCGGTGCCTCCAGCAATCGCGAGGGTCAGGCGCGGATTCGGGGTGTGGAGGGCGCGTGGCGCCCCCCGCCCGGCTATTCGTCCTGGTTCGCCAGCAGCTGTTCGATCCAGGCATGGCACTCGGAAACCGCGGCTTCCAGCTGCTGCATGCGCTTGGATTCGACGGGCTTGCCCTCCTGCAGTCCGCGCTCGACCGTGGTCGCAAGGCGGGCGACGGCGGTGGCGCCGATGCCGTTGGCTGCCAACTTGAGGGTGCGCAGGTGCCGCAGCAACTCGTCGGTCGAGGTGGCCCGCTCGATGCGGCCGATATAGACAGATGCCGCATCGTCGAATGTGCGCAAGACCTCAAGCTCCAGGCCTTTGTCCCCAAGCGTCTGCTGGGCGAGATGAACCATGTCGATGGGGCGGTAGCCACCACTTGCGACTGAGGGGGCGCCCGAACTCGGTTGCGCCGCAGTACTCCGAACCATTTCTGCGTTTCCGGGGGTCGAAAGGACCGTCCCGATAGCTAGCCGCCAGACGTGAATCCGCCATTAAATCGCTTGTTAAACATGTATCTAATGGCGTTGCGGGTCATGGTGCCGCCGCAAATTAACCTTCTATTAAGATAGCGTGCCGTTTCGCTCAAATTCGAGCTAAAGTTGAGCAATACATAGCGTATGGCAGCGTGGGGTCGGGTTGGCTGCGGGCATTTGAATCGCATTTTACCCAAATGGTCTTCTACCCAGAAACGGGTGGAGGTGCATGACTCGCACACTGCCGATCGTCCGAGACGCTTGCGAAAGTTGTAAAGAGTATGGCGAAAAAGTCCTCCACCACACAGAGCGATCCCGCAACCCTGGCCTTCTCGGCTGTCGAGGATGCACTGAAGGACTCGGTGTTCGCCGGGCTCGATCAACCGGAGACGCCAGCGGCTGCGGCGCCCCCCGCCCCAGCAGCGCCCGCAGCGGCACAGGAAAAGCAGGGGCCGGTCCGTCCGATCCCGCGTGGAGGCGACAGCGCCCGCTCCGAGCGGCAGCGCGCCGCCGACAAGTTCGCCGCACAGACAGGCTCGGTCGCCAACGATGACCGTCTGAACGGCTCGCGCATTCTCTACGACCTGCAGAGCAAGTCGTCGTCGGCCCCGACGCTGGTCGCAACCCTCGCCGCCGCCGGCTGGATCCTCGCCATCATCATCGTCGGCCTCGTCCGGCACGGCCGCGACCTGAGCTCGCCCGCCTTCTACGGCTCGAATGACTTCATCGGCCTCATCGCCATCGCGGTCATCCCGGTCATCGCCTTCTTCGCCATCTCGATCATGATCCGCCGTGCGCAGGAGCTGCGCAACGCCGCGACCGCCGTGACGCAGGCGGCGATCCGTCTTGCCGAACCCGAAACCACCGCGTCTGAAAAGGTCGCATCGGTCGGCCAGGCCGTGCGCCGCGAAGTGAACGCACTGGGCGATGGCCTCGAACGCGCCCTGTCGCGCGCCGGCGAGCTCGAAGTGATGATCCACAACGAGGTCACGGCGCTCGAACGCACCTATTCCGACAACGAATCCCGCATGCGCGCGCTGATCCAGGAACTGGCCAGCCAGCGCGAAGCGGTCATCACCAATACCGAACGCGTCCGCGAGGCCATCACCGAGAGCCATACCGGCCTCGTGTTCGACCTCGACATGATTTCGCAGCGCATCGCTGGCACGATCGTGGAGTCGGGCGGCAACCTCACCAAGGCGCTCGAAACCGCCGGCAACTCGCTGAACGGCGCGTTCGGTGAGCGCACCGAGAGCTTTGTCTCGCTGATCGACCAGCGCACCAGCCACCTGCTCGTCGCTCTCGACGACAGCGCCAGCCGCCTCAACATCACGCTCGAAGACCGCGCCAACACCATCAGCTCGGCATTCGAGAACCGCACGATGGAGCTGAGCTCGGTCATCGATGGCCGAATGGGCTCCCTGACCGAAGCGCTCGACAGCCGCGCCGTGACCCTTTCCGACGCGATCGACAACCGCACTTCGTCGCTGGCGAAGCTCCTGAGCCAGGGCGGCATCACGCTGCTCGACCAGTTGCGCGACCGCGGCCACGAAGTGTCGAGCTCGCTCGACATGATCGGCACCCGCATTGCCACCGACATCACCGGCCGCGCCCGCGAGGCCGAGGCCCTGCTCTCGGGCCTGTCCAAGCAGCTCGACGAATCCGTCGCGGTGCAGGTCAACTCGATGGAATCGCGCCTGCAGTCGGCGATGATCGAACTGAGCGGCGCGCTTGACGATACGACCGAACGCGCCCGCGTCACCCTGATGGGCGCCGGTTCGCAGAACCTCAGCCAGTTCGACGCCCGCCTCGACGAAATCGCGGTGGTCATCGACTCGCGCCTGCAGTCGCTGGACGGCGTCATCGGCGACAAGGGCGAGCGCCTGATCTCGGCGCTGGAAAAGAACAACGCCTCCTTCGCCGCCCGCGCCAACGTGCTCGAAATGGCGCTCGACGAAAAATCGGCCCACTTCAACGACGTCGTCGGCCAGCGCACCCGCGAAATGACCGAGACGCTCGGCCAGCGCACCAAGCAGATCACCGAGACGATCTCCAATCGCAGCCGCGAAATCTCGGAGACGCTGGAAGGGCACGCCGCGATCATCGCCGACGCGCTCGACGGCCGCACGCAGTTGCTCAACGAGTCGCTGCAGACCCGCATCACCGACCTCACCGATGGTCTCGACAACCGCCTGCGCGATGTCGACCAGAACTTCGAGCTGCGCACCGGCCAGCTCGAAGAGAGCCTGACCAAGCGCTCCTCGCAGCTCGATCAGGTGCTCTCCGGCCGTACCCAGGAACTGGACCGCACGCTTGCCGGCGGCAACCAGATCGTCCAGGCGACGCTCGACCAGCACACAAGGGAACTGGCGTCGCAGCTCGACCAGCGCAGCCAGGAACTGTCGGGCGCGCTCGAGCAGCGCACGCTGGAACTGTCGGGCGCCCTCGACCAGCGCACCAGTGCGTTCACCACCTCGCTCGACCAGCGCAGCCGTGACCTGTCCAACTCGCTCGACCAGCGGACGCAGGAACTGGCGCAGGCCGTCGGCATCCGCTCCAGCGAACTGTCGGACGCGCTCAGCACCCGCACCCAGCAGCTCGCCGATACGCTCGGCAGCCACACCGTAAGCATTGCCGCCGCCATCGGCGACCGCACCGCCGAACTGGCGCGCACCATCGACGCACAGGGCGTCGCCGCCCGCGACCAGATCGACGCGAGCCTCAAGAATGTCACCGGCCTGATGGCCGACCGGGCGCAGGAAGTGTCCTCGCTCATCGCCTCGCGCGTCGCTGAAGTGCACGAGAATCTCGGCCGCGGCGTCGACAGCGCCATCATCCGCCTCGCCGACGCCGAGAGCGGCGTGACCGCCCGCATCGACGGCGCCGCCGCGACCGTTGGCGAAAGCGCCCGCAAGGCCGCCGACATCATCGAGACCGGCGTCAATTCGGCCCGCAAGGCGATCACCGACATGGTCGACCAGCGCCTGGGCACCCTGCCCGAGGCGATCACCGCCCGCGCCGACATCACGGCCGAGCGCCTCGCCTCGCTGAACACTGCCATCAACACCGCGCTGGTGCAGTCGATGACCGACCTCGAGTCGGGCGCCGACCGCATCGAAGAGACGATCTCGAAGCGCATCGTCGCGGCGACCGCCAACATCTCCGAGGACGTGACGCAGACCGCCGACCGCATGGACGTCGCTGTCCGCAATGCGCTCGAACAGATCCAGCTCGCGGCGCGCAATGTCGATGACCTGATCTCGGTCAAGGCCGTCGCCGCTGCCGATGCCGTCGGCCACAAGGTGGCGGAAATCAACCGCATCGTGGGCGAGCGCACGGACGAGTTCTCGGCGCTGGTCACCGACCGTTCGGCGATGCTCGAGAACAGCCTCAACAGCCACAACAACGTGCTGCAGCAGGCCCTCATCAGCCATGCCCGCGACGCCGAAGAACTGATGTCGACCTCGACCTCGCGCATCCTCACCGATGTGACGGCAGCGCTCGGCAAGCTCAACGACAGCAACATCCTGCTGCAGCGGGTGCTCGACGCTTCGACGGCGAACCTCGCCAACCTCGAAACCTCGGTCGCCGACCAGACCGCGACCTACAGCCAGACCGTGCGCGACGCCATCTCCTCGACCGAAACGGCGGGCGCGATGGTGACCCAGCACGTCGGCGCGCTGCAGACCACGATCGCCTCGATGGTGTCGGAATTCACCTCGGTGCTCGGCAACCTCAATGCCGAAGCCGAGACGGTCGACCGCGCCGCCAACAACCTCAACAATGTCAGCTCGCTGACGCTGTCGACGCTCGATGAGCGTCGCGGCGCCATGGACACGCTGGCGGCCAGCTTCGCGTCGCGCGCCGACGACATCGACCTGCGCATGCGCGGCTTCGCCCAGTCCATCGCCGACACCGTCAACGATACCGAGCATCGCCTGCTGGCCGCCCGCAAGTCGATGGAAGACATGCTCGAGGCAACGACGACCAATGTCGCCTCGACGCTCGAGAACACCTCGAGCTCGATCACCACGACGCTGGAAAGCACCTCGAACAACATCATGTCGACGCTCGAGAACACCTCGGGCAACATCCTGACGACGCTCGAAATCACGTCGGGCAACATCACCTCGTCGCTGGAGAGCACGCAGGGCAATATCGCCGCCTCGCTCGAGAATACGCAGAACCACATCGCCTCGACGCTCGAAAACACCACGGGCACGATCCACACGACGCTGGCCGATACGCAGAACGCGATCAGCGCGGCGCTGGGCGAGACCACCGACCAGATGCAGTCGATCCTCGGCTCGAACGCCGAGCAGGTGCATGCGGCGCTCGCCAGCTCCACCGCCGACATGGAGACGGCGCTGTCGGGCTCGACCGAGCGGATCGAGTCGGTGCTCGCGAACTCGACCTCGGCGATGGAATCGGTGCTGTCGAATTCGACCGGCCGGCTCGAAACCGCCCTGCTCGACCAGACCACCAGGATGGAATCGACGCTGGGCGGCTCGACCGAGCGGCTGGAATCGACGCTGGCCGGGTCCACCGAGAAGCTCGAAGCGACGCTCGCCGGCTCGACCGAAAAGCTGGAGTCGACGCTGTCGGGTTCAACCGAAAAGCTCGAGACGGTGCTGTCGGATACGACGGCGCGCATGCAGTCGACGCTGGTTGGTTCCACCGGCCGGCTGGAGACGGCGCTCGCCGGCTCGACCGCCAAGCTCGAATCGGCGCTGACCGACACGACGGCGAAGATGGAAAACGCCCTCAGCGGCACGGCCAACCTGCTCGAAACGGCGCTCGGCACGACCTCGCAGAAGGTGGCCAGCCAGCTCGGCGAATTCACCTCGACGGCGGGCTCGGAAAGCCAGCGCGCCGCCGACCTGCTGCGCCAGACGCAGCAGACCATGATCCTCGAAATGCAGCAGGCGCTCGAAGAAGCCACGCAGCGCTTCAACGAGACGGCGTCCGCCATGCGGGCGACGGCCAAGGAAGTCGGCACCGAGCTCGAGAACACCCGTTCCGAACTCAGCCGCGGCGTCATCGAACTGCCCGAGGAAACCCGCGCCAGCGCCGCTGCCATGCGCCGCGTCGTGGCCGAGCAGATCGAGGCCCTGTCGGAACTCAACGCCATCGTCCGCGCCCAGCCCGCGACGCACGATCTCAACGATCGCCGTCCGGCGCCGCTCGCCCGTCGCGAAGAGCCGGCGCCGCGCCCTGCTCCGGCTCCCGAGCCGGTGCGTGAGGCGGCCCCGGTGGCCCGTGCCGAAGTGCGGCCCGAGCCGGTCCGCGCCACGGTAGCGGCGGCGCCGCGGCCGACGCCGCGTCCGGCCGCTCCGCCGATGCCGTCGGTTCCGGTGCGTGCTCCGGCTCCGGCCCCGCGGGCAACCGCCCCGGCCCCCAAGCCTGCCCCGGAAGCGGCCCCCGCGGCCGATACGAAGGCCGGCGAGGAAGGTGGCGGCTGGCTGCGTGACGTGCTGCGCAACGCCTCGGCCGCCCCCGCTGCCCCGCAGCCGGCCCCGGCCGCGCCGCAGAGCGGGCTGACCAACCTGACCGACGAAATCGCCCGCTCGATGGACCAGAATGCGCTGGCCGAAGCTTGGCGCCGCTACCAGTCGGGCGAGCAGGCGGTGTTCTCGCGCCGCATCTACTCGCTGACCGGCCAGGGCACTTATGACGATGTCAGGAAGCGCATCCAGCGCGACGTGGATTTCGCCAAGACCGCCCAGACCTATATGAGCGAATTCGAGCAGTTGCTGCAGCAGGCCGCCAACGCCGCGAACCCCGCGGAAGAGGCCCTCGTCTACCTCCTGAGCGATCGCGGCAAGGTCTACACCATGCTGGCCCATGCCAGCGGCCGCCTCGGCTGACGGCATCTCCAAAGCGTCAAAACTCAAGGCCCCGGACACGCGTCCGGGGCCTTTTCAATTCGCAGGCTGGATCAGGCGGGTTTGGCGTCGGGCGGCCTGAGACGGAGCGAGATGACCACCAGCAGCGCCCCGAGCAGCGAGTAGACCGAAAGCGCCAGCCAGGCGCCGGTGCCAACGTGGGTGACGAACCAGCCGAAGCCAAGCAGCGCGACGACCAGCATCCCCTGCTGCAGGACATAGGAAAACCCCTGGGCCTCGGCGGCGATGTCCTCACTGGTCCAGTTGGCGATGAAGTAGATGCCGCCAAAATAGCTCACCGCGAAGGTGATGCTGTGCAGCAGTTGCAGCAGGAACAGCACCCAGATCGGCGGGCTGAACGCCATCGCCGCCCAGCGCGCGGCGGCGACGAGGCAGGCGAAGAGGATGAGGTTGCGGGCGGAGACCTTGATGTTGAGACGCCGCCAGAAAAACATCGTGGCCGCCTCGGCCGCCGCGCCAACGGCGATCAGCGGCCCGAACCAGCCCGCATCGATCCCCTGCTCGGCCCAGAACAGCGCGGCGAAGGCGCCGAGCGGTCCGTGGGTCGAATAGACGATGCCGAGCCCGATGAGCGTGAGGACGAACCACGGCTTCATCACCTCACGCAGGTGCCCGGAGGTTTTCGCGTGCCGCGGCTCCTCATGCGCGGGGGCGCGGAAGTGCGGCAGTTGCAGCGACACGATCGCCCGCAGCACCGCGAGGCCGACAAACAGCGGCAGGAACGCCTGCTCACCGAAATAGGCGAAAACCGGACCAGCCAGCGCAGAGGTGACGGCGTAGCCGACGGTGCCCCACGCACGCACGACGCCGAAGCCGGTGCCCCGGCGCTGCGTCATACGCAGCGTCGCCGCATCGATGACCGGCACGAGGCCCTGTGCCGGCACGATGGTCATCACCCAGATGGCGACGATGCCCCAGAAGCCGGAGACGAAGAACAGGCCGATGGACGCCACGGCGGCGAACATCGACAGGATGATGATCATGTCGCGCCAGTCGCGCGCCTTGTCGGCCATCCGGCCGATCAGCACGTTGACGACAAGTAGGGCGAGCACCGGCGCGGCGTTGATGATGCCGATCTCGTCGGCCTTGATGCCGCGACTGAACAGCCAGATGGCGAAATAGGCCGAGGCAATGCCGTTCGTCGCGAAGACGAAGAAGTGATAAATGCCGGCGCGCGCCTCGGGCGAGATGCGGGGCGCCCTGTCCGTCGGGACCATTCGGGGTTCTGCTCCGGGCGAGGGAATCCGCCCGTCCCCGAGCCTGCTCGGGAAACCGCCAAAAGACAAGCGGGCGGGCCGGGGCGCGGGAGCGATCGGATTGTGACCGAGGAACCAGCGTCTCGATCACCGGCGTCATTCCGGCGCACGCCGGACTCCAGAGCGCGGGGTTTGCTGCCGGCTCGATCTGTCGGGCCCATCCGTGGGGATGGACCGGTTGGCGCGCAGCAGGGGGAACGGTTCGAGCAGTGGATTCCGGCGTGCGCCGGAATGACGGCGGTGGGTGGGGGTACCGCTGTGGGTACTGACCCAAACGCCCCCGCTTACTCGCTGGTTTCGCTGACCTTGCGGCGCAACAGGCCGCGGCGGCGGCGGGGGGTGACCGGCTCGCTCCAGCGCACCAGTTCGAGCGCGCCCTCGGGCGTCTCGACGATGGCAGTGCAGCTTTCCACCCAGTCGCCGGTGTTGACGTAGTGGATGCCCATGCGGTCGTGCATGTCGGCGTAGTGGATGTGGCCGCAGATGACGCCATCGACGCCACTGTCGCGCGCTTCGAGCGAGAGCGCCTCCTCGAAGCGACCGATGATGCTGACGGCGTTCTTGACCTTGTGCTTGGCCCAGGCCGACAGCGACCAGTAGGTGAGGCCGAGCCGGCGGCGGGCCCAGTTGACCACGATGTTGATGCGCAGCGCTGCCCGATAGGCCCAGTCGCCGACATGGGCGAGCCACTTGGCATGGGCCACGACCACGTCGAACTGGTCGCCGTGGATCACCAGATAGGTGCGGCCCTGCGCGGTGGTGTGGATAGTGCGATCGACAAACTCGACGCCGCCAAAATAGGTGCCGAGATATTCGCGCAGGAACTCGTCATGGTTGCCAGGCAGCACGACGACGCGTGTTCCCGCAAGCGCCTTTGCCATCAGCAGTTCGGCCAACTCATGGTATTCGGCGGGCCAGTGCCAGGATTTTGCGAGACGCCAGCCATCGACGATGTCGCCGACGAGATAAATCGCCTCGGCCTCGTGGGCGCGCAGAAAATCGATGAGCGGGCCAACCCTGGCCGCCTTCATCCCCAGATGAACATCGGAGATGAACAACGCGCGCACGCGCCGAACTTCCCTGCCTTCAGCGCTCAATCGGCATCCGTCCTCGGATCGTGCCGGCAGTCCGGCGGGAAGCCGACATTATTCTGTTCTGGCCTCAGATGAAACACTGGCTGGGGAAAGTCGGCTAAGGCCTTGCTGGCCGGGGCTGCGGCAGCGGCGCTATGGCCGCGCCTTCGACCGGAAGATCATCGGCGGGGGGAATCGCTGCCGATCCGGCAATGGTCTTCTTGAGCGCGACGATGCGCGCGTAGCTCTGTTCGATGCGCGCCCGGAAAGCCGGATCGGCCTCCGCTTCGGCGACGAGGATGGCCCGCAGCTCGTCGGCGAGGCCGGCTCGGGGCTTCGAGGTGTTCGAGAACAGCAGCACGTCGGTGCCGGCGCGGACCGCCCGGGTGACGGTGTCCTTGAGATTGTAGTGCTCGCGAATCGCCCCCATTTCGAGATCATCGCTGATGACGACACCCTTGAAGCCGAGGTCGCGGCGCAGCACGCCGTCGATCCATTCGGGCGCAAGGCTGGAGGGCTGGTTGGAATAGTCGCGATTGATGAGGTGCCCGATCATCACGAGATCGACCTCGCGGTCGTCGATCATGCGCTTGTAGGGCTCAAGCTCGGCCTTGCTCCAGCTGTCGGTGACATCGACAAAGCCCTCGTGGCTGTCGGCGGTGCTGGAACCGTGGCCGGGGAAATGCTTGAGCGATGTCAGCACCCCGGCCTGCCGGTGCGCGTCGACAAACGCCTCGGCGTATTCGACCACCTTGTCGGCGGACTTGCCGAAGGCGCGGCCATACTTGGCGATGACGGTGTTTGCCGGATTGACGTTGAGATCGACCACCGGACCGAAATTGACGGTGAAGCCGAGCCCGGCGACGCTCTTCGCCATTGCGGCATAGAGCGCCCCGGCGGCCTTTGGCGTGTTGTTGGCAGCAACGGTTTCGGCGTTGGGCAGTTCGCGGAAGCCGACGGCGGAGGTCAGCCGTTCGACCGCCCCGCCTTCCTGATCGAGCGTCAGGAACGGCGGCAGATCGGGCGACGCCTTGCGGAACGCCTCGTTCATCGCCCGCACGGCGCGCAGGCTCGCGACATTTGGCTTCAGATACATCACCCCGCCGAGCGTGCCGTCGGCGATCTGCTGGCGCAGCGCCACGACGGACTTGTCGGCAACGCTGTCGCCGGCAAACCCGACCACGATCATCTGCCCCGCCATCTGCTCCAGTGTCTGGGCGACAGCGGGCGCTGCCGAAAGCGCTGAGGCGGACAGGGCGAGGGCAAAGGCAAGGCTTTTGGGGCTGATCATGCGGATGAGGCTACGTGATTCGAGGGGGAAAGACCCTGTGCCTCACGAATGCGGCGAAGTGCCGACGGCGGTTGCGCCCGCGAGGTCCGCCCGATATAGAGCGCGTCCCCATTCCCCCCCCGAGGCCTCTATGCATCCAGCCCGACATTGCGGCCTCGATTTCGGCACGTCCAACTCCACCCTCGCGATTGCGCGCGGCACCCACCGCGCCGCCCTGATGCCGCTTGAGGGTGACCGGCCAACCATCCCCAGCACCATCTTCTTCGATTTCGACAGCAACGAAACGCTGTACGGACGGGCCGCTGTCGCCGCCTATATCGGCGGGGCCGATGGCCGCATGATGCGCTCGCTGAAATCGATCCTCGGCAGCGCCCTCGCCGATGAGACGACGCGGGTAAAGAAGCGGGTGATCCCCTTCCTCGATGTGATCGGCATGTTCGTTTCAACGCTGAAGACGCGCGGCGAAGCAGGCGCGAACGAGACGCTGGACCATGTGGTGGCGGGCCGGCCGGTGCACTTTGTCGACGGCAATCCGGAGGCCGACCGGGAGGCGCAGCGCCAGCTCGAAACGGCGATCCGCGCACAGGGCTTTGCGCATATCGAGTTCCAGTATGAGCCGATCGCGGCGGCGCTCGACTATGAGCAGCAGGTGACGCGGGAGGAACTGGGATTGATCGTCGATCTCGGCGGCGGCACCTCGGACTTTTCCATTGTGCGGGTGTCGCCGGAACGGGCGCTGGCGAGCGACCGGCAGGCCGACATTCTGGCAACGGCCGGCGTGCATGTGGGCGGCACCGATTTCGACCGGCTGCTATCGCTGAAGCGGGTGATGCCGGAACTCGGCTTCCAGACGCCGACGGCGGACGGCAAGCGCCCCCTGCCCTCCGGGCCCTATGTGGACCTTGCCACCTGGCACCGCATCAACCGGCTCTATACCGCCGACGTGATGCGCGAGTTGAAACACACGCTGCGCGAGGCGCGGGACGCGGCCCGCGTCGACGACCTGATCTCGATCGTCCTGCATCGCGAGGGCCACCGGCTCGCGGGCGCGGTGGAAGAGGCGAAGATCGCCCTGACCCACAACACCGAAACGCAGCTCGCCTTTGCCGGCGATGAGGTGACGCTGACGCCCGCCATCACCCGCGAGGCGTTCGATACCGCCATTGCCGGGCAGATTGAAAAGATCGAGGACACCATCGCGCTGACGCTGGCGCATGCCGGGATCGGGGCGGAGCGGATCGAGACGCTGATCCTCACCGGCGGCTCGACGCAGATCCCCGCGATCATGGGCAAGATCCGCGCGCTGTTTCCGGGCGCGCGCTTTGTCGAGACCGACGCCTTTGGCAGCGTCGGGCTCGGGCTCGCGCTCGATGCGCGGCGGAAGTTCGGCTAGCGACAAACGCCGCCCGGAGGCCCGGCGGCGCGGCTGAGTGCCGTCAGCGGTTCATGCGGTTCTCGACGATGTTGTCGACCACTGAAGGATCGGCCAGCGTCGAGATATCGCCGAGCGCGCCAAAATCGTTCTCGGCGACCTTGCGCAGGATGCGGCGCATGATCTTGCCGGAACGGGTCTTGGGCAGGCCCGGCGCGAACTGGATCAGGTCGGGCTGCGCGATGGGGCCGATCTCCTTGCGCACCCAGGCCTTCAGCTCGGCTCCAAGCGCGTCGGTGCCCTGCTCGCCCGCCATCAGCGTGACATAGCAATAGATGCCCTGCCCCTTGATGTTGTGCGGGTAGCCGACAACGGCCGCCTCGGCGACCTTGGGATGCGAGACCAGCGCGCTCTCCACCTCGGCGGTGCCGATGCGGTGGCCGGAGACGTTCAGCACGTCATCGACGCGGCCGGTGATCCAGTAGTAACCGTCCTCGTCGCGGCGGCAGCCGTCGCCGGTGAAGTAGAGGCCCTTGTAGGTCTCGAAATAGGTCGAAACGAACCGCGCGTGATCGCCGTAGACGGTGCGCATCTGCCCCGGCCAGCTGTCCTTGATGCAGAGAACGCCTTCGGCCTTGGTCTGCTCCTGCAGCTTGCCTTCGGGCGAGAGGACGATCGGCTGCACACCGAAGAACGGCTTTGTCGCCGAACCGGGCTTGGCCGCGATGGCGCCGGGGAGCGGCGAGATCAGCACGCCGCCGGTCTCGGTCTGCCACCAGGTGTCGATGATCTCGCAGCGCTCCTTGCCCACATGCTTGTGGTACCAGAGCCAGGCTTCCGGATTGATCGGCTCGCCGACCGAGCCGATGAGGCGGAGCGAATCCATCTTGTACGCATCGGGGATGTCGGCGCCGGCGGCCATCAGCGCGCGGATGGCGGTGGGCGCGGTGTAGAAGATGTTGACCTTGTGCTTTTCCACCACCTGCCAGCAGCGGCTGGCGTCGGGGTGGCTGGGGATGCCCTCGAACATCAGCGTCGTCGCGCCGTTCTGCAGCGGGCCGTAGACGATGTAGCTGTGGCCGGTGACCCAGCCGACGTCGGCCGTGCACCAGAAGACTTCACCGGGCTGGTAGTCGAAGACGCGCTCGAAGGTGAGCGAGGTCCAGACGGCGTAGCCGCCCGTGGTGTGCAGCACGCCCTTCGGCTTGCCGGTCGAACCGGAGGTATAGAGGATGAACAGCGGGTCCTCGGCGTTCATCGGTTCCGGCGTGCAGACGGCCGGCTCTTTCGCGGCAGCTTCGGCGTACCAGATGTCGCGGCCGGGCTGCATGTTGACGGCGTTGCCGGTGTTCTTGACGACGATCACCGAGGTGACGCCCGGCGCCTTCTTCAGCGCTTCATCGAGATTGCCCTTGAGGGCGATGGTCTTGCCGCCGCGGCGGCCTTCGTCGGCGGTGATGACGATGCGGCTGTCGCAATCGTTGATGCGGCCGGACAGCGAATCCGGCGAGAAGCCGCCGAACACCACCGAGTGCACCGCGCCAATGCGGGCGCAGGCGAGCATCGAATAGGCCGCCTCGGGAATCATCGGCATGTAGATGGTGACGCGGTCGCCCTTCTCTACGCCCTGGGTCTTCAGCAGGTTGGCGAAGCGGCAGACTTCGTCATGCAGCTGCTGGTAGGTGATGTGCTTGCTGTCATTGGGGTTGTCGCCTTCCCAGATGATGGCGACATCGTTCGCCTTCGCCGGCAGGTGCTTGTCGATACAGTTGGCGGAGAGGTTCAGCACCCCGTCCTCGAACCATTTGATCGACACGTTCGGATACTCGAACGTGGTGTTCTTGACCTTGGTATAGGGCTTGATCCACTGCACCCGCTGGCCCTGCTCGCGCCAGAACCCATCGGGGTCGGCGACCGAGCGGGCGTACATTTCTTCGTACTGGGCCCTGGTCGTAAGCGTCCGTGCCTTCGCAGCCGCGCTCGGCTCGAACACATGCGTATCGGTCATAGAATCCTCCCAAAAGGCACGATCCCGAGCGGCGGCGGCCGTCTCTCAATGGGCAGGATCGCGCCCCACGTCCGGGCCCCCCTCCGCCCTTTTCAGAGGCAGGCCCGCTTGCCCCGTTCTAGCCAGTGAAGCCCGGGGCGGCAAGTGCGGCAAAAGGTGTGTTGTGCGGGCACCGCAACAGCCGCGAACCTGCGCAGTTTGGCTGTATTTTCTTGAAAACCGGCAAAATTGATGCTCACCTTCGCCGGCGAACTACTTGGGGACTACTCTTGTTGGGAGCGATTACTGGAAATGACACAGTCAAATCGGACCGCGGCGGCAGCCGCGGCACTACGTTCACGTAAGCTGCTTGCAGGCATCGGGACGGCCGCAGCGCTTGCTGTTTCGCCCGCGGTTCAGGCGCAGGAGGTCACGCCGCAAAGCGCCGATCCCCTGCAGCACTATATCGATTGCGCGAAGGTGCTGTTCTCGGCACCCGATATCCATGCGCAATTCTGCCAGCCGAGCAAAAATCCGGCGTCGCTGAATTCGCTGTCTGGGCCGGTGACGCCCTATACGGCGCCGCCAGAGACGGGCCCGACGGGTCCGACCGGGGAGACTGGTCCGACTGGTCCAACTGGCGAGACCGGTGCTACTGGTCCCACAGGCGTCAGTTGACCGGCCACGCCCGCCGAGCATGATTCACTGACGGAGGGGAGTGGCAGACCACGATGACGACCGTCGGATTTGTGGCGATCGTCAAGAACGAAGCACACGTCATCCGGCGTTGCCTGGATAGCGTTCGGCCGTTCATTGACCATGTGATAATATCGGACACGGGCTCCACCGACGGAACACAGGACGTGATCCGTCGGTGGATGGACGAAAACGGTATTCCCGGCGAAGTCATCGAGCGCCCCTGGCGCGATTTTTCGCACAACCGCAATGAGGCCGTCGAGGCGCTGCGGGCAGTGGCGTCGATTGATTACGCCCTTACCCTTGACGCCGACGAGCGCATTGTCTGCGATGACGGGTTCGATGTCGAAGCTTTCCGGCGGTCACTGCCCGAGGCCGACCACTACGGACTGCTGACCCATCATGGGAGCTACCGCTTCCGCCGCCTGCAACTGTTCTCCAACCGCCTGCCCTATCGATATGTCGATCCGATGCACGAGCATCTCGTGTCGCCGGGAGGGACCCGCGGCCGGGAGCCGCACGGTTTCTTCGTCGAGCACAACCTCGATGGCGGAAGCTGGGCGAACCCTGAGAAATACGCCCAGCAGGCGGCTGTCCTCGAGCGGGCGTTGGTGGGGGAGACCGACCCCAAGCGCATCGCGCGCTTCACCTTTTATCTGGCGCAGAGCTACCGGGACGCCAACGAGCCGGCAAAGGCGCTGCCGGAGTTCCTGAAGCGCGCCGGGATGGGCGGGTGGATCGAGGAGGTGGCGCTCAGCTACATCTATGCCGGCAATGCCATGGAGTTGCTCGGCCAGCCGCCCGATCTGGCTATCGCCACGTACCTCAAGGGCTACGAGAAGGTGCCGGGGCGTATCGAGGGGCTGTATCTGGCCGCGCGGGCGGCGCGCAACGCGCAGTATTATCACCACGGGTATCTGCTGGCACAGGCAGGACTGGATCGCCCGCAGCCCGAGGGGCTGTTTGTCGATTCCGCGGTCTATGCCTGGAAGATGCTCGATGAGTTCCAGATCCTTGCCTACTACGCCGGACATATTGGCGAGGCGGTGGAGGCATCGGAACGCCTGCTGTCGGAGGCCGCCTTCCCCGAAGCCGAGCGCGAGCGGATCGAGCGGAATGCGGCCCTGGCGCTGGAAAAGTTCGACGAAGCGGAGGGGGCCAGCGAAGCTCTTGCGGCGGAGACGGCCCGGACATCTGCCTGAAGGCTGGTCCTCAGCGCGGCACGCCGCGCATCCCTGAGCGACATACGGAAAGAAAGTGCCGGCGAACTGCGGGGGGCGTTGAGTTCGCCGGCAAGTCGGGAGGTCCGGCCGGTATTTTCGCCCCTCGGCCGTCAGGGATTGTTGAAGTCGGGTTCGCCCGGCTTGCAGATGGCTTCGAGCAATCGATCGAAAAGGTTCTTCGGACGCTCGGCGGTTGCCGGCGGCACCACCGCGTCGGCGGCATCGGCATCGTCGTCGCGATCATCGTCCAGCGGGTGGAACGGCGGCATTGGGCCTGCGGAACCGCGCTCGGCGGGTATGGCGATAAGCATTGCGTTCATGTCTGCCTCCCAAGGCAAACCCTCTACGGGGTGTTCTATGCCTTGGAGACTGCGCGCGATTGAGGCCCCAAGTCCTTCGGGCTTCACGCAAAAGTTCCAAAAACTTCCAAATCGGCCTAGACCGCGCCACCTTCGGCCATGCCTGCCATGCGCAGGCCTTCGATGACTGCCGCGAGGCGCGCCGGGTCTTTGCCCGGCTGCCCGGCGACAATCGAGGCGATGGTGACCTGCGGGACCATGGCGTGGAATTCGGCGACGCGGCGGCGGGCCTCGGTCATGCGGCCAAGCTGTGCGTTGGCGGCGATCAGCATCCAGTGCGTGGGATTGTTGCGCGGGTTGAGCGCCTGCGCCCGCTCCGCCCATTCCAGCGCCTTGGCATAGTCGCCGAGGATCATGTTGGCATGGGAGATGGTGGTCATCGAGAAATAGCCGTCGGAATCACCGGGGCTGAGCGTCAGCGCCCGCCGCGCGTAGCCGATAGCGGCCTCGACGCTGCCGCAGTGCAGGTGCACGATTCCGGCGCAGATCAGCACCGTGATGTTGTTCGGATTGACGTCGAGCGCCCGCGCGATCATCTGCATGCCGCGGTCATAGTCGTGTGCCGAATGGATCAGCATCGTCGAGCAGCGGGCGAGCACGGTGGCATCGTCCGAGCCATGCAGCAGCGCCGCTTCCATCAGCTCGATGCAGCGCGCCCGGTTGTTGGGAACGAGCGGCGGCCAGCCCATGCTGATCTGGTTGGTCAATGCACCCGCCGCGAGCGACAGCGCAGGCGCATAGTGCGGATCGAGCGCGATGGCGCGGCAGAACAGGTCATAGGCCGCCTCGTTGTCGGCAGGAGTCTCGGCGACAAACCGCGGGATGGCGCGCAGGTAGAGATCATAGGCAGCGAGACTGCCGGGCCGCTCCCGCCGCGAACGGTCGATCTCGGCCCAGCGGATGCGCGGCTCGACGATGGTCACGACACTTTCAGTGATCCGGTCCTGCATGTCGAAGACTTCGGCGACCCGGCCGTCGAACTTGTCGGCCCAAAGGTGTGAGCCGCTGTCGGCGTCGATGAGCTGCGCCGTCACCCGCAGGCGATCCCCAGCAAGGCGCACGCTGCCTTCGAGCACGTAGCGCACGCCCAGCTCGCGCGCGACCTGCCGCACGTCGACGGCCCTGCCCTTGTAGACGAACGAGGAATTGCGGGCGATCACCGCAAACGAGCGGAACCGGCTCAGCGCGGTGATGATGTCCTCGACGATGCCGTCGGCAAAATACTCCTGGCTCTGGTCGCCGCTCATGTTGTTGAACGGGAGCACGGCAACCAGCGGTCGGCCCGGGGCTGCCTCGGGGGGCGGCGGCACGGCCAGCCGGTAGCCTACACGCGGAACGGTGACGATATATGAATCGGCATCCTCGCCCAGCGCCTTGCGCAGCGCGGCGATCTGCACGGTGAGGTTACCCTCCTCGACGATGGTGCCCGGCCAGGCGCGCTCCATCAGCGCCGCCTTGCCGACAGTCTCGCCGCCGGCATCGAACAGCGCCTCGAGCAGGGCATAGCCCTTGTGGCCGATGGCGACATCGGCGCCGTCGCGAGTCAGCGCCGCGCGGCGCCGATCCAGCGCAAAAGGCCCAAACGTGCTGCTCATTTTGCCGTTCATGCGAACGCTTATAGCGCGGTGTTCGCGCGGTGTAAGGGGCTTCGCAGCGCGCGCGGAAGGAGCGAAAAACGAAACGGCCGGCGGGAGTGCCGCCGGCCGTGAACGTGAAGGTGCGTGGGGGCGCTAATGCGCCCCCGGGACCGCCGGCGCGCCCTTGATGAAGGGAATCTGCGGCAGGGTGTGGCCCATGAGCTGGTCGGCGCCCTCGTAGAGCATCTTGACCGCCACATAGAGGATGATGACGAGACCAACCCAGGCGATCCAGCGGTGCTTGTTGAGGAGGCCCGCGATGAAGGTCGAGGCAAGACCCATCAGGGCGACCGACAGGATGAGGCCGAAGACGAGAATTTCAGGATGCGCGTGCGCCGCGCCGGCCACGGCCAGCACGTTGTCGAGCGACATCGACACGTCGGCGATGACGATCTGGATGACCGCCTGGCGCAGCGTCTTGCGCGGCGCGCCACCGCCGACAACGCCGTCGGCGTTGATATCGGAGCCGGTGACAGCTTCGGTAGCCGCTTCCTTGTGCGCCTCGGGGACGACCAGTTCCTGGTACATCTTCCAGCACACATAGAGCAGCAGCAGGCCGCCAGCGACAAGCAGGCCGCCGCCGAGCGAGAGCAACTGCGTCGTGATCAGCGCAAAGCAGATGCGCATGACCGTGGCGGCCGCGATACCGATGAGAATCGCCTTGGTGCGCAGATCCTTGGGCAGGCCGGCAGCAGCGAGGCCGATGACGACCGCATTGTCACCCGCCAGCACCAGGTCGATCATGATGACCTGCATAAACGCGCTGAACGCCTCTGGTGACAGAAGGTATGCCAGGTCCAAGGGAGCCCCCGATTAGAAATGTTGATGCACTGGGCCGGGCTCGCGCCCGTCGGGCCTATGTAGTGGACCGAACCGGCGTTTAAAGAGGCCAGCCGCACTTTTCCCGTGCGACTTTCGGCTACGCCGCGCGTCCGCGCAATATCTGGATGGAATTCGGTGGGCGGCCGGGGACTCGAACCCCGGACCCAGCGATCAAGAGGCACCGGCTCGACGCCAGCACCCTAGACGGCTCAATGCCATGCGG
>DAORUH010000022.1:0-29300 GCA_035433065.1 Devosia sp. | reverse complement strand
CAGGATGGCGAGCGGGCCAACCGGCTGGCTCAGCGGCTGCGTTCGGGTGTGGTGGAAATGAACGGCAAGCCGACCGGCGCGGGCGCGCCGTTCGGCGGCGTCGGCCAGTCCGGAAACGCGCGCGAGGGCGGGGTCTGGGGCATCGAGGAGTTCATGCTGACCAAGGCAGTGTCGGGCTGGCGCTGATGCGCTCGCCCTCGCGCTTTACGGCTTGAAAACGCCGTTGGCGAGGATGTCGAAATAGGCCTCGGCGAAGTGGGTGGCGCGGCGGGGACCCTGCGGGTCGAACCAGCGCGTCATCCAGTTGAGCATCGACAGGACGGCGCGCGACGCGATTGCCGGGTCTTCGATGCGCAGCTCGCCGGCGCCGAGCCCTTCGAGCATGACGGTGCGATAGAGCCCTTCGTAACGATCGCGGATGGTGCGCTCCTCGTCGCCGACCACCCGATTCAGCCCGGCGACGCCGTGCAGCAGCGTGACGTATTCGGCGTAATTGTTTTCGAAGAACTCCGCATGGCTGCGCATCATGGTGCGCAGCCGCTCGGCGGTGGGGAGGTTCTGGCCCGCGACCGAACCCTCGACATGGGCATAGAGCCGGTGCAGCAGGTCGACCACGATCGCCTCGTAGATCACCTGCTTGGTGGGAAAGTAGTGGTACACCGCGGCCTTCGAGAGGCCGACGACCTTCGCGATATCCATCAGCGAGGTTTCGGCAAAACCCTTCTCGGCGAACAGCCCGGTCGCCGCCCGCAGGATGGCCGCGTGCGGTGCGTTGAGCGTGGCTGGCCGGCCTCGCCGGTTCCCCTTTTCGACCAATTGCGGTTCCTCCCGATTGCGGCTAATGCCATATGTGACCGGCTGGCCGGTAAATCGCTTCTCTCCCTCCTACGACCACTTTCGGGGTTGTGCAATTGAACAGACTTCCTCTCGCGGGCATTCGCGTGCTCGATCTTTCGCGGGTCCTTGCCGGGCCGCTGAGCGCGATGGTGCTGGCGGACCTTGGCGCCGATGTCGTCAAGATCGAGCAGCCGGGCACCGGCGACGGCACCCGCGACTGGGGCAAATCGGTCGGGCCGCGCGAGAGCACCTATTTCCACGCCTTCAACCGCAGCAAGCGCTCGGCCGTTGCGGACCTGACGGCGCCCGAGGGGCAGGCGCTGGTTCGCGCGCTCATTGCCGACGCGGATGTGGTGGTCGAGAATTTCAAGCGCGGCACGATGGAGCGCTTCGGGCTGGGCTATGAGGCGCTGAAGGCGATCAATCCCGCGCTCGTCTACTGCGCCGTGGCTGGCTACGACCCGGCGGGCGAGGAGGCGGGGCGCCCGGGCTACGATCTCGTGCTGCAGGGCGAAACCGGCGTCATGGCCACGAATGGCGAGCCGGATGGGCAGCCGCTGAAATTCGGCCTGCCGGTGGTCGACATGTTCACCGGCATGGCGGCGGCGCAGGCGATGCTTGCGGCGCTCCTCAGCGCCAAGCTGACGGGCGAGGGCCGTAGGATCGAAGTGTCGCTGTTCGACTGCGGCGTGTCGCTCACGTCGTATTACGGGCTTGAGGCGCTGGTGAAGGGGACGGAGGTGCCGCGGTATGGCAATTTCCATTCGTCCATCGTGCCTTACGGCGTATTTGATGCACAAGATGGGCCCTTCGTCCTTGCTGCGGGCACGACAAGGCAGTTCCAGCAGGTGTGCCGGGCGGTGATCGACCGGCCTGATCTCGCGGACGACCCGCGGTTTGCCGCCAACCTCGACCGGGTGAAGAACCGCGATGCGCTTATGGCGGAACTCACCGTCGAGTTCGGGAAGCGCAAGCGCGCGCCGATGCTCGAAAAGCTCGCGGAACTCGACGTTCCGGCGGGCGAGGTGGCGGGGCTGCATGAGGCACTGACCAGCAAGCGGGCCGGGGCGATGGTGACGCAGTTCGGGGAGGCCGAAGGCATCCCCGCAGCGCCCGGCTTCCTGCCGCCGTGGCGCTTCGACGGCGAACGGCCCGGCGCCCGCCGGCCTCCGCAGCTGGGCCAGCACACTGAGGAAATCAACGCCGGGCCGTGGGCCAAACCCACGACCTGAGCGTTGGGGCCGTCACCATCCGGGTGACGTTCCCCCGTATATATTGACCGGCTGGCCGGTAAATAGTAAGGCAAGCCTCCAAACACCTGGAGAATCTTGAGATGTCGTTCGATTGGCAGGATCCGCTGCTGCTGGATCAGGAACTCAGCGCCGATGAGATCATGATGCGCGACGCCGCTCGGGCCTTCGCGCAGGAGCGCCTGCTGCCGCGCGTCAACAAGGCCTATCTCAACGAGGAAACCGACGCCGGCATTTTCCGCGAGTTCGGCGAACTCGGCGTTCTCGGCATCACGGTCGACGAGGCCTATGGCGGCCTCGGCGGCAACTACGTGACCTATGGTCTCGTGGCGCGCGAGATCGAGCGCATCGACTCTGGCTACCGCTCCATGCTGAGCGTGCAGTCCTCGCTCGTCATGTACCCGATCGAAGCCTACGGGTCGGAAGCGCAGAAGCAGAAGTACCTGCCCAAGCTCGCCACCGGCGAGTGGATCGGCTGCTTCGGCCTGACCGAGCCCGACGCCGGTTCCGATCCGGGCGGCATGACGACGCGCGCGAAAAAGACCGATGGCGGATACGTCCTCAACGGCGCCAAGACCTGGATCTCGAACGCCCCCATCGCCGATGTCTTCGTCATCTGGGCGAAGTCGGACGCCCATGACGGCAAGATCCGCGGTTTTGTCATCGAGAAGGGCACCAAGGGCCTGTCCGCGCCCAAGATCGAAGGCAAGCTGTCGCTGCGCGCCTCGACCACAGGCGAAGTCGTGCTCGAAAATGTTGAAGTGGGCGAGGACGCGCTGCTGCCGAACGCCTCGGGTCTCTCCGGCCCATTCGGCTGCCTCAACCGCGCCCGCTACGGCATCGCCTGGGGCGTCATGGGCGCGGCCGAGGATTGCTGGCACCGGGCGCGCCAGTACGGGCTCGACCGCAAGCAGTTCGGCCGGCCCCTTGCACAGACGCAACTGCACCAGAAGAAGCTCGCCGACATGCAGACCGAAATCACCCTCGGCCTGCTGGCGAGCCTGCGCGTTGGCCGCCTGTTCGATGCCGGAAAGATGAGCCCCGAGATGATCTCGATCATCAAGCGGAACAACGCCGGCAAGGCGCTTGACATCGCCCGTATGGCCCGCGACATGCACGGCGGAAACGGCATCCAGATCGAGTACCACGTGATGCGTCATGCGCAGAACCTCGAGACGGTGAACACCTACGAGGGTACGCACGACGTGCACGCCCTCATCCTCGGGCGCGCGCAGACTGGCCTGCAGGCGTTTTTCTGACCAATATGGGTGCTGCCTGAGAGGGCGGCGCCCACTCCAATAGAGGTGCGCTGATGAAGATTCTCGTTCCGATCAAGCGGGTGGTGGATTCCAACGTCCGCATCCGGGTGAAAGCCGACGGTTCGGGCGTCGACACGACGAACCTCAAGATGTCGATGAACCCGTTCGACGAAATCGCGGTGGAAGCGGCGCTGCGCCTGCGCGAGGCCGGGACCGAGGCTGAGATCGTCGCGGTCTCCGTCGGGCCGGCACAGGCGCAGGACACGCTGCGCGCGGCGCTCGCGATGGGCGCCGACCGGGCGATCCACCTGAAGACCGATGCCGCCGTCGAGCCGCTGGCCGTCGCCAAGCTGCTGCAGGCGGTGGCGCAGAAAGAAGCCGCCGATCTCGTCATCCTCGGCCGCCAGGCCATTGACGGCGATGCAGGCCAGACCGGCCAGATGCTAGCCTCGCGCCTCGGCTGGGGGCAGGCGACCTTCGCTTCGGCCATCGAGGTCGCCGACGGCCATGTCGTCGTGACGCGCGAGACCGATGGTGGCCAGCAGGTCATCGCGGTCAATCTGCCGTGCATCGTCACGGTCGATCTGCGGCTCAACGAGCCGCGCTTCGCGACTCTGCCCAACATCATGAAGGCAAAGAAGAAGCCGCTCGAGGAAGTCCCGGCGGACAGCTTTGGCGTCGATCTCGCGCCGCGCCTCAAGGTGCTGCGCACCGAAGAGCCCGCTCCGCGCAGCGGCGGCGTGGCTGTCGAAAATGTTGCGGCCCTGGTCGAGCGGCTGAAGTCCGCCGGCGCGATCTGAAGGAGCGTTTGAGATGACCATTCTGCTGCTCGCCGAGCACAACAACGAGACCCTCCACGACGCAACCGCCAAGGCCCTGTCGGCCGCGCTGCAGCTCGGACAGGAGGTCGATATCCTTGTCGCCGGAGCCGGCGTCGAAGCGGTGGCCAAGGCTGCCGCCGCCCATGGCGGGGTGCGCAAGGTGCTGGTGGCCGAAACCGGCGCCGGGCAATTGGCCGAGCCGATCGCGGCAACCATAATCGGGCTCGCCGCGGGCTATGGCGGTTTCGTTGCGGCAGCGACCGCCACCGGCCGCAGCGTGATGCCACGCGTCGCCGGTGCGCTCGATGTCATGCAGGTCTCCGATGTCGTGAAGGTCGTGGCGCCCGACACCTTCGTGCGCCCGATCTATGCGGGCAATGCGCTGGAGACGGTGCAGTCGACCGATGCCATCCTGGTGATGACGGTCCGCGTAGCGGCCTTCCCGGCGGCGGCTACGGGTGGCAGCGCTTCTGTTGAGACGGTCGCCGCGAGCGATCCGCAGCTTTCCCGGTTCATCGAGGACCGGGTGACGCGCTCGGACCGTCCCGAACTCTCGAACGCCAAGGTCGTGGTGTCGGGAGGCCGGGCTCTCGGCTCGAAGGAGAACTTCGACAAGCTGATCCTGCCGCTGGCCGACCGGCTGCACGCCGCGGTGGGCGCCAGCCGCGCCGCCGTCGATGCGGGCTTTGCCCCCAACGAATGGCAGGTGGGCCAGACCGGCAAGGTCGTGGCGCCGGACCTCTACATCGCCGTCGGCATCTCCGGCGCCATCCAGCACCTTGCCGGCATGACCGGCTCGAAGGTGATCGTGGCGATCAACAAGGACGCGGAAGCACCGATCATGAAGCTGGCCGACTACAGCCTCGCCGGCGATCTCTTCACCATCATCCCCGAGCTCGAAAAGCTGCTCTGACCCGTCGCAGCTTGCCGCCTGCATTGACTTTATCCTGCCGTCTGTAACGCTGGCTGCAAATGCGGCTGGCGATGGGGACGCAGCGAGATGCGGTTCGTGGCGGATTATGGGGAACGGATCGGTGGATGAAAGCTCGTCCGCCGGCCTGACCAGCGGGGCGATCTTCGACCTGCATGGCGACGTTGCAATCGTGACCGGCGCGTCGAGCGGCATCGGCGCGCGCTTTGCGCGGGTCCTGGCCGCGAACGGTGCTCGAGTCGCGCTCGTGGGGCGGCGAGCAGAAGCGCTTGAACGCGTCGCTTCGGACATTGCAGGGGCCGGTGGCGATGCCATGGTGTTCGCCATGGACATCGCCGACGCAGCAGCCATTCCGGCATTGTTCGATGCGGTCGAAGCGCGCTTCGGCCGGGCAACGGTCGTTGTCAATAACGCGGGTATTGCCGGGCCGGGTCGCGCGACGGAGATCGAGTTTCAGTACTGGCGCGACATCATGGCGGTGGACCTCGATGCGGCCTACCTGATGTGTCGCGAAGCCGCACGGCGGCTCTCTGCGAACGGCGGTGGCAGCATCATCAACGTGACCTCGATCCTCGCGGTGATAGCGACGGCGGGGGACGCGGCCTACTCGGTGGCAAAGGCGGGCCTGCACCACCTCACCCGCGTCATGGCGCTCGAGCTCGCGCCAATGCAGGTGCGGGTCAACGCCATCGTTCCGGGTTACGTTGTCACCGGCATGAACCGAGCCTTCTTCGAAAGCGATGCAAGCGCGCCACTGATTGGCACGATCCCAATGCAACACGTTGGCCAGGTGGACGATCTCGATGGGGCCATCCTGCTGCTGGCCTCGAAGGCATCAAGGTTCATGACCGGCAGTACGATCACCATCGACGGCGGCCACACCACCGCCACGTGATGACGACGATCATCGATTGGCGGCTGGGGCGGCAAAGCAACCGCTTCTCCCGACGCCACAACGCCTGGGACTTATGACGCCTTGACTCCAAATTCGTAATAAGCAAAGGTCAACTTGTTAGACAACAAGTTGAGCGGCCGAGGCGGACCTGATGCGCAAGATTCTGGTTGCGGGTTGCGAACAGGAAATCTCGTCCTTTAACCCGATGCCAAGCGAGTACCGAGACTTCAGCATCCGGCGCGGCGCGGAGATTTTCAAGGCAAATTCAAAGGCGGATACCTGTGTTCGCGGCTTTCTCGACATCATGGGAAGTCGGCAAGATGTCGAACTGGTCGGAGTTTACACCGCTTCGGCCTGCAGTGCCGGCCCCTTGTCCGGTGAGGGTTTTTCGCGGCTGACAGGCGAACTGCTCGACGCGATCGACGAGGCGATGTCGGCCGATGTTGCGGCCGTTTACCTTTCGATGCACGGCGCGATGGGGGCGCTCACCGAGCTTGATCCCGAGGGGTACATCCTCGAGCGGGTTCGGGCCAGGGTCGGGGCGGAAATCCCCATTGTCGTCTCGCTCGACCTGCATGGTCTGTTGACGGACAAGATGCTGAAGAACTGCGATGCGATCGCGGTTTTCCACACCTATCCGCATGACGATTTTACAAGCACCGGCCAGCGCGCTGGCAGGCTGATGGAGGCGATCCTCGATCGCGGCGCCCGTCCGGTCATGGCGCGGGTCTTCATTCCGGCGCTGGTTCGCGGCCCCGAACTGATCACCGCGACCGGGCTCTATGGCCGGATCATCGATCGCGCCAGACAGATGGAACAGTCCGGCGAAGCGCTCTCGGCAGCTGTGACGATCGGCAACCCATTCACCGATGCTCCGGAACTGGGGTCGCAGTCGCTCGTGGTCACCGACAATGACCCCGCAGGCGCCCAGCGTCTGGCACGGGAACTGGCCGATGCATTCTGGGCGCACCATGATGTCATGGTCGCTGAACTCGTGGCGCTTCCCGATGCAATTGCCGACGCGGCGAGACAGACGGGGCCGGTGACCTTCTCCGATGCCGCCGATGCGCCGAGCAGTGGTGCCTCGGGGGACAGCAACACCATTCTCGCAGCCCTGCTTGAGGCGGACTATCGCGGGCGGCTGATCATGCCGATCGTCGATGCTCCCGCCGCGCAGAAGGCGCACGAGGCAGGTATCGGCGCAAAGATCCGCGTGGCGCTTGGCGGCACGATCGATCCCGTACGGTTTCCGCCGGTTGAGGTCGATGTCGAGGTGGAGCGCCTCGGCAATGGCGAATACCTGCATGAAGTGTCGCGCATGCCGGCGCATGCCGGGCCGGCGGCCGTGCTGCGCCACGGCAACATGCGCATCGTGGTGGTGTCGCGCGCTGTCTTCATGATGGACCGGGCGATCTATCTCGAGCACGGAATTGATCCGCACGACGCCGACATCATCGTGGTGAAGTCGCCGGGCGCCGCGATCCGTTACTTCTCCTTTGCGAGCCGCAACTATGTGCTCGATATACCCGGCGCGACCTCGGCCAACCTCAAGACGCTGGGGCACAAGGTCTGCCCGCGGCCGATGTTCCCGCTCGACGAGAACGTCTCTTTCAATCCGCAGGTTCAGCTCTATCCCGAGCGCTTGAGGGCAACCGGATGATTGCCACTGCCCGAAGTTCTCCCGGCCCGAAAACCTGGCGATGATCCGCGATCGGCAGCCCCGTACCCGGCTTGTACACCTCCCTACGCCGCTGGAGGCGGCGCCGGTGCTGTCGGAGACGCTGGGCATTGAATTGTGGATCAAGCGCGAAGACCTATCGGGGCTTTGTGTCGGCGGAAACAAGTCGCGGCTGCTGGAATTCGTCATTGGTTCGCTGCGAGAGAAGGGCGTCGATACGCTGATTGCCTGTGCGGCCGAGCAATCCAACAAGCTGCGCGATATCGCGGCGGCGGCAGCGCGCAGCGGCATGCGGGCGGTGCTGCTGATCCCCGACGCCGCAGGGCAGGCGCACGAGCCATATCAGGGCAACCGGCTGCTGTTCGATATCCTCGGCGCTGATGTGCGCGCGGTTCCGGCCGGTCTCGGACGAGCCGGCATCCTTGCTGCGCAGGAGGCGGTGCGCGACGCGCTCATTGCCGAGGGGCGGCATCCCGCAATCCTTGACCGCGCACTCGACTATGGCGTCGAGGCGACGATCGCCTATGTCGACGCGGCTGAGGAGTTGCAGCAGCAAGTCGCCGGCCTCCCCGGGCCGGTGCACGCCGTCTTCATTGCGGTTGGAGCGGGGATGACGGCTGCGGGACTGGCGCTGGGGCTGAAGCACCTCGGCTCGCCGGTGCAGGTCGTGGGTGTCTCTATCGCCAGCGATGCCGCCGAGCTTGGCGACGCCATTCGCGATCACGCCGACCGTGCGGCGGAGAGGCTAGGCATCGCGACGCGGCTCGATGCCGGAGACGTTATCCTCGTCGATGATCACGTCGCGCCGGGTTACGGCGTGCTGACGCCCCAGCTTGTCGAGGTCATCCGCCGCTTCGCGCGCGGGCACGGCATGATCCTCGACCCGGTCTACAACGCCAAGGTGGCGCTGGCGCTGGTTGAGTGGGTCGAGGCGGGCCGGATCCCGCAGGGCGCGAGAGTGGTCCTCGTTAACACCGGCGGCTCGCCGGCAATCTATCAATATGCAGCCGGACTAACCGGCGATCTGGAGACATCTTTATGACTGGGAACGGCGACATCCGTGTCCGTCTCGGTGCCAGTGCGGTCATCAACCTCACCGGCACGCTGACCAATCTCGGGGGGATCAGCGCGCGCCCCGAAGCGATCGCGGCCGCGGCCGAGATCCTTGGCCGGGGCGTGGACATGGTCGAGCTGCAGGCGGCCGCCAGCCGGGTGATTGCCGAAGCGACAGGCGCCGAAGCGGGATTCATCTCGGCCTGCAGCGCGGCAGGTATCTGCATGACGATCGCCGGGGCGATGACGGGTGATGGCATGGCGGCAATCGAGCGCCTGCCGGACACGTCCGGGATGAAGCATGAGGTGGTGGTGCAGGTCGGGCACCTCGTGAACTACGGCCATCCGATCGAGCAGGATATCCGGCTTACCGGGGCGCGTGTTGTGTCGGTTGGCTCGGTGAACGCGACCACGCAGGCGCAGCTTGACGGGGCTATTGGCCCGAACACGGCGGCCGCGCTTTTTGTCGTCAGCCACCATTGCGCGCCTGACGGGCAGATTCCGATCGCGGATTTCGTGCGCGTCTGTCACGCGCGCGGCGTGCCGGTCATCGTCGATCTCGCGGCCGAGTACGACATTCACAGCTACCTGCGGGCCGGTGCGGACGTGACCATCCACAGCGCCCACAAGTTCCTCGGTGGGGCCACGGCGGGGGTTGTCGCGGGTCGCAAGGATCTGGTGCGGGCGGCGTTCCTGCAGAACTACGGCATCGGCCGGCCGATGAAGGTGGGCAAGGAAGGGATCGCGGCGGCGATGGTTGCCTTGCAGGCATTTGTTGCGGGGGACCGCGAGGCGGAACGCGCGGTGCTGCGTGTGCCGCTGGAGCATTGGCGCAAGGCGCTGGCCGGCGTTGCGGGCGTCGCTGCTGAACTCGATCCCGATCCGACCGGCAATCCGTTCGACCGGCTGCGCATCACCGTGCTGCCTGGAGCCGGGTTCGATGCGGTCGATGTGGTGCATGCTCTCGAGGTCGGGACGCCCTCGATACGGGTGCGGACGCATCAACTTGCACACGGCTCGTTTATTCTCGATGCGCGGTCATTGGGCGTAGGGGAACTCGACCTGGTGACGGCCCGGCTTCTCGCATCGATCGAGAGTGCACGTCGCAGCCGCGCCGAGGGCCGCGCCGGCGATGTGCAGGCCTGGAAGGTCAAGCATGCAAGGACAATGAGCAACTGGCCGGACCTGAACGGCGAGGTTGCGCGGTGAGCGATCTGGCGCAGCCAATCCCTCGGACGCAGCGTTCGCCCGGCCTGTGGGACCGGATCGCCAACGACGCCCGCATTCTCGCCTGGATATTCCTGCTTCCGGCGATCGTGGTGCTGATCGCGGTCGTCATCTATCCGTTTGCGTATGCAGTGGTCCTGAGCTTTCAGGACAAGTCGCCGGGTATCCCGGGACGATTTGTGGGGCTCAACAACTACGCGACCCTGCTGTCGGATACGGGGTTCCTGGAAACGGCGGTGAACACCGTTTGGTACACGGTGATCGCCGTAGCCATCAAGTTCGTCATCGGTATCGTGTCGGCGGTCGTCCTGAATCAGGAGCGGCGGTTCAACAATGTGTACCGCACCATCCTGTTCATCCCGTGGGCCGTACCGACCGTTGTCGGCGCGCTCATCTGGGAGTGGATGTACAACGAATTCAACGGGCTGCTGAACATCCTGCTGATCAACCTCGGCCTGATCGAGACCGGGATTGCGTGGCTGGCCGAGCCGAAGCTCGCCATGTGGGCTGTCATCGCGGTCGTCGTGTGGACGGGGACGCCCTTCTACACAATGCACTTTCTTGCGGGACTGCAGGCCATACCCAAGGACCTCTACGAGGCCGCCGAGATCGACGGCGCAGGGGTGATTGCGCAGTTCTGGAACGTCACCATCCCCTCGATGATGCCGGTCTTCACCATCACGGTAATGCTGTCGACGGTGTTCACTGCGACGGGCATCACGGTCGTCAACATCCTGACCAATGGCGCGCCCGCGGGGATGACGCAGATCCTGCCGAACGAGAGCTTCAACCTGACATCGGCTGGCCAGATGGGGCTCGGTTCCGCGGTCAATATGGTGATGTTTCCGTTCCTTGTCCTGTTCGTCGTCGCGCTCACGCGCCGGCTGCTCAAAGACGGGAACAACTGAGATGGCGCTCACACAGAAATCTTCGCGCCGGATCGTCCACGTCGTTGGCGGGATCGTGCTGTTCGTCCTGATGGTTTGGACGATCGCGCCGCTCTACTGGATGGTCGCCACGTCGCTTAAGAGCAACACGGAGATCTTCGGGCCCTCGGCAACACTGTGGCCCACGGCGCCGACGCTCGAGAATTACGTCACGCTGTTCCAGAAGACGAACTTCCAGCTCTACTTCCGCAACAGCACCATCGTGGCACTCGCGACGGTTGTCCTCTCGCTGGTCATTTCGTCACTCGCTGCCTACGCGCTGACAAGGTTGCGCTTCCGCGGGCGCCGGGTGCTCGCCCAGGGGCTGGTCTACACCTACCTCATGCCCAGCTCGCTGTTGTTCATTCCGCTGCTGATCATCATTCGCAATGTCGGCCTGCAAAATACGATGGAAGGGCTGGTGCTCTCCTATCTTGGCTTCACAGTGCCGTTCTGCACCTGGCTGCTGATGGGCTATTTCGTCTCGATCCCGATCGAGCTCGAAGAGAGCGCAATGGTCGATGGTTGCAGTCGTTTCGGCGTGCTGTGGCGGATCGTGCTGCCGCTGACGCTGCCGGCGCTGGCCATCGTCGCCTTCTTCTCGTTCACCCTGTCGTGGAACGAGTTCATCTACGCGTCCGTGCTGGTTACCGATGCCACCGTGCGCACCATCCCGACCGGAATCCCGGATTTCGTCGTCGCGGACACGTTCTTCTGGGGGCCAATGATGGCCTCGACGCTCATAAGCACTCTGCCCCCGTTGATCGTCTACTTCGTGTTCCAGCGCTTCCTGATCTCCGGGCTCACGCTCGGGGCGGTCAAGGGATGAGAAAATAGACTGCAGGTTCCATCACACTGAGAGGATACAACATGACGAAGAGTCTCTTTTCCAGACGTGAGTTCGGCAAGCTTGGCATCGCATCCGCCATCGGTCTGTCTGCCCCGTTCATCATGACGCGGCGGGCGTTCGCCCGTGACGCGAAGCTGGTCTTCTGGCTGCAGCCGAACTTCAACAAGGTTGCCGATGAAGCCCTCATTGCCCAGACCCTGGAATACGCCAAGCTGCAGGGGTTGAGCGAGAGCGACGTACAGATCGAGACCATTCCCGGCGGCGAGATTGCGAAGCGCATGGCTGCCGCGCTCGAGATCGGCGCGCCGCCCGATGTTACCCGCGTGAATGAGTCCGACCTGTCGTCCTGGGGTGCTGACGGACATTTGCTGGACGTTTCCTCCGTCGTCGAAGGCATGAAGGCGGAGAAGGGGGGCATCAACGAGAGCCTGCTGCCCCAGACGATGTTCGATGGCGCCATCCGGGCGGTGCCGATGGGCATCAGCCCCGCTGCGGCTCATGTCCGCTTGGACAAGTTCCGCGAGGCGGGATACGACGCACTGCCAGATACGTGGGAGGGCTTCATCGAGGCCGCCCGCACGATTTCGAAGCCGCCGTTCTACGCCTACGGCATGGCGCTGGGGCTTACTCCGTCGGACAGCCTCGGCGACGTCATGTCGATCGTTAAGGCCTACGGAGGCAGCCTGGTCGACGCGCAGAACAAGCCGTCCATCCAGAGCGACGCCACCATCGAGGCCTTCAAGCTCATCAACTCGATGTACAACGACCTGGCGATCATTCCGAAGGGAACCGTCAGCTGGGACAACTCGGGTAATAACAAGGCGTTCCTGTCTGGGCAGGTGGCATACGTCCTGAATGAGACGAGCATCTACTCCAGCATGATCGTCGACAAGAACGAGTTCCTCGAGAACACCACACTGGAACTGCCGCCGGGCGGCCCGGCAGGCCGTCAGGTCACCGCCTACCCGAACTTCTACGGCGTGTTCAAAACGGCACCCAATCCGGAACTGGCGATTGGGCTCGTGAAGCACTTCATGAAGCCCGACAATTACTCGAAGTTCGTTGTCGGCGCTGGCGGGCGATACCTGCCGGTCTACCCGGCGCAGCTCGAGGATTCATTCTGGGCCGAGCACAAGGCCTATGACGGCATCAAGGCAGCCGCGAGCGAGGGGCGTTCCATCCACTATCCGGGCCGTCCGTCGAAGGCCCTCGGTGAGATCGTCAATCGCAGCCTGATTGTGGAGGCCGTGCAGGACATGCTGATCAAGGGGACCGAGCCCGCCCGTGCCGTCGAGAACGCCCAGAAGGTCATGCTGGAGGTGTTCCAGCGTCACGGCGAAGCCGTCTGACGGTATCGGCGACTGAGCATTTGCCGGGCGGCCCTCATCGGGCCGCCCGGTTCGTTTCAGCTCAGGTCTCGACCGCCCGCGCGAGGTGGGCCACGCAATCACCGCGCTCGACGCGGGCCGGGTGCCGCTGGCACACAACGTCGCCGGGGCCCTCGAAGCGCAGCACGATCGGATCGCGCCCGGGGTTTTCCGGGAAGACAAGCTCACCGCAGATATCGCCCTCGTCGACGGTGTCGCCGAGGCGCGTAGCCGGGACGAAGACGCCGGCATCGGGGGCATACACATAGGCCCGCGGGCCGAACACGCGCAGGGCCTGAGGGGGCGGCAGGACAGGGAGTTCGGAGTCGATCGCGCCGAAAAAGGCCAGCAGGCGCCGGACGGCCCCATCGACAAGCGTGATCCCATCCGGCGTGAGGGCGCCGGTGCCGCCGTACTCGCCATTCAGGTAAATCTTGCCGTGCCTGCGGGTTGCGGTCGACATGCCGCCGCCCGATGAGCCGGGGATCTCGAAGATCATCACGTGCCTGAGGCCGAGCGCCTTGACCGCATCGAGGCTGCGCTGCTTGAGCTCGGGCGGCGCATCGGCCGAAAAATGCGTGCTGGCGTGCGGCCGGTAGGCGAGACTTGAGCCGCCGCAATGGAAATCGGCGACGACATCAACCATCGGCACCAGATGGTTCTGCAGATAGTCGGCGATTTTCCAGGTCGGACCGCCATCGGGGTCGCCGGGGAATGCCCGATTGAGGTTGCCGTCGTCGAGCGGGCTGGTGCGGGTTCCAGCCATTGCGGCAGGCGTGTTGAGCGAGGGGATGACGATCAGCCGTCCGCGCATGTCCTCGGCGCGCAGCTTCTGGATGAGGCGGGTGAGGACCACCTGGCCTTCGTACTCGTCGCCGTGAGTGCCGGCGATCAGCAGGATCTGCGGTCCGGGACCGTTGTTCAGCACGGCAATCGGGATGGGGATGACGCCGTAGGCGCTGCGCGTCACCGAGTGGGGCACGCGGAGCCAGCCGATTTGCTTGCCCGGTGCGTTAAAATCAACCGTCGACGTAATCTGGGTCATCGCGTCCGCTCTTCTAGATCGCCGACAGGTGCCGTCAGGCTAGCATTGTATGACAAGTGGTCAAATGCCGTGACGGCCCTGGATCGACGCGGAGGAGGCGTAGCGCTCAGTTGGTGAGCTGCTGCCCGTCGGCCCACCATGCGCCCTTCAGCACGACGCCCTGCGCCACGAACCGGCGATCACCGGCGAGCTTGGCACCAATGCTGTCGGTGAATTCCGTGCGACCCTTTCGGATATGGAGGATCGTCGCGTCACCGGCGCTGCCGACCGCAAGCGTGCCAAGGTCGGCCCGGCGGCAGACGGCAGCGGGCGCCTCGGTCGCCGCACGAATGACCTCGACCAGCGGCAGGCCCATGACTAGGAACTTCGACATGGTCTCGAGCACGTCGTAGGCAGGCCCTTCCAGGCACTGTGCGTGTACGTCGCTCGAAATCACGTGCGGCAGGAAGCCCTCGTCCAGCATCTTTTCGGCGACCTTGAAGCCGAACGAACCGCTGCCGTGGCCGATATCCATGATGACCCCGCGCTCACGGGCGGCGATCATGCAGTCCCTGATCTCGCCGGCGCTGGTAAGCGGCGAGTTGGCCTTCGGGGTGCAGAAGTGAGTCAGCACGTCGCCGCGGCGCAGGGGCTCGACGATGTCCTCGATGCGCGGCGGCATGCCGGCGCCGATATGCACCATCACCGGCAGGTCACCGGCGAGCTCTGCGGCGCGGATCGCCATGTGGAGGGGCATGGCGCCCAGATGCGCGGTAGTCGAGGCGCCGACGCGGATCTTGATGCCGACGACGCCATCGGCATTGGCCCTGGCGGCATCGACGCAGTGCTTGATGTCGAGCAGCCGCAGATCCTCAGCCTCACCCACCGTCAGGCGTCCGGCGTCGGCAAAGATGCCGACCACGCTGAGATTGAGGAAGGCGAGGATGCGCGGCACCGACAGCGGCGCGACATGCCGCAGCAGTCCGCCGATATTGTTCGCACCGGCACTGCCGGCATCGACCGCTGTGGTCATTCCGGAGCGGCGCGCAACATAGGTCGGATCGACCCCCAGGAACGTGCCACCCCAATAGACATGGGTGTGCAGGTCGATGAGGCCGGGGACCACGTACTTGCCCGAAACGTCGCGCACGTCGGGCGCTTCGCTATCGCTGATCGCCGGCGCTATCGCGGCGACCTTCCCTTGCGAGAAGGCGACGTCCATGGATGCATCGATCCCCTGTGCTGGGTCGATGACATGCCCGCCCTTCAGGATCAGATCGTAGCTTGCCATTTCACCCCGCCTTTCAGGCTGCCGCTCTCTCCAGCGAGAGAAGTTCGCGTGCCGCTGCGGCGGTGCGGTCGCGTTCCTTGCCGACGAGGTTGCTCTGCAATGGAGACAGCGGCCCCATGTCGGCGACGCCCGCCAGCGTGACCGCATCATGGAGCACGCGCGCAGGTCCAAACGTATCCCGGCAATCCTCGATGGCGATGAACTGGTCGCGCAACTCCGCCGCACGCGTAAGGCCGCCAGCCTGCAGCGCGTGCAGGATTGCCATGGACAGCCGCGGAGCGATCGAAATCGCGCCAGATGTAAAACTTGTAAGGCCGAATGTGGTGAAGTGATCGACGACCGGCCGTTCGCCGATGCCGCTGATGATCCGCCGCGGATCAACCGCCGCCGTGAGCGCGCGCAGGAAGTTGTCAACTTTTGGATCGTCGCGCACCACCGCGTATTTGATGAAGGCGACGACCCCGTCGTCAACCAGTTTTCCGATCAGCGCGGGGTCGAGGCAGCCGTCGTGCTTGGCGTACATCAGGATCGGCGCGCCGGTACTGTCCGACAGGCGCCGCAGGGCGGTCGCCATCCCCGCCTCAGTATAGCTGCCCTTGGCGGCGGGCAGGGCCATCGCCATGGGGAACTTGAGATCGCGCACGATGGGCGCCTGGTCCACCATGCGCCCGAAATCTGGCCCTACAGCAGGGATTACCCAGCATTCCTCGGCGGTGTTCTCGGCGAGGAATTCAAGGGTCTTCGCGTACGCGCTGACCGGAATGTTGTAGAAATTCGCGTTGCCACCGTACATAAGGGATCGAACGCCAGCTGCCTGCAGGTGGTCGATCAGCGCGACGTTCGGCGCGCGCGCGAGACCCAGGTCTGGGGTCTGTGCCAATGGGGGCACGGCGATGACCGAAGCGGCCAGATGACCGAATGTGATGGGTGCCGTCTTCATCGAAGTCTCGCAAACTTGTATAATTGTCTAATATATACGCAACAAGAGGTGGTCAAGTGACGAGACGGCGGGGCCAAGTTGTAAGCACCGAATCCGGCGCCCTTGAGCCGAGCGCGTCCGGTGCCCTTGAAAAATACAAGCCCGCCCAGCGTGTCCGGCTTGCCGACCAGCTTTACGAGCAGGTGCTACAGGGCATTGTCTCCGGCGCCTATCCGGAGGGGACGCGCCTCCCGTCAGAGAATCAGTTGTCCGAGGCCTTCGGCGTTTCCCGCCCGATTGTGCGCGAGGCGTTGTTCCGGCTGCAGGTGGATGGCCTGGTTGTGGCGCGGCAGGGCTCGGGGACCTACGTGCAACGGCGCCCAAGCGCAGAATTCTTCGAGCACGCTCCGGCGGGCGCTGTCGCCGAAGTGCTCCGCTTCTTCGAGTTGCGCATTGCGCTCGAGGGGGAGGCGGCCTTCCACGCAGCCCAGCGCCGCACGGAAGCCGATCTCAACCGGATCAGGGCGAGCAACAAGCGGCTTGAGGCGGTCATCGGGGCGGGCAAGGTAGGCGTCGAGGAGGACATCGACCTGCATGCGGCAATCGCATCGGCGGCGCACAACGATCTTTTCGTCGAGACGCTGAGGCACCTTACAACTTTGTTCGATGCGAGCCTGCGGCTCACCCGCGGGCTGTCGCTGAAGAAGCAGGCTACGCGCCAGCGCCTCGTTCAGGACGAGCACGGGGCCATCATCTTCGCCATTGCCGAGGGCAATCCCGACAGTGCGCGTACCGCCATGCGGCATCACATCGACAATGCCCGCATCCGGCTGATGTCCGGCAGCCAGGAGCCCTGATCAGGCGTCCGGCCGGACCAGCAGGATCGCCTCGATCTCGACGGAAATGCCGTGCGGCAGCGAACCCATGCCGACGGCCGAGCGCGCATGGCGCCCGGCGGGGCCGAGCACGTCCTCGAACAGGTCCGAGCAGCCGTTGATGACGGTGGGGTGATCTTTGAAATCGAGAGTTGCATAGACCATGCCGAACACCTTCACAACCGCCTCGACCCGGTCGAGCGAGCCCAAGGCCGCCTGCGCATTTGCCAGCAGTTGCAGGCCTGTGAGCCGGGCACGGCGGTAAGCCTCCTCGACGGAGACGGCGGTCGGGACGATCCCCGTCAGCCGCATGCCGCTCTCGTCGCGGGCGGTCTGGCCCGAGAGGAAAAGCAGCGGCCCGGCAAACCGGTGAGGCAGGAAGCTGCCGCTGGAGGCGGGGACGAACGGCAGCACGATACCGAGTTCGGCAAGACGGGCTTCAACTGTCATCGGATTTCCAATCAGGCTCGGGGCGGGCGTCAGGTCGGCGTCCACCGATACCGGTCCAGCGTTTCGGGGTTGAGGGTGATGCCGAGGCCAGGCTTGTCGGGGACGTGGACGTATCCGTCGACCGGGCGGATCGGCTCGGCCAGCAGGTCGGTACGGAGCGGGTTGTCGGTAGCGTTGTATTCGAGATAGGGCGCGTCGCGCTGGATGGCGAGCACATGCAGCGTGGCGGCGACGAGGATGTCCGTCGACCAGCAATGCGGGACGATCTGCACGCCGCGTGCCTCGGCATGAGCGATGATGCGCAGCATTTCGGAGATGCCGCCGACGCGTGCGACATCCGGCTGGATGATGCGCAGGCCGCCCCGGTCCATCAGGTCGAGATAGGGGTGCTGGGTGGTTTCCTTCTCGCCGGTGGCAATGGGAGTGGGGGAGGCGGCGACTAGCGCGGCGAAGCCCCGCAGGTCGTCTGGTGCCAGCGGCTCTTCGAGGAAGGCGACGCCTGAGTCGGCGAGGGCTCTGCCGAGGTAGAGAGCGTCATTGAAGGGCATTGGTACGCCGATATCGAACATGAAGTCGATGTCGTCGCCGACCTCGGCGCGGATGGCCGCGGCGGCCTTGGCGTCCGAGCGCGGGCTCTGTCCCAGCGCGCCCCAGCCGAACTTCATGGCACGATAGCCGTTGTCGCGATGCGTCGCTGCCTGCGCCAGCGTGGCCTCAAGGCTGTCCTGGGACAGATCGCTGGCGTAGGCCTTCACGAGGGTGCGCCGCGCCCCGCCGAGGAGGCGGTGAACCGGCAGGCCGGCGGCCTGTCCGAGAATGTCCCACAGCGCGATATCGATGCCGCTGATGGCGTGCATCAGCGCGCCGCGGCGGCCATAGGTGGCGGTGTGCCGGTACATCTTGTCCCACAGCCGGCCGATGTCGCGCGGGTCCTCGCCGAGGAGTAGGTTCCTGAGGCCGTTGGCGGAGACGGAACACAGCGGCGCGTCCATGATTGCCTTGCTGACCAATGGGTTGGTGTGAATTTCGCCGGTTCCGGTTATCCCCGCATCGGTGTGGATCTGGATGATCAGGACAGACTGGCAGCCATCGCCGATCTCCCTCACGACGGGCAGCCTGAGCGGGATGGTCTCGACGCTGGTGATCTTCATGGGGGCCTGCCGGGGCTGGGGTGAGCGGGGAATGTGATCCGCATGTTCAGCATTCTTCATTTTGTTTGACAAGTATACATGCGCGTCTAGTGTAGCGGCGAAGGACGGGCGCCGATTGGGGCGGCGCCGGGGCGTCCTGTGAAACATGGAGCGATGCGGGATGCGTAGGCTAGGATTGATGCTTTCTACCGCCATCTTGTTGGTGGGCACGACAGGGGCACTGGCCGCCGATCTGACGATCTGGTGGACCAAGGGCACGACCGAAATCGAAGACAATGCCTTTAAGGACATTGTCAGCCGCTGGGAGAAGGAGACGGGCAAGACTGCAGAGCTCAGCTTCTATGCGACCGCGGATACCGAAGCTAAAGTGGTGACGGCCCTCAAGGCCGGCAGCCCTCCGGACATCACGTTCGACTTCAGCTTTGACCTCGCCTACTCGCCGACCTGGGCCTACGAGGACCAGCTGGCGGACCTGTCCTCGGTCATCGAGCCCATCAAGGGCGAGTTCCAGGAGGGCGCGCTCGACTCCGTCTACCTTCTGAACGGGGCGACCGGGAAGCGCGGCTACTATGCGGCGCCGTGGGTGCAGATGACTCCGCATGTCCACTACTGGAAGGACATGCTGGAGACGGCCGGTTTCAGCGAAGCCGACCTGCCCAAGGACTGGCAGCCGTTCTGGGACTTCTGGTGTGACACCGTTGCGCCGGCGCTCCGCCAGAAGGGCGAGCGTGTGTACGGCATCGGGCAGGGCAGTTCGACCACGTCGAACGACCCCTATCTGGTCATGCACATTTACCTGAATGCGTTCGGTGCGCAGGTAGTGGCGCCGGATGGCACGCTGCAGATCGCGCAGCCGGAAACGCGCGCGAAGGTGATTGCGGCGCTCAACAGCTACGTCAAGCCGATCAAGGGTAAGTGCGCGCCGCCGGATGCGGTGAACTGGGGTGGCGCCGACGACAACACGTCCTTCCTCAACCGGAAGAACCTGGTCGCAATGAACCCGACCCTGTCGATCCCGTTGTCGCAGAAGGTCGAGAATCCCGACGCCTACAACAACGCGCTCAGGACCGTTCCCTGGCCCAATGGCGTTGACGGTTCGCCCACGCCGACGATCATCTCGGTCAAGCAGATCCTGTCGTTCAAGGCCTCGCCGAACCCGGAGAACGCCAAGTCGTTCCTCGCCCTGCTGCTGAAGCCTGAGACCATCGGGCCCATGCTGCAGGCGAATGGCGGCCGGTGGGTGCCGGTGATGCCGAAGCTGCTTGCCGATCCATTCTATTCGCAATCGACCGATCCGCATGTCAGCGCGATGTACAAGCAGTTCACCGACTCCGCGACCCTGCCGCTGCCGCACACCTACAACCGGCTCTACGCCAAGGTCATGCAGGAGCAGCTGTGGCAGAAAGCCATGGGCCGGATCGTCATCGACGGCTGGGAAACCGACAAGGCGGTCGACGAGCTGGCCGAGCGTATGGCTGCCCTGCTCACCGAATGACGACACCTGCGACCAATCGCATCGTAACCTCGCCGGCGGCTGTTCGCCGGCGAGGATCGCTGCTGAGTTTCGAGGAGAGCTGGTCTCTCTTCTTCATTCTGCCATTCGCGCTGACCTTCATCCTGTTCATCGCCTATCCCATTGCCTATGCGCTCTATCTGGGGTCGGACCTGAGCGCCTATCCGCGGGTGCTGACAGACCCCATCTACCTGCAGACGCTGGTGAACACGTTCGTCTTCATCGTCTTCGGCGTGGGCGTGAAGATGCTTCTGGCGCTGGCGCTGTCGAGCTTCTTCGTGCTGCCGGGGCGCGGCGTCCGGCTCATCAGCGCGCTGTTTCTCATCCCGTGGGTGGCGCCGCACATCCCCACCATCCTGTCCATCCGCTGGATGCTCAATTCGGACTGGGGGATGATCAACAACCTCATCTTCCAGCTGTTCCGCGTCGATGGTCCGGCCTGGCTGACGCAGCCAAGCTACGGCATGTTCTCGATTATCACGGTGCACATCTGGAAGTACCTGCCGTTCTGGACGATGATCATCGTCGCCGCGCGCCTCGGGATTCCGAAGGATCTCTATGAGGCCGCCAAGATCGACGGGGCCTCGCCCTCCCAGCAGTTCCGCTACGTTACCTTTCCCGCGATTGCCGGCGTGTTCCTCACCAGCACGATGCTCTCGGCGATCTGGTCGCTCGGCGACTTCAACAGCATCTATCTGCTGACCGGCGGCGGCCCGATGGAGCGGACCAATACGCTGGCCACGATGGGCATCCGTTATGCCTTCCGGAAGGCGGACTTCGAGGCGGGCGTGGTGACTATGATGTCGGCTCTGCCGGTGCTTGTGCCGCTCATCGTCATCCTGCTGCGCCGCATGAGGGAGCAGAGATGATCGACACCAGCGCCGATACGGCTCCCTGGCGGCTGCGCGACCGGCTGTTCATGGTCGGGATCAGCATCGTCCTTATCGTCTGGTCGCTGCTGCCGATCTACCACATGGTGGTGCTGTCGCTGACGCCGCCGCGCGAGGGCTTTGCCGGCCATCTGTGGCCGGTTAATCCCACGCTCGAAAACTATGTGACGGTGCTGACGCAGGGCGACTACTACCTGTCGAAGTTCTGGCAGCAGTTCGGCAACAGCGTTTTCTGCGCGGTGGCGGCAAGCGCCATCGTGCTGGTGTGCAGCCTCATGGCGAGCTTTGCCATCAGCCGGCTGCGGCCGCGCTTCGGGCCGCTGGTGTCCTACGTGGCGCTCATCGCCTACTTCGTGCCGGCCACCTTCCTCGCCATCCCGTTCTACCAGGTGATGAACACCTATGGCCTGCTCGGGAACCAGCTGTCGCTGATCCTGTGCGTGGTCGCTTTCGCCACGCCCTATGCCATCTGGGTGCTGCAGCAGAACGCCCATACCCTGCCGGACGAGCTGGACGAGGCCGCCAAGCTCGACGGCGCGACGCCGCTGCAGATGTTCGTGCTGATCTATGTGCCGCTGATGATGCCGACCATCGTCGCGGTCGGGGCGTTTGCCCTGATGCTGTCGTGGAACGAGTACCTCTACGCGTTCCTGCTGCTGTCGGACGAGGCCCACTTCACTATTCCGGTGATGCTCGGACAGTTCATGGCCGACGATGCTGCGCCGTGGCCCTTGCTGATGACATCGGGCGTCATCTACATGTTGCCGCCCGTGGCCTTCTACTATCTGGCGCGACAGTTCCAGACATCGGGGATGATGTCGGGCAGTGTGAAGGGCTGATCGATGTCGCTGTATCCTCCACCACAACCGCTCGAGAGCGAAGTCTTTGTCGACGTGGTGGAGCAACTGGGGCTGGTGCCGCGCAGCTCGCCCTGGCTCGCGAGGAGCGGTCTGCCTGACTCCCATTCGTTCCTCGAGGGGCCGGTTTTCGATGAGGTGGGGAACCTTTACGTGGTGGACGCCCCGTTCGGCCGGATTCTACGTGTCGACGCTGACCGTCAGGTGCGGATCGTCGCCGAGTATGATGGAACCCCGAACGGCCTCGCCATCGGGCATGACGGCAACGTCTACATCGCCGACCGGGAAAACGGCATCCTGCGGTTCGAGCCCGGCACGGGCAGTGTCACCGAGGTCGTTTCGCGTTCGCGGCTTGAGCCCGGCTTCAAGGGGCCGAACGATCTCGTGTTCGACACCCGGGGCAATCTCTATTTCACCGATCAGGGGGATACGGACCTCAACGATCCGACGGGCCGGGTGTTTCGCCTCAATACCGATGGATCGCTGGACCGGCTGCTGTCGAATGTGCCGAGCCCCAACGGCATAGCCCTGTCGCCCGACGAAACGCGGCTCTACGTGGCGGTGACCTTCGGCCAACAGGTCTGGCACATGCCATTGCGAGCCGATGGCCGGATCATCAAGGTCGGCGTGTTCCAGAACTTCAGCGGCGGGTTCAGTGGTCCGGACGGGTTGGCGGTGGACCGCGAGGGCGGGCTTGCTGTGTGCCAGAACCGGACGGGCTCGGTCTGGCTGTTCGATCCGCTGGGTGTCCCCACCTACCGGATCAAATCCTGCCGCGGATTGCTGACAACGAATGCGACGTACGGTCCGGATGGGCGCACGCTGTTCATCACGGAAAGCGAGACGGGCAGCATTCTCAAGGCAACCGTTCCCGCGTGACGGCCATTCCAAGGGCCGGCCCGGCACTCCCCATCGCTGCCGGGATCAATGGATCGTACCAAAGCTGGATCGACTCTGTCTCCGACTCTGCCTAGCACTCTCGTGCCAAGGCCGCAGTTGCGCAGCCGCCAGCGATCGCTGCCGCCGCGGGAGCGATGTTTGATCGGACTACCGCGGCGGAGTTCAGCAGATGGCCGGGCCGGTGATGCAGTTTGTGGATTCAGGCCGCCTGCAGGCCGCGGCGGTCGAGGTGTTTGCCGCGGCCGGGTGTAGCGCGCGGGAGGCGGGGCTGATCGCCGGGCACCTCGTGGAGTCGAACCTGCGCGGGCACGATTCACACGGGATCGGTGTCCTGCCCGGATATGTCCGGTCGATCCAGTCGGGCGGCATGGCGGCCAACCAGACGCTGAAGGTCGCGCTCGACACCGGCGCCATGCTGATCTGCGACGCGGACCGCGGCGCCGGCCAGGTGATGGCCCACGACGCGATGGTGCTGGGCATTGCCCGCGCCCGGGAGACCGGCAGCTCCATCGTCGGCCTGCGCAACAGCCATCATATCGGCCGGATCGGGCATTGGGCGGAACAGTGCGCTGCGGCGGGCATGGTCTCCGTCCACTTCGCCAATGTCGTCGCCGGCCCGTATGTCGCGCCGTTCGGCGGCACGCGGGCGCGGCTTGGCACTAATCCGTTTGCCGCGGCCTTTCCGCGCGATGGCCAGCCTCCGGTGGTCGTCGATTTCGCCACCAGCCGGCTTGCGGCGGGAAAGATCAGCGTGGCGCGCAACAAGGGGGTGACCCTGCCCGAAGGCGCGCTGCTCGATGCTTCGGGACAGCCGACGACCGACCCTGCGGCTTTGTACACCGACCCCCCGGGGTCGCTCCTGCCGTTCGGCGAGCACAAGGGGTTTGGCCTGATGCTGGCGTGCGAACTGCTCGGCGCGGCGGCGATCGGCGCGCCCACGCAGTCGAGCCCGGACCGGGCCGCCTCGGTGATGAACTCGATGTTCTCGGTGATCGTCTCGCCCGAGCGGCTGGGGACAGCCGCTCCCTTCGCCGACGAGCTCGAGTCGATGCTCGGCTGGGTGATGTCCGAGAACACCGAGGGCCGCACCGATATCATGCTGCCTGGCATGCCCGAACTGCGCAGCCGCGAGCAGCGGCTGGCCGAGGGTATCCCGCTTGATCCGGGCACGCTCGATCAACTCACTGCCGCCGCACGGAGCGTCGGACTGGCCCGTCTCGACCTTCGGACCTAGCCCTGCACGTCGATGCCGATGACGCCGCCGCTGGTGCCCGGTTCGGGCGAGATGTCGAGAAACTCGGCGCCCGTTGCCACGCCAAACGAGTCGGTCTTGGTGGCGAGGCGAAGGCTGAAGGGCGGGGGCACAGTCAGCAGGGACAGGACGGCGGTCCATTGCTGCCGGTCGAAGCACAGGTCAAACCCTGTCGGGCAGTTGTTGCCCACGGCCGGTATCGAGAACCACGGGCCGAAGTCGCTCGCGCCCTGAGCGACGGCCGCGAACACCAGTTCGTGGTTGGTGTTGTTGATGACGAGAAGCTGCCAGCCTTCCCCCGCTTCCGCGGGCATGGGCGCCTGGGTTTCGTCGATGTCTTCGGGCTTGATGGTGAAGTTCGAGTAGATGCCTTTGGACTGCAGTTTCTGGAATGACATGGTCTCGCTCCTTTGGCCGGATATCGCGCGGGTTCAGAGGTCGACTGGCTTGCCGGAAGGCTCTTCCTCGAGCGTCACGGCAATGTCCGCATTGGCCGAGAGGCGCACCCGCGTGCCTTCGACGCCGGCGACGAATCCCATCTCGATGTAGTGGTGATGACCCTCGTGCGATCCGTAGGCATCGCTCTGCTTGAGCTTGATGCGGTTGCCCTCGAGACGGTCGACTGTGCCCACGTGCACGCCGTCGGCGCCGATGACTTCCATGTCCGGCTTGATGTTGTCGCTCATGATGATGGTCTCCTTGTTGATTGATGGCGTTCGCCGGGGGAAATCCTCCGGCGGCAGCTTTCAGTGGTCCCGCTCGGTGCTTGCGGAGGGAGCCGGGCCGTCGTCCTGCATGTGCTGGCGCAGCAGGCTGAGGGCGAGCCGCATGCCGTGCAGCTGATCGACGAGATGGAGGATGACGCCGACGCTATCGTCGTTGGCGCCGAAATCGCGCTGCAGGTCGCGAATGAACGCTGCCCGGGCAGTGTCGATGTCGCTGAACATCGGGCCGGCCGGCGTGTCTTCCGGCAGGAGCCAGCTTTGTTCGAGCCAGAGTTCGAGCGTCTGGCCCTGAATTCCGGACCGCGTGAGAAATTGCTGCCGTGTCAGTTTCATGGCTATGCCTCCTCCCGCGGCACGTAACTGTGGGCCGGCGCCCAGCCGGCGACGAATGCCTCAAGCTCGGGGTCTGGCGTTCTGGGGAGAACCACCACGAGCTTCACCAGCTGGTCGCCGCTGCCGCCGCCGCGCTTCGGCGCGCCCTTGCCCTTGAGGCGCAGCATCGTGCCGCTGTTCGAGCCTTTGGGCACCGACATGGTGACCGCGCCGGTTGCGGTGGGGACGCGGATCTTGCCGCCCAGCACCGCATCGCCCAGCGAGACCGGCAGGTCGATGAGGATATCGTCGCCCTCGCGGGTAAAGCGCGGATCGGGCATCACCTCGATTTCGATCAGCGCATCCCCCGGGCCGCCAGTGCCGGTACCGGGCTCGCCCTTGCCCTTGAGCCGGATGGTCTGGCCATCGGTGAGGCCTGGGGGAATTTTCACATCGAGCTGGCCGCCTTCGGGCAGCGTCAGGCGCGTGCTGGCGCCGGCGATCGAGTCCGCGAAGCTGATCGGCAGCCGGAAGTGCCGATCGGCGCCGGGCCGGCTTGCGCGGCTGCGCTGGCTGCGGCGGAACAGCTCGGCGAAGGCATCGTCGCCATCCATGAAATCGGAGAACCCCGACCTGCTGGTGTAGGGGTTCTCGTGGTTGCGAGCGGCATAGTCCCGATAGAAGTGCTGATGCTGCCGCTCGGCGCCCGATGCATCGATCTCGCCGGCGTCGAAACGCTTGCGCTTGGCGGCGTCGCTCAGCAGGTCGTAGGCGCCTGCAACTTCCTTGAAGCGATCCTCGGCCCCGGCGTCACCCGGATTGAGATCGGGGTGAAGCTTCTTGGCCAGCTTGCGATAGGCACTCTGGATTTCGTCGGCTGAAGCCGCCGGCGCTACGCCGAGGACTTCATAGGGGTTTTTCACGGGCGGGCTCCGGAACGCGTTCCTGGGTCGCTGTCATCGGGAATTGTGGAGGCCGTCAGCCGGGCCGGTGGTCGTCATCCACCTCGGTAAACTCGGCATCGACGACACCGTCATCGCCCGGCCGGGCCGCGTCCGGACCCGGCGCTGCCGGTCCCGAACCGGCCTGCGCCGCTTCGGCCAGTTTCGCGGCAAGCGGCTGGAGCGCATTGAGCCGGTCGTTGATCAGCGTCGCATCCTCGCCGCGCAGCGCCTCGCGCAGGTCGTCCATGGCCTTGGTGAGCCCGATGCGGTCGGCGTCGGCAAGCTTTGCCGCATGTTCGGCCGCGCTCTTTTCGGTTGCGTGCAGGAAGGACTCGGCGTGGTTCTTTGCCTCCACCGCCTCGCGACGCTTCTTATCCTCGGTGGCGTGCGTCTCGGCGTCTTTGACCATGCGGTCGATGTCGGCCTCGGAAAGCCCGCCGGAAGCCTGGATCTGGATGCGCTGTTCCTTGCCGGTGCCTTTGTCCTTGGCGGTGACATTGACGATGCCGTTGGCGTCGATATCGAATGTCACGTCGATCTGCGGCACGCCGCGCGGGGCAGGGGGAATGCCCATCAGGTCGAACTGGCCGAGCATCTTGTTGTCGGCCGCCATCTCGCGTTCGCCCTGGAAGACGCGGATGGTGACCGCGTTCTGGTTGTCCTCGGCGGTGGAGAAGGTCTGGCTCTTCTTTGAGGGAACCGTGGTGTTGCGATCGATCAGCCGGGTGAAGATGCCACCAAGGGTCTCGATGCCGAGCGACAGCGGGGTCACGTCGAGCAGCAACACGTCCTTGACGTCGCCCTGCAGCACGCCGGCCTGGATGGCCGCTCCGATGGCGACCACCTCGTCGGGGTTCACGCCCTTGTGGGGCTCCTTGCCGAAGATTTTCTCGGCCGTCTCCTGTACCTTGGGCATGCGGGTCTGCCCGCCCACCAGCACGACCTCGTCGATTTGGGCCGCGGTCAGGCCGGCGTCCTTGAGGGCGTTGAGGCAGGGCTCGACGGTGCGCTGGATCAGGTCATCGACCAGCGATTCAAACTTCGCCCGCGTGATCTTGACCTGCAGGTGCTTCGGCCCCGAGGCGTCGGCGGTGATGAAGGGGAGGTTGACCTCGGTCTGAGTGGCGGTGGAGAGCTCGATCTTGGCCTTCTCGGCCGCTTCCTTGAGGCGCTGCAGCGCCAGCTTGTCGCCACGCAGATCGATCCCCGACTCGCGCTTGAATTCGTCGGCTAGATAGTTGACGAGCCGCATGTCGAAATCCTCGCCGCCGAGGAACGTATCGCCGTTGGTCGACTTCACCTCGAACACGCCGTCGCCGATATCGAGGATGGAGATATCGAACGTGCCGCCGCCTAGGTCGTACACCGCGATCTTGGCATGCGCCTTCTTTTCGAGGCCGTAGGCGAGCGCTGCTGCGGTCGGTTCGTTGATGATGCGCAGGACTTCGAGGCCGGCGATCTTTCCGGCGTCCTTGGTGGCCTGGCGCTGGGCGTCGTTGAAGTAGGCCGGCACGGTGATCACCGCCTGGGTGATCGGCTCGCCCAGATTGGCGGCCGCCGTTTCCTTCATCTTTTGCAGGATGAATGCCGAAATCTGCGAGGGAGAGTAGGGCTTGCCGTCCGCCTCGATCCAGGCATCGCCGTTGGCGGCCTTGATGATCCTGTAGGGTACAAGGCCCTTGTCCTTTTCCACCATCGGGTCGTCGTAGCGCCGCCCGATCAGGCGCTTCACCGCGAAAATGGTGTTGGTTGGATTGGTCACGGCCTGCCGGCGTGCCGGTTGTCCCACGAGGCGTTCGCCATTGGCGAGGAAGGCGACAACCGATGGCGTGGTGCGGGCGCCCTCCGAGTTCTCGATGATCTTGGCGTTCTTGCCGTCCATCACGGCGACGCAGGAGTTGGTGGTTCCCAGATCGATGCCGATGACCTTGCCCATTTCAATCTCCCTCCTCGTGCAAATCGAGGCTCCGGGTCATCGCTTCGTCTTGCCGTGAGATGAGACGCAAGAACCCGCCACGCCCGGATATCTGACGCATGCGAGTTCGTGACGGAGCGCTCCGGACGGATCGCCTGCAATTGGCTCAAAAGAACGGGAGGCAAACGAAGCGGCCGGACAAATCGTTCCGTCACTCGCGTCGAGCCAGTTCGCGGGGCGCGTCAGTGCAGCACCGGGCCGATCGAGCCGCTGGTTCTTTCGCCCGCGCGGATGCATGATGGAGAGCACCGCGTGTGCCCTTTTGGAGGCTAGCGCGACCTGCGGGAGTCCTGGGGTTTGGGAGCCATCCATGCGTCGTCGTGACTTTCTGGTCGCGTGCGCCTGCGCCGCGTGTGCCGGTGGCGCACGGGCCAACGGCCTCGTCGAGCCGCACATGCGTTTTGACGCGCCCCGCGGCACGCCGCAGGTCGCCCTTACGCTCGATGCGTGCATGGGTGAGACCGACGAGCGCCTTCTCGGCCCGCTCATCGACAACGCTATCCGGACAACGCTCTTTGTCACAAAGCGCTGGCTCGACGGCAACGGCCCGGCCGTGGCGCTGATCGCCCGGCATCGCGACCTGTTCAGTGTCGAGAACCACGGGGCCATGCACGTGCCCGCGGTGATCGGCACCGAGCGCCCCTATGGGATTGCCCCGGCCGGCACAACGGAAGCGGTGCGCGACGAAGTCCTCGGCGGATCGGACGCCATCGTGCGGGCCTTCGGCACCGCGCCGCGATGGTATCGCGACGCAACCGCCCTCTACAGCCTCGATGCCATCGCGCTGATCGAGGAACTGGGATTCCGTGTTGCGGGGTTCTCGCTGAACGGCGATTTCGGCGCCAGCGCGTCAGCCGAGACGGCGCATCAGAATATCGCGGAATCGCGCAGCGGCGACGTGGTCATCGCCCATATCAACCAGCCGCACCGTGCGGCGGGGGCTGGCGTGATCAGCGGAATACTGGCGCTCAAGGCGCGCGGCCACCAGTTCGTCCACCTCGACGATCTCGCGATGAAATCGGTGGCCTGACGAACGGCGCACGGGACGGGAACCGACGGGCCGGTCTGCAGGTTCTGGACTCGGAGCAGCGAGCCGAGCGCTCCGATCAGGAGCGGACCAGCGCCATG
>DAORUH010000021.1:0-30664 GCA_035433065.1 Devosia sp. | reverse complement strand
GCAGTAGCCTTCGTGGTGAGCTTGTCGAACCACGGGGGCGTGGTGGGGAGTATCGCAGCGCGTTGGTAGGCGGGGATAAGTCTGCGCTTGGGGCAGCCCCCTCCACCATGCTTCGCATGGTTCCCCTCCCCCGCTGCTCGGGAGAGGAGTCCTGACTGCATTAGCCGGCTCTTAGGAGGGGCAGGGCGAGGTCTTTGCGGAAGAGGTAGAGGAGGATGCGGAGGGCTTGGCCGTCTGCACCTGACAGGCCCGGGTTGCGGTCGAGGGCGGTGCGGGCGTCGTCGTGGGCCCAGTCGAGCAGGTGCCGGTGCACGTCGGGGACGGCGAGTCGGTAGCCGGGCATGCCGGACTGGCGGGTGCCGAGTAGGTCGCCCTGGCCGCGCAGTTCGAGATCCATTTCGGCGATGACGAAGCCGTCGTCGGTGGACTTGATGGTGTCGAGGCGGGCCTGCGCGGTTTCGCTGAGCGGGTCCTTGTAGAGCAGCAGGCAGGCCGAGCGGGCGGAGCCGCGACCGACGCGGCCGCGCAGCTGGTGGAGCTGGGCGAGGCCGAAGCGCTCGGCGTGCTCGATGATCATGATCGAGGCGGCGGGGACGTCGACGCCGACTTCGATGACGGTGGTGGCGACGAGGAGTTTTGCGTCGCCGGCGATGAAGCGGTCCATCTCGGCCGCCTTCTTCGCGGCCGGTTGCTGGCCGTGGACGAGGGCGACGTCGTTGCCGAACACCTTGCGCAGTTCCGCCGCGCGGTCCTCGGCGGACATGACTTCGAGGTTTTCCGACTCTTCGACCAGCGGGCAGACCCAGAAGGCCTGCGCGCCTTCCTCGATGCGCGCCTTCAGGCGCTGGATGACGCGGGCGTATTCGCTCATGGCGAGGACGGCAGTATCGATCGGCTGCCGGCCTTTGGGCTTTTCGCGCAGGATCGAGACGGCCATGTCGCCGAAGTGGGTAAGGACCAGCGTGCGCGGGATCGGCGTCGCGGTCATCACGAGCAGGTCGGTGTGGCTGCCCTTTTCGCTGAGCGCGAGGCGCTGGTGGACGCCGAAGCGGTGCTGTTCGTCGACGACGGTGAGGCCGAGATTGTGGAACTCGACGCCGGACTGGAACAGCGCGTGGGTGCCCACTGCGATGCTGCTTTCGCCCGAGGCGAGGCGGGCCAGCGCGGCGCGGCGATCGGCGGCGGGCATCTTGCCGGTGAGCAGTTCGATGCCGATGCCGGCGGTGACACAGATCGGCGCGAGGGTGCGGTAATGCTGGGTGGCGAGGAGTTCGGTCGGCGCCATCAGGGTTGATTGCGCGCCGCTTTCGGCGACGGCGGCCATGGCCATCAGCGCGACGACGGTCTTGCCGGAGCCCACGTCGCCCTGCAGCAGGCGCGACATGCGGTCGGGCGAAGCGAGATCGGTGCGGATGTCGCCGATGGCGGCGCCCTGGCCGGCGGTGAGCGCGAAGGGCAGGGCGGCTTCGACGCGGGCGGTGATCTCGCCGGTGAAGGTGCGGGCAATGCCGCGGGCGCCGGTGGTCGATTGGCGGACGATCATCAGCGCCAGCTGGCCGGCGAGATATTCGTCATAGGCGAGGCGCATCCGGGCCGGGCCCCACAGCTCGGCATCCTCCGGGGTTTCCGGGGCGTGGGCGGCGCTCATGGCGGCGTGGAAACCGCCCCACTTGAACTGCGTGCGTCGTTCTTCGGCGATCCAGTCGGGGAGATCGGGGAGGAGGTCGAGCACCTGCCGGCTGAGCTTGACCAATGCGCGCGAGGAGAGGCCATGGGTGAGCGGATAGACCGGCTCGACCAGCGGCATGTCCTCGAATTCGGAGGGCGTGACGATGAAGTCGGGGTGGGTGATCTGCTTGGTGCCCTGGAAGAACCCGATGGTGCCGGAGACGTAGCGGGTTTCGCCGACAGGCAGCGCCTTTTCCACCCAGTTGCCCTTCACGTGGAAGAACACGAGATCGAGTTCGCCGGTCTCGTCGTGGGTGCGGACGCGATAGGGCAGGTGCTTCTTGCCGGGGGGCGCAGGGACGTGGCGGTCGACGTGGATTTTCAGCGTCGCGATGTTGTTGTGGAAGGCGTTGGCGACGCCCTCCATGCGGCGGCGGTCGATGACGCCGGAGGGCATGTGCATGAGCACGTCGAGCGCAATGGCATCCTGTCCCTCGGGGGCCTGGAAGAAGCGGTCGAACAGCGCGCCCATCTGCGGACCCACGCCCTTGATGGAGCGGAGCGAACGGAACAGCGGGTCGAGGATCGTCGGGCGGGCCATGGCGTAGTCATACAAGATCGGTGGGCGAGCGGAAGTATCCGGTGGCGCGGTGCCCCGGTGCGGGATGGTACGGCCCCCGGGACGCCAACGCCCCTGAGTGATAAATAGTGAGACGCAGGCGTCCCGGGGCGACCGGATTTCTTGCGAGCGGAGCGAAACCGGGGGCCCATACCCCGCGCTCCGTCCGGCACGCACAGGGCCGACCACGACTGGCCACCCCTCCGACCTGTCCACCCGCAGACGTTCGTCGCGACTCCGTACCGCGCGGGTGTGATGGGGGGAGTATGCGGGGGGCTGTGGGGGTGGGGATAAGATTTTTTACGGGTGGGCGAGGGGTGCCCGTTCCTCGTGGTTGGCGAGATGCCTTCCCATCCACGGCGTCATTCCGGCGTAGGCGGGAATCCAGGGCGCCGCGCTTTCGGCTGGATTCGATCTGTCGACCCCATCTGCGGTGATGGACCGGTTGGGGCTGGTCGGGGGGAGTGTTTCGAGCAGTGGATACCGGCGTTCGCCGGTTTGACGGCGGTGGGGTGGAGACATGCGGGCTTAGCCCCCCTCCCTGGCTCTGCTACGTCGCTGCGCGACGAGCGGCGCTACCCTCCCCGCGATGGGGGAGGGTGAAGAAGGGGTGCATGACAAGCTGGGGGGAAGGGGGTAAAGAGGCCGCTTACATTGGTGAGACGACCCGCTCATGGCCCCTGAAAAAGCTGCCGGTGAAGACCTGTCTATGCGCCGCCGCCGGTTGAAGTACCGCGCTGCTCATCGGGGGACGCGTGAACTCGATATGCTGATCGGCGTGTTTGCCGAGGCCAAGGCCGATGTGATGGATGCGGGGGAACTCGACCGGCTTGAGCGGCTTCTCGATGAGGGGGAGACCGAGTTGCAGGCGTGGCTGCTGGGGCAGGAAGTGCCGCCACCGGATGTCGACCGCGACCTGCTCGAGCGCATCATTGCCCACAAGATTTCGATAACGACACGATGACCGATATCCGCGCTGACCGCACCATTTCCAATGTGCCCGATGGCATGCAGCCGGTTGTGCTGGCGCGGCTGGTCGAGGAACGGCTGAAGGCCGATCCGGCGGCCAAGGTCGGGGCGGTGTTCGTCGCGCGCGACGGGCGGCGGTTGCAGCGGATGGCGGAGATCCTGGCGCAGTTGATGCCGGGGCATACGATCCTGACACTGCCGGCGTGGGACTGCCTGCCGTATGACCGCGTGTCGCCGAACGGCGTTACCATTTCAGCGCGCATGACGACGCTCGCGGCGCTGACGGATGAGGCGACGAAGGGCGCGATCGTGCTCACCGCGGTCAACGCGCTGGTGCAGAAGCTGCCGCCGCGCGATGTGGTGGCGGGCATGTCGTTCGCGGCGAAAGCGGGGCTGGTGGTCGACAGCAACAGGCTGATCGAATGGGCCGCGGGGAACGGGTATCTGCGGGTGCCGACAGTGCGTGAGCCGGGCGAATATGCGGTGCGCGGCGGGCTGATCGATCTTTACCCGGCGGGCATGGAGACGCCGTACCGGTTCGACTTCTTCGGGCGGCAGCTCGAAAGCATCCGCACCTTCGATGCGGAGACGCAGCGGACCATCGGCAACGTCAAGCAGATCGCGCTGGCGCCGATGAGCGAGGTGCTGCTGAGCGAAGAGGGCATCAAGCGGTTCCGCCGCAACTATACCGCGACGTTCGGCGGTGCGACGGTGGATGATCCGCTGTATGCGGCGGTGAGCGCCGGGCAGCGCTTCGCGGGTGTCGAGCACTGGCTGCCGTTCTTCTATGACGAGATGAATCGGCTGGCTGACTATGTCGGCGGCGCGCCGTTCATTTTCGACGACCAGGCGCGAGAGGCCTTTGCCGAGCGGCAGGGGCAGATCAAGGACTATCACCAAGCGCGCGAAGAGGCGCGGACGCAGAAGGGCGCCGGGGGCGCGCCGTACAAGCCGATCGAACCGGGCCTGCTCTACGAGATCGACACGCCGCAGCCCTATAAGCTCGCGGCGGACGCGGAGGTGATCCAGCTGTCGCCGTTCGTCTCGCCGGACGAGACACGCGCCGTAGATGCGGGCGGGCGGCTGGCGCACAATTTTGCGGCCGAACGGCAGGCGACGGACGTCAACCTGTTCACCGCCGTTACCGAGGTGCTGGCGAAGGAACGCAAGGCCGGGCGGCGGACCATCATCGCGTGCTGGAGCGAAGGCTCGCGCGATCGCATGGCGCAGGTGCTGAAGGACCACGGGCTCGAACATCCGCGCATGGCGGAGAACTGGCGCGACGCGGAAACAACCTCGCCCAACGCCACGTCGCTGATCGTGCTCGGGCTCGAAAGCGGCTTTTCGACGAGCGGACTGTTCGTGCTCTCCGAGCAGGACATTCTGGGCGAACGGCTGCTGCGGCCGCAGCGGCGGAAGAAAGCATCGGACGCGCTGACCGAGGCCGCGGGCCTCGCGGCGGGCGATTTGGTCGTCCATGTCGATCACGGCATCGGCCGGTTCCTCGGGCTGAAGACCATCGAGGCGGGCGGGGCGCCGCATGACTGCGTCGAGATCCAGTACGCGGGCGATACGAAACTCTACCTGCCGGTCGAGAATATCGAGCTGTTGTCGCGCTACGGCGCCGACGCAGTGGTCGAACTCGACAAGCTCGGCGGCGTCGCCTGGCAGGCGAAGAAGTCGAAACTCAAAAAGCGCATCCGCGACATGGCGGAGCAACTCATCAAGCTCGCGGCGCAGCGCCAGCTGGTGTCGGCCGAGCCGGTGGACCTGCCGCATGGTGTCTACGAGGAATTCGCGGCGCGCTTCCCCTATGACGAGACCGAGGATCAACTTGCGGCCATCGAGGCGGTGTTCGCCGACCTCATGGCCGGCAAGGTTATGGACCGGCTGGTGTGCGGCGACGTCGGCTTCGGCAAGACCGAAGTGGCGCTGCGCGCGGCGTTCGCCGTGGCCATGACGGGCCAGCAGGTGGCGGTCGTGGTGCCGACGACGCTCTTGTCGCGGCAGCACTTCAAGACCTTCAGGGAGCGCTTTGCCGGATTGCCGATCGTCGTGCGGCAGGCCTCGCGCCTCGTGCCGGCGAACGAACTCAAGCAGACCAAGCAGGACCTTGCCGACGGCAAGGTGGATATCGTCATCGGCACGCATGCGCTGCTGAGTAAGACCATCAAGTTCAAGCACCTCGGCCTGCTCGTCATCGACGAGGAGCAGCATTTTGGCGTGGCGCACAAGGAGCGGCTGAAGGAACTGCGCAACAACGTGCACGTGCTGACGCTGACGGCGACGCCGATCCCGCGCACGCTGCAACTGGCGCTGACCGGGGTTCGCGACCTGAGCCTCCTGGCGACGCCGCCGGTGGACCGTCTCGCGATCCGCACGTTCATCTCGCCGTTCGACCCGCTGTCGATCCGCGAGGCGCTGCTGCGCGAAAAGTATCGCGGCGGGCAGGCGTTCTACGTCGTGCCGCGGATCAAGGATCAGCCGGATATTGCGGAGTTCCTGCGCACGCAGGTGCCGGAAGTGTCGTTCATCACCGCCAATGGCCAGATGGCGCCGGGCGAACTCGACGACATCATGAACAACTTTTACGACGGCAAGTTCGACGTGCTGCTGGCGACGACGATCGTCGAGAGCGGGCTCGATATCCCCAACGCCAATACGCTGATCGTGCACCGGGCCGACAACTTTGGGCTGGCCCAGCTCTACCAGATCCGCGGCCGTATCGGGCGGGCGAAGCAGCGCGCCTATGCGCTGTTCACGACGCCGGTGGACCAGAAACTCACCGACACGGCGGAGCGGCGGCTCACGGTGCTGCAATCGCTCGAAAGCCTCGGTGCGGGGTTCCAGCTGGCGAGCCACGACCTCGATATCCGCGGCGCGGGCAACCTGCTCGGCGAGGAGCAGTCGGGCCATATCCGCGAGGTTGGGTTCGAGCTGTATCAGGCGATGCTGGAGGAAGCGGTGGCGGCGCTGCGCGGCGGCGACGTCGACTACGAGGACAAGGGCGAATGGAGCCCCTCGATCAACCTCGGCATGCCGGTGATGATTCCCGAGCACTACGTGCCGGACCTGCAATTGCGCATGCAGCTCTATCGCCGGCTGGGCGATCTCAGCGACGCACGGGAAATTGACGCGGCGGGCGCGGAGCTCATCGACCGGTTCGGGCCGCTGCCGCCCGAGGTGGAAGCGCTGCTCAAGGTCATCCTCGTCAAGGCGCTGTGCCGTACCGCCAATGTCGAGAAGATCGATGCCGGGCCGAAGGGCGCGGTTATCACCTTGCGCAACAACGAATTTCCCGACCCCGCGGGGCTTGTCCGCATGGTCGGCGACCCCAAGATGGCGGTGCGGATCAAGCCGGACCAGAAGCTGGTGTTCAGCCGCGATTGGCCGACACCGGAGGCCCGCCTCAAAGGAACAGCGGCAATTCTGAGCCGGATGGCCAAGCTCGCGGAGGGTAGTCGCGCGCTTGCCACAGTAGCGGGATAATACTTTGGAAAGCCGAAGTGGTCATGTTATTGCCGAAATCCGCCCGTTGAAGGGCCTGCAATGAAAGGCGGAAGAACCGCCTGTCGCTTTGGGGAATGCAAGGAACTTTGATGACCCTCAGGAACATTCTAGCCGCCGGTGTTGCGGTTGCCGCGCTGACGCTGCCCACCTGGGCGCTCGCCCAGCAGGCTCCGGCCGCTCCCGCTCCCGCCGCGCCGGCTGCTCCCGCCGCCCCTGCCGCTGGCGCGGCCGCACCGGCTGCTGGCGCTGCGGCTCCCACCACGCCCGCCGATCCTTCGAAGAACTGGCTCAAGGTCTGCAACCCGCTCGATGGCGGCAAGCAGGCGTGCATCATGCGTCAGATCGTGACGGTGCAGGGTCAGTTCCTCGGCTCGTTCCTGCTGCGCGACGATCCGGGCCAGGAGAGCCGCCTGCTCGCCGTGGCCGCGGTTCCGCTCGGGGTGCTGCTGCCGTTCGGCCTCACCTGGCAGATCGACGGCGGCAAGCCGATCCGCGTGCCGTTCATGCTGTGCGACCCGATGAGCTGCTCGACCCAGCTCGTCATCAACGAGGCTTATGTGAACAGCCTCAAGAAGGGCGGCACGCTGAAGCTGACCGCCAAGAACCGGCAGAATCAGGATCTCGTCATCGACATCACGCTGGCCGGGTTCACCTCCGCCTATGATGGCGCCGCGACGATGACCTTCGACCAGCTTGCCCAGCAGCAGTCCGGCGCCGGTGCGCTGGAAAAGGAACTGCAGGACCGCGCCGAAGAACTGCGTCAGCAGCTTCAGGGTGGCGCCGCAGCCCCCGGTGGCGCTGCCGCTCCGGCACCCGCCGCGCCGCAATAGGCTGCGGTTTCAGAATGGAATTGAGGGGCGCTCCGGCGCCCTTTTCTTTTGCCCTAGCGGTTGCCCATGCCGATGCCGAAGGCCTGACGGCGGAGCGCTGGCGCGAGCTTGAGCGCCCACAGGCCGGTGGCGCGCAGTGCCTGCGTGGGCAGCATACCGCTGAGGAGCGAGCGGAACAGCGCATCGACCATGCTGCCGGTGCGCGCAAGATCGGCGCTGCGGCGATGGCTGTACTCATCGCTGAGGCGGCTCGCCCAGCCGGGCCCGGTTGTGCGCGAAGCCAGCGACTCGGCCAGATCGGCCACGTCGCGCAACCCGAGATTGAGCCCCTGTGCGCCGATCGGCGGGAAGGCATGGGCCGCTTCGCCGACGAGGACGATGCCGTCGCGCCCGGCCTGTTCGACCCCGAGGGTCGAGAGCGGGAAGATGAAGGACGGTGTGACGAGGCGGATGTCGCCGAAGAGCCGTTGCGACTTCTCGAGGAAGGTGGCGCGCAGCCCGGCCTCGCCGGTCCCCTGCGCGGCCTTCAAGACATCGTGATCGTCGATCCAGACCAGGTTCGCCCGGTTGCCGCCGGCGGGGACGAGTGTCCACGGGCCCTGTGGGTAGTGGAACTCGACCGAGGCGCCGCCGAGCGGTCGTCCGAGTTCGAGATCGCAGACCAGAGCGGACTGAGTGAAGCGGTGTTCGCGCGCGACGAAACCGGCCGAGTCGCGGAGGAGCGACTTTTTGCCGTCGGCGGCGACGAGAAGCTGGGTGGTGAGGGTGCTGCCATCATTGAGGGTCAGCCTCCAGTCGCCGGAGGGCTCGCGCTGGATCGACGTCACCGTGGCCTCGCGGACGGCGAGGTTGGGGAGGGCCGTGCGTGCCGCTTCGAAGGCTTCGGTGAGCCGGACATTGGGCAGGTTCCAGCCGAAGGCCGGCATGTCGAACTCGGTTGCGTCGAACAGGGTCTCGGGCGCCCGGATCAGGCGGCCGGTGGCGTCGATGATGCGAATCTGGGTCAGCGGGTGGCCGATGCTCGCGGGATCATCGAGGAGGCCGGCGGACTTCAGGTAATCGACACTCGGCAGCATCAGCGCAGAGGTGCGGCGGTCGGGCGGTCCCTTGGGCGCGAGGTGGAGGGTGTCCAGCCCGGCGCGGGCGACGGCAACCGCGGCCGCAAGGCCGGTGAGGCCGCCGCCGACGACGACGGCGCCCGGCGCGCTCATCGCGCAACCGCCAGCCGCTTGTCGTGGCCGCTGGGCATGATGACCGCGCCGGCATAGGAGCCGGCGAACAGCGCCGCGAGGTAGACTAGCAGGTTGTCTGGCCAGAAGGCGATCAGCGAAATGGCGGGGCCCGGGCAAATCCCGGCCATGCCCCAGCCAACGCCGAACAGCGCGGCGCCAGCGACCAGCCTGGTGTCGATGCGGCGGAATTCGGGGTCGTGGAACTGCACGTCGAACAGCGGTGCTGTGCGGAGGCGCGCAAGTCGCACGGCGATGAACATCACCACCACGCCGCCGCCCATGACGAACGCGAGGCTGGGGTCCCACCCACCCGCGGGGATGGCGCCGAAATCGAGGAAGTGCAGCACCTTCATCGGATCGATCATCTGCGAGACGTAGAGGCCGGCCCCGAAGAGCAGGCCGGAGACAGCGGCGGTCAGCAGGTACTTTATCTCGCGGCTCATCAGACGATCCCCGTCACGGCTACGGTCAGCACAGCGAAGGCGAAGAACACGGCGACCGCGACAGCCGAGCGCAGCGACAGACGCGCCAGCCCGCAGATGCCGTGTCCGGAGGTGCAGCCGTTGCCGATCTTGGTGCCAAAGCCGGTGAGGAGCCCGGCGATCACCAGCCAGATGGGCGTGCTGATGCCCCAGGCCGCGGGTGCTTCGACGAGTTTCGCCGGAGCGCCGCCGGGGCCGCCAACGCCGAGGCCCGGGACGATCCATGCAGCAAGCCCCGCTCCCGCCACGAGGGCAACGAGGAAGACCAGCCGCCAGAGCACCGTGCGGGCAGGGGGGAGCAACTGCCCGAAAATACCCGAAATGCCGGCGATGCGACCGTTGCCGATCCACAGCACGGCGGCCGCGAGGCCGATCAGCACGCCGCCGGTCAGTGCGGGAATGGGAGTGAAGTTCTCCATGGGGGTTCCTTGCAGTCAGCCAGACCGCTAGGCTAGCATTTTCAATGTTTTCGCGGCCAGACTTGCAACGACGCATTTGTGCTAGCCGACCGGCCCGCGATGAAAAACCACACCCCCGGGAAATCGGGGGCCTGCCACTTTCAACTGACGCCCCTCGACCCTAAGTTCGAGCACTCATAGATGCCCCTCTCATTTTGATCGACCGGAGTAGCCGATGCTTGAACTGTTGTACGACCCCAACATCTGGGCCGCCTTCGCGACCCTGACGGTGATGGAAATCGTCCTGGGGGTGGACAACATCGTCTTCATCTCGGTTCTGGTCAGCAGGTTGCCCAAGGAGCAGGCGGACCGCGCCCGCAAGCTGGGCCTCGCACTGGCGCTCGTCTTCCGCATCCTGCTGCTGCTGGTGCTCTCGTGGATCATCGCGCTCGACACCACGCTGTTCACTGCCTTCGGCCACGGCTTCTCGTGGAAGGACCTGATCCTGATCGGCGGCGGCGGGTTCCTGCTCTACAAGGCGACGCACGAGATGCACGCCGCCATCGAAGAGCCGCATGACGCCGAGGACAACCTGGGCAAGCAGTCGCAGCAGGTGTTCAGCGCCATCATCGCGCAGATCATCGTCATCGACATGGTGTTCTCGGTCGACTCGATCATTACCGCGGTCGGCATGGCCGACCACGTGGAGGTGATGATCGCGGCGGTGATCGTGGCCGTCGGCGTGATGTTCATAGCGTCCGGTCCGATCGCCGACTTCGTCGCCAAGCACCCGACGACCAAGATGCTGGCGCTGGCCTTCCTGCTGCTGATCGGCGTGTCGCTGGTGGCGGATGGTCTCGGGTTCCACATTCCCAAGGGCTACATCTACTCGGCGATGGCCTTCTCGGTGGGCGTCGAGGCGATCAACATCCTCGCCAAGGGACGCAAGGCATCACGCGCCAGCACGCTGCACGGCACGCTGCCGACCGCGAGGGTCTCGACCGGCTCAATGGCGGCCGGCGCCGCCGGTGCGCCGGATATCGCCAAATCGAAGCCCAAGGCCACGACGGCCAGCCGAGCCCAGGCCCGCCCCAAGTCAGCCCCGAGGAAAAAGTGAGCCGCGCGATCGTCGTCCACGAATTCGGGGGGCCCGAAGTCCTGAAGCTTGAGGAGCGCCAGGTTGGCGCTCCCGGGCCGGGGGAAATCAAGGTCCGGCACACGGCGATCGGGCTCAACTATTCCGACGTCTACAACCGCACCGGCCTTTATCCGCTGCCGCGCCCCTTCGTCCCCGGTGGGGAAGGAACGGGCGTGGTGACGGCCGTTGGGCCGGACGTGCGCGACTTCAAGGAAGGCGACCGGATCGGCTATATCGGCCCGCCGGGCGCCTATGCCGACGAGCGGCTGATGCCGGCGGCGCGGGCCTTCACGGTGCCCGACAGCATTTCCGACGAGACGGCTGCGGCGGCCATGCTCAAGGGCCTGACGGTCTACTACCTGATCTTCGAAACCCACCGGGTGACGAAGGACGACACGATCCTCTGGCACGCCGCGGCGGGTGGCGTCGGGCTGATCGCCACGCAATGGGCCAAGGCGCTCGGCGCGACGGTGATCGGCACGGCCGGGTCGGACGAAAAGCTCGAACTGTGCAGGGCCAACGGCTGCGACGCGGTCATCAACTACAAGACCGAGGATTTTCCGAAGCGGGTCAGGGAACTGACCGGCGGCAGGGGCGTCGATGTCGTCTATGACGGCGTCGGCAAGGTGACGTTCGAACCCTCGCTCGATTGCCTCAGGCCCCGTGGCCTGATGGTGAGCTTTGGCAACGCCTCGGGCTATGTCACCATTCCCAACCTCGGCATCCTGTCGACCAAGGGCTCGCTCTACGTGACGCGGCCGACGACCGCGACCTACTTCGCCAAGACCGAGGACCTGCGCCGGGCAGCGAAGGCGCTGTTCGAGGTGATCGCCGACGGCACGGTGAAGATCGCCATCAACCAGCGGTTCAAGCTGGAAGATGTGCAGGACGCGCATCGGGCGCTCGAGGCGCGTGAGACGACCGGGTCGACGGTGATCCTGCCGTAGCAGATGTGGTGTGGTGCCCGGCTTGCGAGCCGGGCAACCCCTCCGGTCAGGGTTTGCTGTCGCCTGCGGCTCGGGTGACGGTGCCCGAAAAACCGCATGCTGGGGCATGGCGGCCGGCGCAGCCGTCGCGCTCGGTGACCTGAATTTTCCCCGCACCGTCGAAGACGAGGTCGACTTTGCAGGCCTTCGCTGCCGTTGAGGCCGCCCCGGCCGGATTCGGCACGGACAGCATTGCGGTGGGGCCGGAAATGGTGACGTCGCCCGCCACCCCTCCGCCGCATCCGGGACGTCCCCGGAATGCCGGCACGATGGTCGAGATGTCGGCCTTGTAGGTGTCGCCCTCAAGGTGCGTCAGGCCGACGTAGAGCATCGGGCCGTTTTCCTCGTAGTGCGAGTAGCGCCCGGCGATCTGATCGGGGCTCTGCGCCACGGCCGTGAGGGACGTGGCGAGCAGCAGTGCGGCGACAGGCAGGCAGCGGTTCACGAAATTCCTCAAGGCAATGGATGGCCGGACTCAGCGGTGCTGATGGAGCATCGGGCGCTGGCGGGCGTCAACGTGTGGCTACGGCTTTTGACCGGCAGCCAGCGCGTCGCGCAGACTCTGCAGGCTCGCATCCATCACGGTGATGAAATCGCCGCCGGACGGGCGGTTGGCGGCGATGGGGAAAAGGACGCCGGTGATCGAGCGCGCGGCCAGCGCTTCGAGCGTTGCTGCGGTGGGTGGGGCGTCGAGCAGCATGATGGACGCGGGGGCGGCTTTGAGGGCGGCGTCGAGTTCGGTGAGTTGCGCCTCGGAGGGGGCTGTGCCGGGTTCCCAGGTGAGGCTGGTGAGGGTGAGGCCGTAGCGGCGCGCGAAGTAGTCGTAGAGCGGATGCGAGGCGAGGAGGGGGCGGCCGGCGGTGAGGCTGGCCACGGCGCTTGCCTCCGCGTCAAGGGCGGCAAGCTCCTGTTTCAGGGTGGCGAGATTGGTTGCGAAGGTGGCGGCCTGATCCGGCGTCTTGCGGGACAGGGCTTCGGCGATGGCATCGGCCTGCTGCGCGGCGAGGGTGAAATCCAGCCACGTATGGGCGTTGGTGGCGGCGTGCGCGTGCTCGCCGCTTTCGCCGTGGCTGTGCGTGATGCCTGCGGTCTCGATGAACTCGGCCGTGAGTGCTGCGGCGCTGTCGACGGTTTTGGCGCGCGGCAGGGACGTTCGGGTCGTCCACTGGGCGAGGCCCGCGCCGTTGAGGATGATGAGATCGGCCTGCTGGTAGGCGGAGACGGCATCGATGCCGGGCACAAAGGTCGCGGGGTCGGCTTCGGGCGGCAGCGGCAGCGTGACCTTGGCCGCGGGTCCGGCGATGCGTTCGGCGAAAAAGCTCACTGGGTAGGAGTCGGCATAGATCTGCAGCTCTGCGGCGCGGTTTGGCGCGCTAGCGACGAGCAGCGCAGCGGCAGCGAGGGCGGCGAGCCGGGCGATCATTTTGCGGCTCCTGCCGCGAGGTCTTCGGCGGTCATGATCCAGTAGTTGGAGTGGCCGTCGGCAGCGATGACTTCGATTTTGATGCCGGTGACGTTCGCCGGGACGGGGAGCGTGGCCGTGCCGTCCGCGCTGAGCTGGGTCTCGTGCAGCAGGGCGTTGGCGCTGTCGTAGACCTTCACCGCGCCCGCCATCGCCGGACGGCCACTTGAGAACTTGCCTTCGACGGTGATCGTTTCGCCAGCGACGGAGGCGAAGACGTTGAGCTGGTGGGCGTGGGCTGGCGCGGCGCCGGTGAGGGCGAGGAGCGTGGCCAGCATGAGTGTTTGCAGGGTCCGGGTCATTTGGGCCATGCCTCGAAGCGGACCCAGAGGACGGCGCCGAGTTCGACGTCTTTCATGGCGCCGTCCTTTTCCATCTGCTCGGACGCGGTGCTGAGGGCGGCAAAGCCCCACCAGCCATCGACCGGGGCGGCGTAGGTGAAGACGCCGCTGGCGTCGGCCTTGACCGTCTGGGTGATCATCAGGTCGCCGGGGACGGCGCTGAGCGGCGCGCTGTTGTAGCGTTCGATCTCGACTTCGGCGTAGGGGACCGGCGCGCCATCGACCTTGACGATGCCCTGAAACACGTTGCTGGCCCAGAGCGCGAAGGGGCGGGTCAGCGGCACGATCTCGGTGGGGAGACCCAACTCGGCGTCCCAGCCGCTGTCGTCGCCGAAGGCGGAGACGTAGGTCTTGGTGTGGTGGACGATGAACACATCCTCCGCCGGTTCCCAGTAGGGCTGGGGCTCCATCGAGAAGACGTAGGTGCCCGGACGGTCAGGGGTGAAGCTGCTGCGCCAGCCGGCGCCGCCGAGCACCGGGTGTTCCTCGATGGTGTCGAGCAGGCTCTGCGTTTCGCCACCGGTCGTCACGTCGAAGGCGGCGGGGCGGGCGAGGTCCATGCCGGTAGATTCGAAGGGGTGCGAGAAGGAGAGTTCGAGCGACAACTCGCGCGGGTCGACCTGATCGACCATCGGGTCGGAGGGAATGATCATGCCGAAATGCGCCTGCACGGGGCTCGCGGCGGCGATGGTCAGGAGGCAGGCGGCGATCCCGTACTTTACTTGAGCAGCCATAGGACCAGCGTTTCCTTTCCGAGCATGAAGAGGGCGGTGCCAGCCGCCGCCAGCGCGAGGCTCGCGGCGAACAGCACGATGAGTTCGGCGCTCACCACCCGCACCACGGTGGACTTGCGGGCGCCGAGGCGGGCGATGGTGTCGATCTCGTCGCGCCTGAGCTGCAGCGAGAGGAAGATGGCGAGCGCGATGGAGAGCAGTGCCGCGCAGGCGATGGCGGCGACGACGGCATCGAGCACGCTGGAGATGCGGAAGATGTCGCCGAGCAGCTTTGCGACGACCTCGCTGGGGCGGATGACCTGCACCCGCGCGTCGGCATCGAGATAGCGGCCCATGAGGATGGTGGCGGCGCGTTCGTCCTCGGGCGCGACGATCACACCGGTCAGCGGGTAGGACGCGGCCGCGCCGTGGAAATGGAAGCTGTCGAGGTTGCTGTCGGTGATCTCGTTGTAGGTGGAGACGGGGGCATCCGATGAGGGCGCCTCGGCCACCTGAGCCGTGTGCCCGTGCCCGATCCCTTCGATCACCCAGCTGGTCTTGATGTCGACGAAGGCCACGTCGTCATCGGGCGTGCCGGTGGGGGCGAGGATGCCGACGACGCTCATGCGCAGCGGATAGACACCGCCGAGGTCGAACAGGTTTTCCGGGGAGGAGATGATGCGGTCGCCGGGCGCGACGCCGAGCTTTCTTGCGGCCTCGGCCCCGACGACCGCTTCGCCGAGGACGGCGAGGCCGCGGCCATCTGCGATCGTCAGGTGGCGGTAGTCAAAATAGTCGAAGGAGGTGCCGACGATCTGCACGCCACCGGTCGAGAAGCGGGCATAGAGCGGGATGGCGTTGCCGAGGCCGGAGTTCCACACCTCCTCGGCTGCCGCCATCGAGGTCAGCGGCACGGCACCGCCGGCGAAGTAGAGATTGCCGATGGTGAGATCGAGCGTGCTGCCGCGCGCGCCGAGCAGCAACGGCGTGTCATCAGCGCGCGAGGTGAGCTGCTGCTGGATGGCGGAGAGCAGCAACTGGATGGTGAGCGGCGCCATGACGATGAGCGCCATCGCGACACAGAGGACGGCGCTGCGCAGCCAGTGGAACTTCAGATACTTGATCGCGAGGAAGAAGGAGCTGCTCACGCGCCGCCTCCGCGCCGGAACTGCCGGAAGTCGACGACCTGCCCGAATTTCGGGAGCAGTTCGTGATCATGCGTCACCGCGACGACAGCCGCCTGCGCCAGCGTCGCCTGCTCGAAGAGGACATCGAGGATGACTTCCTTGGTGTCGGGATCGAGATTGCCGGTGGCCTCGTCGGCGAGGATCACCGAGGGCTCGGCGATCAGCGCGCGGCAGATGGCGACGCGCTGCTTTTCGCCCTGCGAAAGCGTCCGCGGGAAGCTGTCGAGGCGGTCGGCAATGCCGACGCTTTGGGCAAGGAACTCGGCGCGCTCGCGCGTTGCCGCGTCGAGGCGCAGCGCGTCGGTGATACGGTAGGGGTGGAGGATGTTGTCGCGGGCGCTGAGGTATTCTGTGAGGCCGAAATCCTGGAAGACGAAGCCGATGGTGCGGATGCGGAAGGCGCGGCGGTCGCGGTCGCTGAGAGACGAGATTGTGGTGCCGGCGACGCTGATCTCGCCGCTGTCGGGCGAGAGGATGCCGGACATGAGGTTGAGCAGCGTGGTCTTGCCCGAGCCGCTCGGTCCGACGACCGCCACCTTCTGCCCGGCCGCAACATCAAAGCTGGGGACCGCGAGGCCGAAGCCGCCGGTGCCGTAGGCGAACTGGAGGTCGCGCACGCGGATCATGGTTGCACCGCGGCGTCCTGCACGACATCGCGGAGGTCGAACTGCGAAATCTTCCAGCTGCCGCCCGAGGGAGCGATGGTGAGGTCGGCCTCGTAGCGGTTGAGCCGCTCGTGCTCGTGCCCCCAGTGGCCGACAAAACCCCAGACGCGCCAGGCGGCGTGGACGGCGTAGCCGGTGCCGGTCGCGGCCTTCCGGGCATCGGTGGTTTCGAGATCGACGCGCACCACTTCGCTGTCGGGGGCATCGGCGCTGTCGGGCGGCAGGGCGCTCTGGCGCTGCAGGTAGAGCTGTTCGAGCACCGGGCCTTCGAGCACGGCGGAGAGCCGGTCATAGGTCTCGCTTTCGCCGTTCTGGCTGAAGGCGGTGTAGACGCCTTCCAGGAGGCTCTTCACGACGCCGGGGATTTCGGTTTCGGCGAGGTCACGCTGGGTGGCGGCGACGGAAATGCCGGGCCGCGCCTGCAGCGACAGGGGCCAGGCTACGGCGCCGATGGCGCCGAGGATGGCCATCCAGGCCGACACGCCGCGCAAGATGCGGGTGCCGCCCCGGCGATAGAGCGGCAGCGCGACGATGGCGCCGACACAGAGGAGGGACAGCGCCACGGACGCGAAGGCTGCGACGTAGACGGCAAGATAGCCGGCGGTGATGTCGGGGATGCGCATCAGTCCGCCGAGGCGGATGCCGCCGAGGGCGGCGATCGCCGGCAGCGGGAGGCTGGCGATGGCGGCAGGGACGCGGCGGGGGAAGATCAGCAGCGCCGCAGCGAGGAGCGCGGCCGCGAGAACGACTGTGCCCAGCCACGGCGGCAGGCCGATGACGAGGCCCAGCGCGGCGCCCGCGGTGAGCCCGAGGAGGCCGCGCGTCACGATCCGCCGGCGATCGCCGGCGTGGCCGAGGCCGATCCACAGACCGCAGAGGATGAAGGCGGCGGGGTATCCCTCGAACACCAGGTCGCCGAGCGCCTGGCTCAGCGCGCCGAGCGGCAGGCCGGGGGTGTCCTGTGCCAGCGCAGGGGTGCCCGTCAGCGCCATTGCCACGAGTGGCGCAAAGATCAGCCAGCGGTGGGGCCGGAGGGTGGTCATTGCTCGCGCGGGGGCTGAACCGTGGCGGGGATGCGGGCCATGTCCCCTCCCGCGTTACGGGGTTCCGTCGACAGGAGATCGGGGCGCAGGATCGAAACGACCCACAGCAGGCCCGCCGTTGCGACGCTGGCCATGATCCACCACAGGGCGCCGGATGCGGCGAGTGCATCGAGTGTGGGCAGCGGGAAGCGTGCCAGCGCTGCGCCGCGCTCCAGCATCCAGTCCCACGCCGAATGGGCGATCAGGCCGGAGACGACGATGATGCCGATGCGCCGCGTCCGGGGGCGGTTGAGCATCAGCAGGACGGCGGCGAGGGTTGCGCCCATCGCGACGAGGGCGCCGAAGCCCACCCCGATATCGAAGGAGAGGACGGCGGTGAGGCGGTGGTCGCCCGCGAACTGGGTGTTCTCAGCGAGCGGGATGGCGAGGGCGAAGCCGTGCACGAGGCCGAAGCCGAGGGCCGCCCACCAGCGCCGTTCGAGCCGCGCGCCAAAGATGTTCTCGATCGCGAGGTAGAAGATGGACACCGCCATCAGCGTCTCGCGCAGATGCGGGAACCACAGCGTGTGCGGGGCGAAGCCGTAAGCGGAGCCGGCGAGCGAGAGTGTCTGGCCGACCATGAAGGTCGCGGCGAGCACCATGATCGGGCGGAGGCGCGCGAAGGGCAGGGCGAGCGCGATGAGGAACAGCAGGTGCTCGATGTTGGTGAGGAGACTGGTGACGCCCAGGCGGGCGAAGAGCTGCGCTGTCTGTCGCAGGTTGGGATTGAGCGCGACGGGGCCGTCCGATGGGTGCACGTCGAAGACCCGGTCGCTGCCATCGGGGCCGAGGAAGCGCAGCATCGCCTTGACCTCGACGCCGAGCCGCGAGAACTGCGGATCGATGGTGAAATCCGAGGCCGGCGACACGATGGGGTACGTGTAGGCGATATCGAGCAGGCCGGCTTCCCACTGCATCTCAGTGCTCGAGGGCAGCGGCGGGCCGGTGATGCTCGCCAGCGCCTGTTCGTGGCTCGAAAACGAGCGATCGTCGGCCAGCGAAATGCGCGCCCCGGCAATGGCCGGTTTCGGCAGCAGGGTGCCGTTCTCGTAGAACTTCACGAAGTCGGTGATCCAGAGCTGGGAGGCATGTTCGAGCGCCGTGCCGGCGTTCGCAATGTCGAGGAAGCCGTTGGCCGTCAGCGGAATGTCGACATCGCGCAGCGAGCTCAGCGGCACGCGCATCACGACACTGAGGACGCCCGCCTCGGGCTTGATGAAGGTGAGGACCGTCACCTGATCGGGCACATCGTGGGCGCCGGCGCGCGCCGGCAGGAAGGCCACGAGAGCCACAAGGAGGAAGACGATCGTCCGACCAACGCTGCTCATTTGCTTGACCATCGCGGGTAGAGGGGAGGTGTGGTGCCGACACGTGGAGCCGGCACCCGAAGTTGCGTGCCTTACATCGGCCAGGGAGCCACGCCCGAGGCGCCCGGAACCGCTGCTTCGCCCATGTTGACGAACTTCTGCAGGCGCTTACCGGTGTAGGTTTCCGTCGTGTAGATATTGCCCTTGGAATCCACGGCGATGCTGTGGACACCGAGGAACATGCCCGGCTGCCGCCCGCCGTAGCCGAAGGTGTAGAGCTCCTTCATCGACTTGCGATCGAACACGCGCACGTGCTCGTTCACGCCGTCGGCGATGTAGAGATACTTCTGCTCGGGATCGGCCGAGAACGCGATGTCCCAGACCGAGCCATCGGCGAGCGTGTCAGTGGCGACGAACACTTCCTCGACGAACGTGCCGTCCTTCTTGAAGATCTGCACGCGGTCGTTGGCACGGTCGCAGACGTAGACCAGGCCATCCTTGGCAACCGGCGCGCAGTGCACCGGGTTGCGGAACTGCTGGGCTGGCTCCAGTCCGGCGACGTAGGGCGGAAGGACTTCGTCGGTCGGGGGCTTGCCGTAGGCGCCCCAGTAGCGCTTCATCTCGCCGCTATCCATGTCGAGTACGGCAACGCGGTGGTTGAGGTAGCCGTCCGAGATGTAGGCTTCGTTCTCGCCCTGATCGAGGTCGATCTTGGCGACGCGGCCAAAGCTCTCCTTGTCATTGCTGTTGGCGGCGTAGGTCGGCGCGGGCTTGTCGGCAGCGGGGGCACCGGCCGGAGCAACGCCCTGGTAGTTGGCGTTGGGATCGGGCTTGGGCGCCGCCGCGGCAGCTTCGACGCGGGCGTTGGCCTTGCCCCACTGGGCGACGAACTTGCCCTCACGGGTGAACTTCAGGATGTGGGAGTCGCCGGCGCCGTTGCCGCCGATATAGACGAAGCCCTTGTCGTCCACGACGATGCCGTGGTTGGAGGCGGGCCATTCGTATTCGCCCGTGTCTGTCGGGCCGCCCCAGGCGCTGATCAGGTTGCCTTCTAGGTCGAACTCCATGACCGGGGGAGACGGGTTGCAGCACTCGCCGACGATCATGCCGGCGTTGTTGCCGGTCAGCGGCTTGGCCAGTTCAGTGTTGTCGAGCGCGGCCGGGTCCCAGCCGCGATGAACGATCCAGATGTGGTCCGTGTTGTCGACCGCAACACCAATCGTCTGGCCGAGCACCCAGTTGTTGGGCAGGGGCTTCGGCCAGAACGGGTCCACTTCGAAGCGCGGCGCCTGGGCGGCCTCCTGAGCGTACGCGCTGCTGACCAGTAGAGACCCTCCTCCCATTGACGCCACCAGCGCAAATGCGCTCGCGTATAGCAAGGCTCGAGGCCTAACCATCATGTGTCTCATCGATTTCTTCCACTGCTCGTTGACGGTGTGGGGAGCCATGGCTCCGCACCAGGGAATGCTCGCGAACAAGCCAACGCTATAGCCCGCCCCGGTGGGCCTCAATCGGCCGCGGAGGCAATGTGGCGGGAGCTACCCACAAGTGGGTAGCGGAGGAATGTGTGTGCAAAGACAGTGGCTTACGGCGCTCTTGCCGTCGCGCGGCCGGCGTGCGCTGACCCTCGATGGGGGGCGCCTGCGCGGGCATGCCACGCGGGGTGCGGGCGGCTAGGCGAGGCCGTTCTGGATGGCGTAGCGCGTGAGGTCGGCGGTCGTCTGGATGCCGAGTTTCTTCTTGATCTTCTTGCGATGCGTTTCGACCGTGGCGGACGAAATGGTCAGCGCATTGGCGATCTCGCGATTGCTCTGGCCGGTGGCGATCAGCAGCAGCACGGAGTATTCGCGCGCCGTGAGCGGCCGGTCGGAATCATCGGTCCGCTTGTCCAGGAGGACGTCGGTCACGCCGGAGGAGAAGTAGGTTTCGCCGCGCGCCACGGACTCGATTGCTTCGACGATCTCGTCGGTCGAAACATCCTTGAGGACGTAGCCGACCGCGCCATGCAGCACCGAGGTCGAGATGTATTCGCGGCTGTCGTGCATCGACAGCATCAGGATGCGTGTGTCAGGCACCTCTTCGCGGAACATGCCGATGGCATCGATGCCGTTGATCTGCGGCATGTTGATATCGATGAGGACCACGTCGGGCCGCGCGTCGCGGGCAACCGAGAGTCCGGCGCGCGCAGACGGCTCGGCGCCCACCACTTCGATGCTGTCGAACGTATCGAGAATGGCCTTGAGACCTTCGAGCACCAGCGGGTGATTGTCGATCAGCAGGACCTTGATGGGGTCGGTCATCATGCGGCTTCCTCCGAGGCGGCGGGGGCTGTGAGAGAGGCGGATAGCGGCATCAGGGCGCGAAGCGTCGTGCCCGCGCCGGCGCTCTGGATGAGCAGGATGCCGCCGAAGTGGGCGGTGCGCTCCTGCATGTTGCGAATGCCGTGGCCGAGGCGCTGGCTGTCCATCGCCATGCCCTGGCCGTTGTCCTTGATGACCATGTGCACGCGCCCCTCGTGGCTCGACAGCACCAGCGACACGCGTGAGGCCCCGGCGTGGCGCTCGATGTTGTTCAGCGCCTCCTGCGCGACCCGATAAAGCGCGGTCGCCGGCTCGGGCTTGAGCTGCGCGCTCAGCTGCCCGAAGTCCAGTTCGACGGCGATGCCGGTCCGCTCGGCGAAGTGGTCGCACAGCGCCTTAAGGGCAGGGCTCAGGCCGAGGTCATCGAGAATGCGCGGCCTGAGGTCGTGCGACAGGCCGCGGACCTCCTTGATGGCGCTGGTCAGCGCCTCGGCGCTGCGGTCGATGGCGGCGCGGGCGTCCTCGGTATTGCCCTCGATCTTTCGCCGCGCCAGGTCGATGGCGTAGCGCACGCCGACAAGGTGTTGCGAAATTCCGTCATGCAGTTCGCGGGCGAGGCGCGAGCGCTCCTCCTCCTGCGTATCGACGATGCGCTGGGTGAGCGCCTTGAGCTTGGTGTCGGCCATGCGCTGCTCGCGGAAGGTGATGAGCGTGCAGCACAGGAAGACAATGAGGACGACGGGGACGGCGATGAGCGCCGTGGTCATAAAGGTGCCGCCGATGCGGCCGCTGAGTTCGGCCTTGGCGTTGTGGGTCCGCGCATAGATGTCGTCGAGATAGACGCCGGTGCCGAGCATCCAGCGCCACTTGTCGAGGCCGACGGCGAACGAGAGCTTGTCGACCGTCCGGCCGGTCGAGGGCTGCTCCCATTTGTAGCGGTGCAGCCCGCCGCCCTGCTGCGCCTTGGCGATGAGGCTGGCGATGACGCGGTTGCCGTCGGGATCGACCAGGTCGAGCCAGTTCTGGCCGGGGCGATAGGCCTGGCGCGGGTGGACGATGTTGTTGCCGTCGTAGTCGTAGACGAAGAAGTAGCCGTCCTCGCCGTATTCGAGCGTGCCGAGGATGTCGCGCACCTGCCGCTTGGCGTCCTCGTCATCGATGGCGGCGGCCTGATAGACGGTGTCGATCGCCGAGATGGCGAGGTTGGTGAGGTTGAGCAGTTCGGCTTCCTTGGCCGGCAGCAGGCTGCTCTCGAACGCATCGATGCTGGCGCGCGCGAGACTCGTCGACTGCCAGTTGAGCAGCGCCGCAATGGCGATGATGGCCACCAGCAGTGGCACGACGGCGAGCGTGAAAATCTGGTGGCGCAGCTTCAAAGCGCGGTTCCTCGGGCCGGCCTGACGCGGGAGGAGCGGGCAGGCGCAGCGGGGACCGGCAGCCCCGCCGCGCCGCGCTGGCTCAAATGAGGGTTGCCCCCCGCGTGCCGACATAGACCGAGTAGAGCGACTGCTGAGCGGTCATAAACAGCCGGTTGCCGGCCTCGCCGCCGAAGTAGAGGTTGGCGGCACGTTCCGGCAGGTCGATCTGCAGCAGCGGCACGCCTTCGGGCGAGAAGACGCGCACGCCGCTCTCACCGTCACCGGCGCCCCAACTGGCCCAGATATTGCCCTTCCAGTCGCACTTGATGCCGTCGGCCGAACTCTTCTCGTGAGTGATGAAGGGCCGCGGATTGCTCACCGTGGCGCCGTCCTCGGAGACGTCGTAGACGAGGATGCCGCGCGGCGTCATGGCGCCGTTGGTGACGTAGAGCTTGGTCTCGTCGTGCGAGAAGCAGAGGCCGTTCGGGCGGATGTCGGTGATCACGGCGGTGATCTCGCCGCTCTCGGGATCGACTCGGAAGACGTTGGTGTTGGCCTGTTCCTGTTCGGCGCGGCGGCCTTCGTAGTCGTTGGTGATGCCGTTGGCCGGGTCGGAGAACCAGATCGAGCCGTCGGAGCGCACGATGACGTCATTGGGGGAGTTGAGGCGCTTGCCCTCGAAGCTTTCGGCGACGGCGGTGATCGAGCCGTCGTGTTCGGTGCGGACCACGCGACGGTTCAGCTGCTCGCAGCTGATGAGCCGGCCTTCGCGGTCCTTGGCGTTGCCGTTGACGTAGTTTGAGGGGGTGCGAAACACCTCGGCCTCGCCGGTGAGATCGTTCCAGCGATAAAGCCGGTTGTTGCCGAGATCGCTGAACACCAGTGCGTGCTGGTCGCCGAACCAGACAGGGCCTTCGATGAAATTGAAGCCGGTGGCAAGCTGTTCCACCTTGGCGATGCCGGTGCGCAGGGACGCGCCGGCCGGATCGAGCACGCGCACGCGCGGATCGGGATAGCCAAGACTGGTTGTCCATTCGGCGGCGGCAAGCGGGGACGCTGCCAGGCTTATCGCGGTCGCAGCGAGGCCACGTATCACGGTGCGCCGACTGGGCGGGGCAACTGGGCAGCCTGCATGGGGATCGGTCGTCATGGCTTCCTCCTCTGGTTCCTCGGAGGAAGCATCTCAGGAAATACAGCCGCGCGGAAGCATCCTGAGAACAAATGTATTATAGTATGATTGTTATATACTATGATAGCAGGAATGGAGTGCAGTATTTCACGCCGGGTCGGCGAAGCAGGGGGCAATGTTGCCCACCTGCCATTCTTTCAGGCGAGCACCAGCAGCGGCATCGAGATGGAGACTGGATGACTGGTGAGTTCGCAGTGGGCGTTCTCGATGCCCTCGGCGATCACCTGCGTCATGGCCTGACTGGCCACGAAGCTGTTGCTGTCCTCGATGGCCTCGAAGACCATGCGGTGGCGCGCGACGGAGTTGCTGTGCCGGGTAGGGTCGTCGACAGGCGCGCTGACCCTGAACGAGCACGATATCGCGGCCTCGATCAGACTGCTGAACGAACGCATATACGGATTGCCCGAGGCCATCAGGATCTCCTGATGGAAACCGAGATCCGGTTCGGCGTAGCTTTCCCGCGTGTGCAGCGCCTCTCCATGCCCTCGAGATAGTAGCGCATCTTGTCGAGATGCGACTGCTTGCGGCGCACGGCAGCGAGGGCCGCCGCTGCCGGCTCAATGGCCTGGCGGACTTCGAAGACATGCAGCAGGAACCGCGAATCCACACCGAGTTCGATACGCCAGCTGAGCAGTTGTGGATCGAACATGTTCCATTGCGACTTCGGCATCACGCGGGTGCCGATCTTGGTCTTGGAGACCAGAAGACCCTTGGCGGCCAGCGTCTTGATCGCTTCTCTGAGAGCGGTGCGGGAGATGCGATAGTGATCGACCAGGTCGGCTTCGTTGGGGAGCAGGCTCCCTTCCGGAAACTCACCGCTCATTATCTTGAGCGCGATGTCCCTGGTGACAACACCGTGGGCGGATCTGGCAACATCATTTGGCAGCAGCCGCGGCAGGGGAAAGGCCGCTAGGCTGGTCATGGACTGATACGTCAATGCAGTGGTCCTCCTACTCATACCTGACGGCGTGGTCTTCTTGTGGACCTGCGACGCTTCGCTTCCATCTCCGGTCAGGCTGGACGGCGGTTAATATGGGGAACTTGTAGGTCGGGCGAACGGCCAATGGCCGTGCCCGATGACTTCGTAGGCCTGAAACCGGCCCGGCGCCTCCCGCAACTGATTGCTCAAACCTTCCGCTGCACCTTCTGCGAGTGCTGGCGGCCTCCGCGCGCGGACTGCATGCTTCGGACGATTGATCGTCCCATGCCAGAGTCCACAGGCCTGAGGTCGAGTATGAACCGCGTTCGAAAACGGTCAACGCGTCAGTTCGTCCTACATCCAAAAGTGATGCACCCCGGGTTGCGAGGAGCATCTACACGTCCACCGATTCTGATCCGCCTTCCTTCGAACCGGAGCCCAGTCCTCCCCTGTGCTACGAAATCTCGACGTCGCAGACGGTTCGCGCGCGGCCGACCAGCATGGGGATGACCTGGCCCTTGATGATGGTCTCGAAATGCGGCGACGTCGAATGGTGGCTCAGCGCCTCTTCGTCCTCGTACACTTCGTAGAGGATCAGCGTGTCGTCGGTCTCGCGGGGTTTTGACACCTGGTAGATGAGGCAGCCGGGCTCGTGGTCAGTCACGGCCCGCTTCATGCGCTTCAGGGCCTCGATCACTTCGGCCTGCTTGCCGCGCTGTATCGTGTAGATGACACTAAGGGAGATCATCGTCTATCCGTGGTGGTGTTGTCGTGAGAACAAGGCGCTACGCCGGTTTGTTGCCGATTTCGAAATTCGACATCAGTTCGAGCGCCCGCACCATTGCAGAGTGATCCCAGTGCGCACCGCCATTGGCGGCGCAGACGCTGAACAACTGCTGGGCGTTTGCCGTGTTCGGCAGCGCCACCTGCAACTGGCGGCCCCCCTCGAGCGCAAGGTTGAGGTCCTTCTGGTGCAGCTCGATGCGGAAGCCGGGGTCGAAGGTGCGGTTGATCATGCGCTCGCCATGCACCTCGAGGATGCGCGAAGAAGCAAATCCGCCCATCAGCGCGGCGCGGACGCGCACCGGATCGGCGCCGGCCTTGGCGGCAAACAGCAATGCCTCGGCAACGGCCTCGATGTTGAGGGCGACAATGATCTGGTTGGCGACCTTGGTGGTCTGCCCGTCGCCGATGCCGCCGACGAGGGTGATGTTCTTGCCCATCAGCTCGAACAGCGGTTTGACCCGGGCGAAGCTTTCCTCGGTGCCGCCGACCATGATGGACAGGCCGGCATTCTTGGCGCCCACTTCGCCGCCGGATACCGGCGCATCGAGATAGTCGCAGCCGAGTTCGTTGATGCGCGCGCCAAACCCCTTGGTGGCGATCGGCGAGATCGAGCTCATGTCGATGACGGTCTTGCCCGGCGAGAGGCCCTCGGCGACCCCGTTCGGATCGAACAGGACAGCTTCGACGTCGGGCGTGTTGGGCACCATGACGATGATGACGTCGGACGCCGCGGCGATTTCCCGCGATGAGGGCAGGGCGTGCGCTCCCTTGGCCAGCAGTTCCTCGGGCGCCGCGGACATCTTGTCGAAGACGAACAGCTCGTGCCCGGCGTTTGCCAGATGGAGGGCCATCGGGCGCCCCATGATTCCGAGGCCAATGAAACCGATCTTCATGCGTCTCTCCTATGGTGGCGCCGTCGCGGTCGCCACGGGCGGAAGGGGCGCCCGGCGCCCGCGTGCCGCTGGATAGAAAAACCCCGCCGATGACCTGGGCCACCGGCGGGCAGGGTGGCTGCGGTTACTTCGCAGCCCAGGGACCGACTGCAGGCTTGGCCTGCGTATCGACCAGATCACCGAGCTCATCCTTCACGCCGCGGGCGATGATGTTGAGATCATTGGTGTTCTGGAAGCAGGTGAAGTCCGGGCGATCCTTCCAGGAGAAGGGGCCGCAAAGCCGCACCCCGGCGCCGATCGCTGCGTCGTGCACGATGTTGATGACGCGCTCGTAGTCCGGATCACCCTGCTTGTAGCCGGTGAAGTTGCCGAGGTCGCCGCTCGCGGCAAACAGTGCCGCAACGCCCGGAACCTTGGCGATTTCGGCCGCCTCCGCGATGCCGTCGAGCGTCTCGATCATCGGGATCACGACGAGGTTGTCATTGATTGTCTGGCGATAGCCGCCGGGCACGCCGCCATACATGGCCTGCGTGAAGGCCTGGCCGCCGCCATTGCTGCGCCGTCCCATCGGCGGGAAGAACGCCCAATCGCGGGCTTCTTCCATTTCGGCGGCGCTATCCATGGTCGGCAGGATCAGGACGAGGGCGCCCGCATCGAGAGCGTGCTGGATTTCGCGTTCGTCGGTATAGGCGATGCGCACACCCGGCACGGCCTTGGCATGGGGACAGGCCGCCCACATGCGCGCAACTTCCTGCCAGTCCTTCTGGCTGTGCTGCATCTCGACCCAGATGTAGTCGTAGCCGGCATTCGCCATGGCGCAGTAGAGCTCGGGGTCGGTGCCATAGAACATGGTACCGCCGGTCACCTTCTCCCCGCGCATCAGCTTCAGCTTCACGGGGTTCCAGATATTGGCCTCGCTGGCCGGCTCCGGCGCGGCGAAAGCGGTGCCGTACTGCCAGGCCGATTTGTCGAAGGCGCCGCTGTTTACCGAGCCCTCAGGCGCGGTGGCGGCGGCGCCGCTGTCCTGGCCGGCCGCCGCTGCCAACGGAAAATCGTTCGCTGCCTGGGCGTAGGCCGGAGCCGCAATGCCCACGGCCACACAGGCGATGGCAGCAGTTAGTATATGTCGCACGACCAAATCCTCCCATAAATGAATGTCTGCAATGCAAATTGGTAGGTGTGACAAAATGGAGTGTCAATGTATTTCGAATTGTACTATGATAGACGTCATCTGCATATAATAAGACAAATCGATATTTCCGCGTTGCTGATTGACAGTGCCAAAACCTTCTCTAACCTCACGGTCCGATGTCCGAGATTGTACTCAGGCATTACTGAGAGTTCTGGAGGAGAACGATAATGCAACTAGGATTGGCTACCAGGTTCGGCGCCGTGCTGATGGCAGGCGCCCTGATCGCTGGCCCCGCGGTGGCGCAGCAGACCTTCAAGATCAACATTCCGTTCCAGAAGGATTCGCACTTCGGCGTGGCGATCGACACCTTCGCCGAGGAAGTCGCCAAGCGCACCGAGGGCCGCTACACGATTGAGACCTATTACAACGGCTCGCTCGGCGCCGAGCGCGAGTCGGTCGAGGCGGTCCAGCTCGGCACTCTCGACATGGCCTTCACCTCCACCGGCCCGGTTCCGAACTTCGTGCCGGAGGTGGCGGTGCTCGACGTGCCGTTCCTGTTCAAGGACTATGCGCATGCCCGCGCCGTGCTGGACGGCCCCATCGGCCAGGACCTGCTGACCAAGTTCGATGCCCACGGCATGCACGCGCTGGCCTGGGGCGAGAACGGTTTCCGCAACATGACCAACAATAAGATCGCCATCGCGGCGCCTGAGGACCTCAAGGGCCTCAAGATGCGCACGATGGAAAACCCGATCCACATCCAGGCCTACCAGCAGTTCGGCATCAGCCCGACGCCGATGGCGATCACCGAAGTGTTCGCCGCGCTGCAGCAGGGCGTCGTGGACGGCCAGGAGAACCCGCTTTCGGTGATCCTCGCCAACCACTTCGAGGAAGTGCAGAAGTACGTGTCGATGACCGGCCACGTCTACGCGCCGGCCGTGTTCCTAATGAATGCCGGGCTGTGGCAGGGCCTGTCCGATGCGGACAAGGCGCACTTTACCGAAGCCGCAAAGGCTGCCGTCGTCGTCAACCGCGCCCGCGTCGACTCGGACGAAGAGAACGGCATCAAGTACCTCAAGGAACACGGCGTGACGGTTGTCGAGGGCATCGACAAGCAGAAGTTCATCGACGTGCTCGCTCCCGTCTACGCCGACTTCGGGACCCGCTTCGGGAGCGTTCTGACCGACATTCAGGCGGCCCAGAACTAGTTCGAAGCGCTGCTACTGGGTTCGCAGGTCCTCCGGCGAACCCAGTACGCCCGCGTCTGAGCCGAGCGCCGTCGCGACGGCAACAAGAGACCCCACGATGAAATCCACCTTTCTGCGCTTTGAACGCGGAATAACGAAGGCGACGCTGGTGATTGCGTGCGTGCTGTTCGCTATCGCCTCATGCATCGGACTTCTGCAGATCGTCACCAGGTTCCTGTTCAAGTATCCGACGCCCTGGAGCGAGGTGACTATCCGGATCCTGCTGATCTGGATGGTATTTCTCGGCATCCCGATGGCGTTCCGGCTTGGAGCTATGGTCTCGGTCGACCTGCTGCACCGCAAGATTCCCGCCCGGCACAGGCCGAAGCTCGAACTGCTCGTTGCGGCGATAACGATCGGCTTCCTGCTGATGCTCGCCTACTGGGCGATTCAGTACTGCATCGCGGCCGGTGGGCTGCAGACGATCATCGGCCTCGAAGCGCTCGGGCTGAAGATGATCTGGGCGTACCTGGCCATCCCCATAGGCGCGATACTTTCGATCGTCGCGGTCGTCGGCAACTACCTTGAGCCGAAGCACGAAGAACTCGAAAACGCACAGTGAGATATTAAATGCCTGTCGTCTTGCTCATTGCAATGTGCGTAGGTCTGGCGCTGTCCGTTTCGGTGGCCGTGTCCATCGGCGTGGCCAACACCCTCGCGCTCTACGTGTCGAAAACGCCGATGCTGATCCTGCCAAAGGAGATGTACAGCGCCATCGACAAGTTTCCCCTCGCCGCCATCCCGTTCTTCATCCTCGCCGGCAACCTGATGGAGCGTGGCGGCATCTCGCTCCGCCTCGTCAACTTCGCCAAGTCGATTGTCGGCGGAGTCCAGGGCGGCCTCGCGGCGACTTGCGTGCTCACCTGCATGCTGTTCGCCGCGATCTCCGGCTCTTCGATCGCGACAACGTTCGCTATCGGCGCGATCCTCATCCCGGCGCTCGTCCGGCACGGCTATCCGGTGTCCTACGCCGCAGCCCTGCAGGCCACTTCCGCCGAACTCGGCGTGATCATCCCGCCGTCGATTCCAATGATCCTCTATGGCGTGACTGCGCAGGTCTCGGTCGGTGAAATGTTTGTTGCCGGCTTTGGCCCCGGCTTCCTGATCGCTGGCGCGCTCATCGTCTACGTGCTCATCACCGCACGGGTGAAGGGGTACGGTAAGGACGACCATGTCGGCCGGCTGACGTTCCTCACGGCTACCTGGCAGGCGCTGCCAGCGCTCCTCCTGCCGGTGATCATCCTTGGCGGCATCTACAGCGGCGCCGCGACGCCCACCGAAGCGTCTGTCGTTGCGGTGTTCGCCGCGCTCGTCGTAGGCGGCCTGATCTACCGCGAGCTGACGTGGGTCGAAATCGGAGTTGCCCTGAAGAAGTCGGTGATCTCCTCGGCCGTGGTGATGTTCATCATCGCCAATGCCGGTGTGTTCAGCTACCTGATCACCCGCGCCAACGTGCCGGACATGATTGGTTCCTGGCTGATCGAGCACCTCAACAACCCGGCCATCTTCCTGCTCGGCGTCAACATGGCGCTGTTCGTGATCGGCATGTTCATCGAGACCAATTCGGCCGTCATCGTTCTGGCGCCGATCCTTGCGCCGATCGCCATCAGCCTCGGCGTCGATCCGGTGCACTTCGGCATCATCATGGTGGTGAACCTGGCGCTGGGGATGATCACGCCGCCGTTCGGGGTGAACCTCTTCGCGGCGTGCTCGGTGGCGGGCATTTCGCTGGACCGGATCATACCCAAGCTGCTCGGCTTCGTGCTGGTGATCATCGCCTGCCTGATGGTCATCACCTACTTCCCGCCGATCAGCACCTTCCTGCGCGATATGGCTTACCCCAACCACAGGTAGGGCCCGTCGTTGGCCGGCCGCTGTCCACAGCAGGACCGGCCAACGCATCGATCCCGGCGAGGCCCGGGATCCCGTTCACCAGTCACGGCCAAGGATACGCGTTGACCATGCCTCGCCATATGCCGACCGCCCACCGAGAGGCACTCTCATCCCCAACCGATCGCGACAGTTCCGCTCTGCGCCTCCTGCGCAGCCTGTTCGAAGCCGCACTGCAGGGCGCCGGTCCCGAAGGCAAGTTCGAGGGCCGGTTGCCACAAAAACCACGCGGCCGGACCATCGTGGTCGGTGCGGGCAAGGCCGCCGCGAGGATGGCACGGGCCTTCGAGGAGGCGTGGGCCGCGCCCGCCGTCGAGCCCGCACCCGCCGAAGAGCCGCAGCGCCCGACGCGCACCAGCGC
>DAORUH010000020.1:0-31506 GCA_035433065.1 Devosia sp. | reverse complement strand
TTCTATCCTCCCTCATCTCAATTCTGATTACTTTTCCCATCTAAGAAAACCGCTCATCCAATCGCTGGCCGATCAATTTCCTCAGACCGTCTATGCTTTGGATGATGCTTCAGCTCTGAAGGTGATAGATAATCAAATTGAAGTGGTGAGTGAGGGTCAATTTTTAGAGCTAGAAAAACAAGTATGATTATCACCAAATTTGGGCATTGCTGCCTGTTGATTGAAATAGACGAAGCGCGGATTCTGACGGACCCGGGGAATTATAGCGAGACACCAATGGTCTCAGGTATTGATGCAGTGCTCATTACTCACGAGCATCAGGATCACTTACATGTTGAAAGTTTGCAAATTATTTTGGCCAAGAATCCAGAAGCAAGGGTGATATCACATGTCGGGGTAGGGAGGGTTCTGGACGAAGCAGGGATCAAGGTTGCGGATCGTCATGGGCCGCTAGTGCGAGATGAACACCGGCACGGGGGCGTTGGAAAGCAGTTCCCGCGTGGCACCGCCCAGCGCCCATTCGCGCAACCGGGAATGACCGTAACCGCCGATCACGATCAGGTCAGCCGCCGATGCCCTGGCTTCGCGCAACAGGGCCGTGCCCGTGTCGGGGTCGCTGGCCGCGGTCCTGATCTCGGTCTTGACGCCGTGCCGGCTGAGATAGCGGCCGATATCCACGCCGGGCGCACTTGCCGGAGGGGATGCCTCTTCCGCGACCTTGATCACGTCCACCCGATCGGCCTGCTGCAGGAGCGGCAGGGCATCGGCGACGGCTCGGGCGGCCTCGCGCGTGTTCTTCCAGCCGACCACGATACTGTCGAACTTCGGCGCCTTCTGCATGTCGGGCGGCAGGAAGATGCAGGGTCGGCCCGACCGCAGCAAAACCGCTTCTTCAGTCGCTTCGGTCTTGGCCGGATCGCCATAGGGGCGCGTCCCCACGAACAGGTCCGCAAGCCTCGCCTCCGTGGCGAGCGTGATGCCGACCTCGTCGGGGAAGATGTCGAGGCGGCGAAGCTCGCTCGGTGAGCCAAGACGCGCGAGTTGCTTCCCGAGGCGTTCGCCAGTGACCTCCGCCTGCTGGTTCGACGTCGCGATCAACTGCTGCAGGAATGCGGATCCGGTTGGATCCGTGATCGAGACGATGGCGGGCATCACGTTGACCTGCAGGCCGGTGATGCTGGCATTGCAGCGCTCGGCCAAGGCACCGGCATACGCCAGGCGGATATCATCCTCCGAAGACCCCGTGAGATGGACGGCGATGTTCTTGATCATGACGTCTCCTGATGTGCTGAATGAACGAGAGGCACCCTGCCCCTTCACCTGACCTCCCGGAGGCACTGCGGGGGCCGCCGTGGTCAGCGGAAGCGGCTCAGACCCAAGCTAGCCTGCACACCGGCATTGGTGTTTGATCTGCATCAACGAGAGTCTGGCGTTTGCCTCGTAGCATAGCTCGCGGGTTCATGGCGGGAATACCCCAACTGACATGGGCCAAGTTGCTCAGCACTGGCGGTCGACGGAGAAAGCCGATGTCGTTCGATGGAAAAACAGCAATCGTCACGGGTGGCGGGTCCGGCCTGGGCGAGGCCATCGCCAAGGAGCTTGCCGGACTGGGCGTGAGCGTGGTGGTTAGCGACATCAACCGGAGCGCCGCCGAGCGCGTTGCCGACGAGATCGGGAGCTTCGGCAAGGCTGTGCCCTTTGTCGGCGACACGTCGATGGCCGAGGACAGCATGAAGACGGTCGACTTCGCGCTGAGCAGCTTCGGCAGGCTTCACTACGCCGTAAACAACGCCGGCATTGGTGGTCGGCAGGCGCCTGCCGGCGAGGTCGACATCGACGACTGGGACCGCGTCATCGGCATCAACCTCAATGGCATCATGTACGGCATGCGCTACCAGATCCCCGCGATGCTGGAGGCCGGCGGCGCCCAATCGGCAATCGTCAACATGGCCTCGATCCACGGTACTGTCGCTGCCCTGGGGAACGGCGCGTATACCGCCGCCAAGCACGGCGTCGTCGGACTCACCAAGAACGCGGCGGCGGAGTACGGGCCGCAGGGGCTGCGCATTAACTGCGTCGGCCCGGCCTATATCGACACGCCCCTGCTGGCGGGCCTGCCCGATACGTTCCGGGAGGTGCTCATCGGCCGGCACCCGCTGGGACGCCTTGGCCGGCCGGACGAGGTGGCCAAGGTAGTGCGGTTCCTGTTGTCCGACGACGCGTCCTTCGTGACCGGGGGTTACTACCTTGTCGATGGCGGCTACACGACAGTGTAGCCAAACCAACCTTTTGTTGGGCCACCGCAACTGACCGACACGTCGCGCATGAGAGCAAGTGCGCTCGACGCCTCACCAGGAGAATAGTCCAATGATGCTTCCCAAAGGCACCAACGTCGCTGTGGCGGATGGTGAACGGCTCAACCTCTTCCGCAACGCGGGCGACGAGACGGCACTGAGGCTCGCACCGGTTGCCCACGAGGCCGTTGGCCGCGACAACCAGCGCAGCGGCTCGCGCCAGACCAGCCCATCCAATCCAGACGAGAGCCAGGCGAACGAAGACAACTTCTCGGCCAGCGTCATGGACTACCTGAACAAAGAGGTGCTTGGTGGCCGCATCAGTGGCCTCGTCATCATCGGCGCGCCGCGGGCGCTGGGGGAGATGCGCAAGCATTATCATAAGGCCTTGAGCGCCATCCTCCTGGGGGAAATCTCCAAGGACCTGACCGGACATCCGGTCGCCGACGTCGAAGCTGCGATCCGCGGCGCCTGAGGCCGACGGCATGCACCGTACTTGGGCGACGGCGACATTCGCCATCGCCTAAGGGCGCGGGGCGAGCCCGAGCGCGCCACCCGGACAGAAAGCACACGGGGAACCGATGAGCCGCATGCATACACACACCGAACGCCACGCAATGGGGAGAATGGGTGGCTCCGCGCCGCGGTTCTGGGTGCCAATGACGGGATCGTGTCGACATCCAGCCTTATCGTCGGCACAGCGTCCAGCACGGCCGACCATCGGACGATCATCTCCCCGGCGTTGCGGGTCTGATCGCGGGAGCCCTCTCCATGGCGGCGGGCGAATATGTCTCGGTTCGCCCCCAGGCCGATACGGAAGTGGCGGACATGGCGCGAGGACGGCAGGAGCTGGCGGAGCAGCCGGAGGCCGAACTGGCGGAACTCGCCGGCATCTATGTAGAACGGGGCCTCAGTCGGGAACTGGCGCAAAAAGGTTGCCGAGGAAACTGACGGCCAAGGATGCCCTGACCGCGCATGCGCGTGACGAACTGGGCATCGTCGAACACCTCGCCGCCAACCCTAGTCAGGCGGCCTGGACGTCTGCAGCCACGTTTGCGGTGGGCGCCGCGGTGCCCCTCGCCGCCGCCGTGCTGAAGCCGACCGGCATCCTGCGGTGGGTGACGATGGGCGTCACCGCCGTAGCGCTCGCCGTCCTCGGAGCGCTGAGCGGATTGACGGGCGGCGCGGGCATCGTCAGGCCAGCGCTACGCGTGCTGTTCTGGGGTGTGCTGGCAATGGCCGTCACCTCCGGAGTCGGGTTCCTTTTCGGGCAGGTCGTATAAGCCGCGGACTGCAGAAAAGATGCACCAGACATCAGCGGGTTGTGGCAATATTAGCCCCCGAGGGGTGTCGGCATATCGCCGCAATACGATCTGAAACCTCGCGCCACCTGGTGATGCCGTTTCCGAGGTGCCCGCCGTTCTCGAAGGTGGTGACCGTGGCGTTCGGGTACAGCTGCCTCAGGCGCGCCCGCTCGGTTCCGGGAATGACCTTGTCCGTGGCCGTTTCGAAAATCTGTACCCTGCCGCCCCAGCCATCAAGCTGGTCCGGTGCAAAGCTGCAGTTGCGGAGGTAATCGAGGACGATGGCCTGGTGCCCCCGGGTTCGGGCGAGGACCTCGGGGCTGGAATAGTAGTCGGCCCAGAAGGTGAGCTCGTCGCCATCAAGCCCCGAGGCGGCGAGCTCGCGCTGCACCCGCAACCGCACGAGGGGGGCCAGAAGGGCTGGAAGAAGATGCATCAGCACCGAACGCCTCTCGAGCGCATCGGCAAAGGCCGCGCCAGGGGGCGGACAATGAAACAGCGTAAGACTGCGAATACCGTGGGGGTCCTCACGCAGCATGACCTGCTCCAGCATGCCGCCCATGGAAAAACCCACGTAGTTCGAAGGCGTGGTCCCCGAATGCGCGATGACCGCGCGGATCCCGGCCAGGGCCTCGTCCACGGTGGCGACGCTCGCCGGGAGGGAAGGCAGGAGGAGCTGCAGGTGCGGGCTGAGCGTTGCGGCATAGCGGAACAGGCTGTCCGCGGACCCACCGCCGCCATGGAGCATCAAGGCGACGGGTCCGGTTGCGGGCGTAAGGCGATAGCGCCACACCGTTGCTCCGCTAGTCAGCTCTCTGGCCGGATAGATCGTCCGGAATGTTTCCAGCTCACGCTCGAGAATACTCGGTTCGACGGTGTCGATACTGCGACTCCAACTGGTATGAAGGCTAGCCTTCAGGAATGCCAGGGCAGTCTTAGAGGACCCACCCTCGGTCGCCGGCTCAAGGAGCACTAACTCTCGATGCGACTCCATGATCCCGCGCGACTTTAGCCCAGAATCCTGGAACCACATCAGACATTAATCACGCGACGGCGGGCCTTCGGCGCTGGTCTTGGGGTGACAATTGTCCGACATGGTATGTGACCGCTTCTGGCCCAAAGCAGACACTCGCTGCCACGAGTTGCCGACCGGCATCCTTGCGGCGACTGCGATCGCACAATTACGTGCCGACCGGTGAGAAGAAGCTATCGCGGGCCCGAACACCGGTGCCTCGTTTCTAGGAACAAAGGAGGGACACACCTAGTTCGTGGGGGCAGGCACAGGCACGAAGGGGGAAGCGGGTTCGGCGAAGAACATGGCGGCGATGCGCTCCGCATTCGCCTCAACCGCCGATGCTGCCTCGGCGGGCAACAGGTCGATGGCGCGCCTTGTGTCGTCGAGGGCAATGGACGGTGTAAGATTCTGCGGTAGCAGCCGGACGATCGACGGCGGCCCGAGGAGCAGGCGCGCCTGATTGGTCGCGGCCAGGGACTGCAGGCGCATCGCCGCGAAGATGGCATCGGCCCAGAACAGGCTGCCGCCCAGCACCGTATGCCGCGTCTTGACGAGGTAGGGGGCTTCGCCGCAGCCGATGCTGAGCACGTCGATCTGCGTCGGATCGAGCTCGAAGCAGATGAGCGCTTCGATCACTGCCAGCATGATCGGGTTGTTGGCCCAGACGCCGCCGTCGACGAGCTGGTAGCCGCCGGACTTGAACGGCTGGAAGAAGGTCGGTGCAGCCGAGGTTGCGAGCGCGACACTGCTCATCAGCTCGAAGCGATCGAACTTGTAGTCGGCGTGATGCGGCGTCTTGTAGACGAAGACCTCGCTGTGCTTGCCGTCGAAGGCGGGAATGCAGAGCCGGTTGGTCGACTCGCCGAACAGCTTCTCGCCCAGAGTGTCCGTGACCACCCTGGTGATCGCCGTCCGGTCGTAGCGGTAGAGGACGAACTGCATACCGGTCTGGAGCAGGGACTTCAGGCGGCCCGCGATTGAGCGTCCACGTTCGGGGAAGATTTCAGGGCCGCGGTCGATATAGAGCCGCTCGAGTTCTGCGCCCGTGCGTCCTGCGCCAAGACCGAGGGCGAGGATGCCGCCGGTCGAGGTGCCGGCGATGAGGTCAAAATATTCGGCGACGCGACGATCGCCGCAGTAGCGGCGCTCGAGCTCGGCGAGAACCGCGGCAGGAAACACGCCGCGTATGCCTCCTCCATCCAGGGATAGGATCCGAAAACGCCGATCTTTCGGCCAAGGCTGTGGAACGCGGCGCTGCGGGATCGCGCCCGCCGAGCGCGGTCCTCCGGGCTTAAGGGTGCTGTCGGGCATGCGTCCTCCATCGGTGGCAGTTCGGGGTGGCGGCCGCCGCCGCGCCACACACCGTCGATCACCCAGTCTTCGAAGAAGATGAACCACTTGATGATCATCGGCATGAGGGTGTCTGCGATCGACTTCTCACGCGTCCATTCGTCGGTCAGCGGGTCGAAGACGCAGAGCGCCGGATACTCGGGCGGCCGCTGCCACCGGTAGGTGTGCTCCGGCGGCTCGCCGGTGCCGCGCGGATCGGGGCCGATCAGCGGATCGAGCACGATGATCGACACCGACGGATTGGCAACGGTGAAATTCTTGAAAAATCGCCGCGCGATATAGGTGATGCGCACGCGGTAGGTCTGGCAGAACGGGGTGAGCTCGCCCTCCCAGGCGGCCATGAAGCCGGCGTCGAGGACGAGCTTGAATCCCGGGAACTCGGCCCGCATGCGGTCGTTTTGCGCGCGGGCCGAGAGGGGCATGGCCTAGTCCCCGAACGGGGTGCTGTAAGGCACCGCCTTCGCGGTCAACGGGACCGCAGCCGAGCCGAGCGCGGGGACCGCGCCGATGCGAGGCAGATAGAGGCCCTTGCCGGCGGCGTTGTCGTCGACATGGCGCTGCCGGAAGGCGGCCATGGCGTCGCGCGCCGGGGTTTCGCCGAAGAGGTCCTCGAGGATCGTGCGCATCTGGTCGAGCGAGGTGCCCTTCTTGAGGCGGTCGAGCTTACCGGCGAAGACGTGCAGCTCGGCGAGGAAGATTTTCTGGTCGGCGAGGTTGCCGGGCCAGCGGTCGGTGAGGATGTCCTCGTCGCAGGTCGGGTTGGCTTCGTGAATGAGCTGGCCGAACGCCGCGGCGCTTTCAAGCACGAGGATGATGCTGTTGACGTGGTGGATCAGCTCATCGAGCAGGGAGCGCTCGGAGCCGGTATGCTCGCCGACATAGTACGTGAGCAGCACGGATGGCGGCAGCCGCAGGCTGCGATGGCGGCGATCGTAGGCGACGTTGCGCCAGCGCTTGATGAGCTGGAGGGTGATCACCTGCCGCGACTTGCGGTAGGCGGGCAACTGCGCCGGCACCGGCGTCGCGTCGGCCTTGGCGACAATGCGGCTGCGCGAGAAATCGAGCGAGGCCTGCTCGAAGTAGGTGCCGAACGCGACGTCCGCCTTGGTGCGGCCGTTGAACCACTCGGCAAGGCCGAAGGGGTTGGCGTAGAGCGCCTGCTTGCGCACCGTCGGGTCGGACGGCTTGGAGTGGAAGATCAGGCTGGTCTTGGGATCGCGGGATGCGATCAGCACCGCCGGCGTCACGTCGAGGTGCATGCCGTCGTACTGGATCTGCGTGCAGCGGGTCTTGCGTTCGGCCTTGTCGTGGTAGCGCGAGCCTTTTTCGGCAGCGACGGCCTCGTGCGTGGTCAACAGCGCGTATTCGGGATCGATGTTGTGGGTCCAGTCGATCTGGGCCATAGCGTCGAGGTCGAACTCGGTGCGATCGCTGTGGCTGCTGATCACCGAGCCCGTCGAGAAGCCGCCCTGGGGGTAGAAGCCGCTGACGCGGCCTTCGAGCGGGCTGCCGCGACGGTCGATCCATTCGGCCATCGTCTCGAAATGCTTGATAGCGGCGAGGTACTCGGTGGGGCTGAGTTGGATGCGGATCGCGACGTCGGCCAGCAGGATGTCCTGCGGGCTGAAGCGCGCGATCTTCTGAAGGATCGGGTCGGTGTGGTTCATGGTGGACGCTCCTGTTCTGTCGAGGCGGGGTCAGCACCGTGCTTGCGCCAGCTGAGTCCGTCATGCATACTTGGCGAATTCGCCATCCATATACGGTGGATGGCGAATTCGTCAAGTGAACGCGTCGGGAGCGGCATGTCGGATAATGTTGGGGATGAGAACCTATTTGGGCAAAGGCTGCGAGCGGCGCGTATGTTGCGCGAACTTGAGCAGCAGCAGCTGGCGCAGAAGGCCGGGTTGCCGCCCAGTTCGATCTCACATTTTGAGAACGGCGCGCGCAAACCGTCCTTCGACAATCTGCGCAGCCTCGCCAAGTCGCTCGACGTGAGTACCGACTACCTTCTGGGGCGCGTCGACACCATAGACCGGGTCGAGAGTTCGCAGCGCCTGCATCGGCATCTGGGCACGCTGTCCGACGCCGACCTCAACACGGTCGAGGGGTTCATCAACATGCTCAAGACCGGCAAGCTGGAAAGCGGCAGAAAATGATTCTGAAGTTCCCCCGGCTGGCTTTGGCCGAGGGAACGGCCGAGCAGGTCCTGCGCGACATGGGCCTGGCGGCATTGCCCATCGACCCGATGGGCATCGCGATGGACAAGGACATCTCGGTCGAGGCGGCACCGCCGACCACGACCGGGTTTTCGGGCATGCTGGCGCAGTGGGATACCAACTTCGGCATCATGTACGCGACGCATATTGCGAGTGAGGGGTTTCAGCGCTTCAGCGTCGGCCACGAACTCGGGCACTATTTTTTGCCCGGTCATGTCGAGCAGTTGCTCGCGGCGGGGCCGCACAAATCGCACGCCGGATTCGGATCGCGTGACCCGTACGAGCAGGAGGCGGATTTTTTCGCGGCGGCACTGCTTATGCCGCGCTCGCTGCTCAAACCCATTCTCAATCGCTATGAGGACGGGCTTGAGGTGATTCGCGCGATGGCAGCGGAATGCAACACGTCGCTGACGGCGTCCGCGGTGCGCTATGCGCAGGTGGGGCGCAGTGCCGTCTCGGTCGTCGTCAGCGAGGATGGCGCAATCGATTTCTGTCTGTTTTCCGATGCGATGAAGGAAGCCAAGGTGCGGTGGCTCAAGGCTGGAACGCCGGTGCCGCAGGGCACGGCCACGGCGCGGTTTGGTGCCAATGCCGCCAACGTTGCGGCGGCGCGTAGCATGACCGAGCGCGTCGATCTCATGGATTGGTTCGACTGCCCGGGCTCGCACATGGTTTCGGAGGAAGTCATCGGCCTTGGCAGTTACGGCAAGACGCTCACGATCCTGCACTCATCGAAGCTGACAGCACAGGCGCAGGGCTATGATGACGATGACGAGGAAGATGACGCCGTCGTGCTTGATCGATGGACGCCGCGCTTTCATAAGTGAAGACAAGGGACCCGGCAGGCGGCGCGGGCTGGTCGGAAGACCGGCCCGCGCCTTTGCCTTGGTGTCGTCTGATGCGTATCTGCGCTTGTTACGAGGATCGCGATGAAACTTGAGTCCGGCTGGAGATACGGCAACCCCGGTCCGATTTCGCCGCATGCGGTAAGCGCATTCTTCGATCTGATCGCGAAGATTGCAGCGCAGGGCCAGCGTTGGGGCATCTTCGAAGGTTTCAAGAAGCGCTTTGCAGGCGTGAGTGGCCGCAGCTACGCCGCAAGCTCAAGTGAGAGCTGGGCCGAGTCTGATCTGGGCGACTATCTGTCTTCAGCAGCGTCGAACGCGCCTCTGTTCATCGAGGCATTTTACGACGGCTGCGAAGAGCTGAAATCCGATCCCAACCTCGAGCTGCCCGATGCTGGCGTCATCAACCAGCTGCTTCGTACGCATGAGGTGGGCTACGAAATCAGGCCACCCAACCTAGTTGCAGTTGCGATTGACGCTCCGCTTGCGCCTGAGTCTGAGGACGAACGCCCGCTCGCATCGCCTAAGCCCCTCGCCGCGCCAGCGGCCATTCGCCCGCCGGTCGAAACGCGGCAACCGGTCCAGAGCGCGAGCACATCGGCGGCGACATTGTTCTTCTCATATTCGCACAAGGACGAGATCTACCGCGATCGTCTCGAGCTCGGTCTGGCTATGCTCAAACGGCAGGGCCTGATCGCGACTTGGCACGACCGCCGCATCGTCGCCGGCGACGACTTCGCGGGAAAGATCGACGAGGCCATCGAACGCGCGGACATCATCCTGCTTCTAGTGAGTCCGGATTTTCTCGGCTCGGCATATTGCTACGATGTCGAGATGGCGCGGGCGCTTGAGCGGCATCACGAGGGGACAGCCCGCGTCATCCCGGTGATCCTTCGACCCTGCGAGTGGACCGAAGCCCCGTTCGGCAGGCTACGGGCAACGCCGATCGACGGCAAAGCGGTGAGCCGCTTCGCCGATATCGACGAGGCCTATCTCGAAATCACCAAGGACATAAGGCGCGCCATCAACGGACCGGCCTCGGCAGCGACAGCGGCGGGGACGACGGCGGTCGCAGCGACGCTGGCGGCACGGCCCCCCGTCGCAGCGCAGGTGAGCTCGAGCGCGCGAAGCAGCAATCTGGCGCTCAAGAAGACCTTTACGGACGCGGACATCGACCGGTTTCGCGAGGAGACGTTCGAGTTCATCGAGCGCTTCTTCATGGGCTCGCTTAATGAGCTGAAGGCGCGCAACGACGGCATCGACACGGCGTTTCGCGTGGTCGATTCGAACCGCTTCGTCGCGCGGCTCTATCGCAACGGAAAGCTGCAGTCCGTGTGCCAGATCGCGCTTGGCGGCAGCTTCGGCAAAACCATCACCTTCTCGCATTCGGAGGAGGGCAATGCCGTCAACGAAATCCTGAACGTCGAAGCCGACGACCAAGGCATGTTCCTAAGTGGCATGGGGATGCCCTCGGCCGGCATGGAGGTCAAGCACCTCAGCGCAGAGGGCGCGGCGGAGTACTTCTGGAGCCTGTTCATCGCCCCGATGCAGTAGACCGGGCAGCGTTCTCGCCGCTTTGATCGCGGGCACCTTGTATGCCCACGGCGCAAAATAACGGCAGCGACCGCTTGTGGCGCGAAGCGGACTAGTTGGCGTAGACTGCTTGTGGCGCGCAGCAGGCGTTTCCCGGCAAGAGTCAGATGAAGCCCGAGCAGTTGGAGATCGACCGGCTACGCAAGGAGGTCGCCAGGCTCAAGGCGGAGCGCGATATCTTGAAAGAGGCGCGGCCTATTTCGCCAGGGACTCGATATGATCTTCGGGTTCATCGCGAAGCACCGAGTGATCTGGCCGGTCTTGGATTTGTGAGGCGCTCGGTGTCTCCCGGTCGGGCTTTCATGGCTGGCTCAACCGCTCGCCCAGCAAGCGGGCTCGGGAAGATGAAGTTCTTCTTGCGGGGGTCCGCGCCAGCTTTGCTGGCGGCGACCGCACCTATGGGGCGCGTCGGACGATGCGAGGGCGGACGTGTTCGACTACATCGTGCGCTTCTACAATCCGAAACACGACACTCCACCATCGGCTACCTCAGCCCCCGTGGAGTTCGAAAATGCAGCTAGGTTGACCTAACTGCCTGTCCATCAAACCAGCAGCAGCTCACATCTCATCGATTGTGGTCGAGGGCGGCGTGTTCCACGATCCGGATGCCGACACGGCCCTGTTCAGCGCCATTGACGGGCACCCCGGCCGGGACGTCCGCTCGAGGAGATCGATACCGACATCAACGACCCGGCCTTTGCGGCACGGTCGGTGGAACTGCTCCGCGAGATGCTGTGATAGTTTCGAGCAAGTCGCTTCGCTCGATGCGTCCTTCGATCGAGATCACCATGAGGTGGTCGTCCGCACTCGACTGGGTAGACTGGTCCGGCTACACTCGAAGCACCTTCCTTGGAGTGTATCGAATGCAGCGCTTAGGTGGCTCGCTTGTCGCGGCCCTCATGTTCTTGTGCGTGCCGCTTACAGCGGCTGGACAGGAGGGCGGCGCGGCTGAGGCCGCGGCGGCGCCAGCTCCTGCGCCGTGGGGAGCATTCTGCACCAGCGAGGGGCGACGCGAGGCGCCGGCCTGCCAGATCGAGCAGCGCGTGGTGCTGTCCAATTCGGGTCAGTTGCTGACCGCGGTGGCGGTCAGCCTGCCGCGCGACGGATCGGCGCCTGTGCTGGTTGTGCAGACGCCGTTCGGGCTGTTCCTGCCGGCGGGGCTGAAGCTCGCAGTCGACGACAAGGAACTGGTGTCGCTGGCGCTGCGAACCTGCGATGCCTCCGGGTGCTACGCGGACACGCCCGCCACCGAGGAGCTGATGGTGCCCATGAAGCGGGGGAACACGCTAAGCGTCACCTTCGAGGATGCGGCCCAGAACAAGATCGTCGTCCCGGTGTCCCTGAACGGGTTCAGCGCCGCGCTGGAGAAGGCCCAGTAGGCGCCCGCCTTCTCGGCATCAGAACGGTGCCGAGAACTTCACATTGGCGCCGTAGCTGCGCTGCGTCTCGCCGAGTTGCGCTTCGCCGGTGAGCTTCACCGCAATGCCGTTCCCGCTGATCAGGTCGAACCCGACCGACAGATCGATGAGGACCGGATCGAGCCTGCCTGCGACCGCCAGCACGCCCGCCTCGACCGGGGCATCGGCAAAGCCCGCCGCAAGTCCGGGTTCCGAACCGAACAGCCGCAGCTGCGCACCGCCCCGGACGAACGGGCGAAGCACGGCGTCGGAGCCCAGCTTGATCTCACCGCCGAGCTCGATCGCAGGCGTGGCCGTGACATAGAGCTGGCGCTGCGCATCGACCACCAGCGCAACCGGTCCGCCGGATTCGTTGAAACCGAGCTGGAACAGTTCGGTCACGCCGATGTCGACGGATGGGCGAAGATAGCCCAGCTCGCCCGAGAAAGTGTGGCTGAGGCGGGCATGGGCGCCGACAAAGGCGACGTCCTGCTGTCCGTTGAGCGTATAGACGGGCACCTGCGGGATGGCGACGACACGGGTAACGTCGAAGGTGCCGTAGCCGGCCATGGCGGCGAGCGCCAGGGTGGTATCGCCCGACTGCAGCTTGACGACGCCGCCGGCCTGCAGCGCATGGCCGCTCGAGGAGGCGCTCTCCATCTGGTTCTGGATCTGGTTGTAGGAGGCACCGAACCCGAGCCGGACGTTCTCGTTGACCGCCACCTGGGCGCCGGCAGCCATGCCCACCGCCTCCTGCCGCGATGCGGCATGGCCGTCGACGCTTTCGAAACGGCTCTGGCGCGCAGCGATCGTGGCCCAGGCGCATTCGCCTTCGGCGGAGAAGCGGAACTCGCCTGACGCCACGCGACAGCTCATGAGCTGCTTCTCGAACTCAAGCGTCGCCAGGTAGGCCGACATCTCGTTGCTGACATACGGCTCGGGGCTGAGCTGATCGAGCGCCTTGGCGTAAGCCTGCATGTCCGGCAGGTAGACGAGACCGTTGATCAGCGGTTCAAGCGCGGGGTTGCCTCCGACCGACTGGATCGCGCCCAGGTAGTCACCGATGCTGATCTGATTGCCCACCAAGCCCTCGGGCGAGAAATCGACCGAGTAGTTCAGGATGAGCTGCTCGGGCGAGGTGGCGAGCCAGTAATCGAGGATGACGCTGGCTGCCGTATCCAGTTCGAGGCCGGAGTCGGTCAAGCCGTCCGCGGTGTCCGAGGCGGCGATGATCGCAGAATGCGTGCCGGTCTTCGCTTGGCCAGCGTTGAGCAGGGCAACGGTGAGACGGCCATCCATTTCGACGACGCCGCTCGCCGTAATGCGGTCGGCACTGCCGGTCGCATCGGCAGTCCCGTCCTCGCCGGACAGGCCCATATCGAGGTCGACGGCGAAGGTGCCGGTGTCGGCCTGCTGCACGTTGCCGGTCACGGCGGTGGTCATGACCTTGCCGTCGCCGCCTGGCGACAACCGCCCCTCGTTGTCGAGGGTATTGTCCGCACCGAGCATTGCAACACGGCCGGTGTTGAAGGTGGCGGCGACATGGTTGAGGAAACTGTTCTCGCCGACGCCGAGGTCAATCGAGCCGGTGACCGTGCCGAAGTTCACGATGCTCTCGTCGCCACCGTCCTGCACCTTTCCGCTGCCGGCAACGAGCATCGGACTGATCAGGTCGCCATCACTGGCGAGGCCTTCCGGATTGCTGCCGTAGGCAAGGATGGCGTAGCCGAGATCGACACCGTCGGCGGTGGTGATCAGCCCGTAGTTGGTCACCACATTATCGAGGCCGTCGATCACCTGGATTCCGACGCCGGTATAGTCGTCGCTGGAGCGCCCGCCGATGACCTTGCCGGTGGTGCTGTCGAGGGTGATGGTGATGTTGCCGTTGCCAGCGCCACCGGCGCTGTGGGCGACAATGCCGATGGCCCCGAGCCCGCGCAGAGGATCGTCAATCGTGCCGTCCTCGAGGGACAGCAGGGCCGCCGTTTCGACAATACCAGTGACGGTGATGTTCACGTCGCCGGCCTGGCCCTTCTGGTCGTTCAGATCGGTTCCGGCGCTGCCGCCGGCGCTCTGCGCGAAGATGCCGGTGGCATTGTTACCCGCAGTGCGGATTTCGCCTTCCACCTCGACCGTGACAATGCCGGCATCGCCGACGTCGCCGTTGCTGCCAATATGCCAGGAGAGGAGGCTCAGCACCGGTACGTCGTTGCCGAGCTCGCCGCGCGTGCCGCCGCCACCACCGACGCTGTGCGCGAAGATGGCCGTGGCAGAATCGCCGTGGGTGGTGATGTCGCCTTCGACAATGACGTTGACGTTGCCACCATCGCCGCCCTTGCCGCCACCCTGACCAAGGGCGAGACCCATGCCCACGTTCAGCGCTGGCACGGGGCCGATCGGCGTGGCCAGGAGCCGGTTGACGTTGCCCGCAAGCCCGCCGCCGCCGCCAACGCTTTCCGCGAAGACGCCGAAGGCGGAGGTGCCATAGGTCGTGATGGACGCGCCGCCCAGCTGCTTGACCTCGACAAGGCCGCCATCGCCGCCACTGGTGCCCTTGCCTCCGACGCCTACCGTGCCGGTGGCGCCGATATTGCCGACGCCGCCGATACCGCCACCGCCGCCGATGCTCTGTGCGATGATCGCCGTCGAGTTCGAGCCGTAGGTGGTGATGTCACCGTCATTGTTGACCTTGACGACGCCGCCGTGGGCCACGCCACCACCGTTGCCGCCCACCGCAACACCAAGATCGGAATACTTCTTGGTCTTGCCCAGCGTCAGATTGGCGATCAGGTCGATGGGGATGGGGATCAGGCCGCCCGAACCAAGAACGCCGTTGCCGCCGGTGCCGCCGCCGCCGCCCACGCTCTGGGCGAAAATGCCGTTGGCAACCGCACCAAGCGTCGTGATGGAACCGCTGTTGGTGACGGTGACCTCGCCACCATCGCTACCATCGCCACCCTTGCCGCCGACCGACACGCGCATCGATACGTTCACCGCCGGATCGGGCGGGCAGGCTTCGCCGCAACCGCGGCCGAGGATCATGCTGATGGAATTGGCGTTGCCGCCAGCGCCGCCGCCACCGCCGACCGACTGCGCAAAGATGCCGTGGGCGCTGGCGCCGGCGACGCGGAGGGCGCCGTCCTCGTCGTACTGCTCAACGCCGTTCACCTTGACGACTTCGCCCGTGACGATGGCGCCGCGGTTCTCGACTATGACCTTCTTGCCGGCGCCTCCGTCACCGCCACCGCCACCGATCGCGACGGCCACGTTGACCGCCTGCGAGGCCGGGTCGGTCGTATCGACGACCTGCAGCATGCCGGTGATGGCGCTGCCACCGATGCCGCCACCGCCGCCAACCGACTGCGCGATGAGGGCCGTGGCGTTGTCGCCATAAGTGCGCAGCAGCTGATTGCTGTAGACGTCGACGACATCGCCATCGCCGCCGCCCGCTCCCGAGCCTCCGACACTCACGCCAAGATTGAACGATGCCCCGCCGGGCTCGCCCTTTCCGAGATTGACAGCGACGGCAAGACCGCCGTTGCCGCCACCGCCGCCCACCGATTGGGCGAAGATGGCGTTCGCGCCATCGCCGTGCGTGATGATGGACTGGCCCGCAACTCCCAAGTCATCGGCATCGCGGCCGACGGTCACCTTGCCGCCATTGCCGCCACCGTCGCCTGAACCGCCCACCGCTACGGTGACGCTGCCGGCATTCTTGCCGATGGTGAGCACGCCTGACGCGGCAAACCCGCCATTGCCGCCACCGCCACCCACCGACTGGGCGAAGACGCCATGCGTTGCCGCGCCCGCGGTCTCGATCGTGCCGATGTTGGCCACGCGCACGGCGCCGCCGTTGCCGCCGGTTCCACCAGAGCCACCAACCGAGACGGCGACTGCGACGGCCGGAACTTCCGGGTCGGGCGAGAACGCCGCACTCAGTGCCAGCGCAAAGCCGCCGTTACCGCCGCCGCCACCGACGGACTGCGCCTGGATACCATATGCGAGATTGCCCTGCGTGCTGATCGCGCCCGCGTTGGTGACAGTGACGGCATCGCCAATGCCGCCGCCCGCTCCCGATCCGCCAAGTGCCGCGGAAACGGAGACCACACCGAACGATGCGCCTACCGCGAAGCCGCCGTTGCCGCCGCCGCCGCCGATCGATTGAGCGAGGATGCCCGTGGCGTTGGCGCCGAATGTGGTGATGGTGGCTTTGTTGTCGACACCGACCTTGGCGCCCGCGCCGCCGCCGGCCCCTGTGCCGCCCAGGGCGATGCTCGTCGTGAAGGGGGCTGCTCCCGCCGCGGCGGAGAACCCACCATTGCCACCACCGCCACCTACCGACTGTGCAAGGATGCCGATCGAGCCGGCCGCGGTGGTCTTGATCGTGCTCAGCGCAGCCGTCGTCACCGTCACCTCGCCTGCCCCGCCGCCGCCGGCGCCGCGACCGCCCATCGCGAAATTGAACGACATGGGAGCCCCGGCCGAAGCGGCGACCGCGCCGCCGCCACTGCCACCGCCACCGCCGATGGACTGGGCGAAAATTCCGTGTGATGCCTCGCCGCCCGTTTCGATCTGGCCGGCGGCGTTGACCACCACATCCTGGCCTATGCCACCATTGTCGCCGTTGCCGCCGAGCGCGACGCTGGCCGAGAAGTTCGTTCCACCGGCCGTTGCGGAAACCGCCAGTCCGCCATTGCCGCCGCCACCGCCAACGGACTGCGCCATGATGCCGTGGGCCTGGAAGCCGCCGGTCTTGATCGAGGTCGTTCCTGAACCGCTGGGGTTGACGGTGTCGACCGTAACATTCGCGCCATCGCCACCGAGGCCGCCATCCCCGCCGACTGCCACACTGACGGTCGTACCCACCGCGATGGCATCGCCGCCGTTGCCGCCACCGCCGCCGATGGACTGCGCCATGATGCCAATGGCACCTGCCTTCCGGGTCTCGATGGAGCCGGAATTGGTGACGTCGACGATGCCGCCGTTGCCGCCTGAGCCACCCTTGCCGCCTACCGAAAAGAGACCGCCGGCGGAGCCACCATCGCCGCCACCGCCGCCAATCGACTGCGCCAGGATGCCGAACGACTCCTTGCCCTCGGTAAGAATCGCTCCCGAGTTGATCACGTGGACGTCGCTGCCATTCGACTGCCCGCCGCCGCCGCCGCCGATGGCAACGATGCCGCCAGTATCACTGCCCGAACCGGCTCCCGCGCCGACGCTCTCCGCATAGATGCCGTGCGCCTTGGCACCCTTGGTTGTAATGGAGCCGCTGTTGACGACCGTCACTTCTCCAGCGTCACCTCCGTCGCCCCCTGAGTCCCCAACCGCCACCGCGCCGGCGCTGTTGCCGGCCGCGCCCCCGTCGCCGCCGCGACTGCTGACATATACGCCGTGCCCGCCAGCACCATTGGTGATGATGACCGACTGGGTGCCCAGCGAAACCGAGATGGAGCCGCCGACGCCACCGTCGCCGCCGCCGCCGGCCGACGAGCCCAGCCCAATCGAGCCGCCGCCCTTGCCGCCGGCGCCGCCACGGCTGATCGCCGACACGCCGTAGCCGGTGCCATAGACCGTGATGGCGCCATTGGAATTGACGGCCATCGAGGCCGCGTTGCCGCCGGTCTTGCCATCGCTGCACCAGGTGTAGATGAGCAGGACCGTGCTGCAGCCGCCATTGCCGCCGCGTCCGCCGATCGACTCGACCAGGATGCCGGTGGCATTGTTGGTGATGAATGACGCCCCTGGTGCGCCACCGACACCGTTGTTCACGGTCTGTTGCGCCGTGAAGGTCTGCCCGGCTTCGACGCCTCCGGCATAGAGTGCCTCGGCCAGTGCAGCGGCAGTGTAGGAGGTGCTGCCGGCCTTGTAGGTTTCACCCTCGACCTTGATGAACTCACCGCCCAGCTTGACCGGGACGTTCGTACCGGAGGCCGAAGTTGCCACAACCGTCCAGACGATATCTTCGCCGTCGCCATCTTGGCCGACCACGTGACTCATGGTCGTAAATGCGACCGCATCCTGCGCGCTGCTGGCGTTTGCGCCGTTCTGACGAAGCACGATTCCGGGGGTGCCGTCCGTTACAGTGGTGACACCCTGGACGTCGTCGCCGACATTGACCGTGGTCACCGGCTGCGAGTAGGCAATGCCATCCTCGGGAACATCGTCACAGTCGGCTACCGCAGCGGCGACGGAACAGCCATCGTTCGACGCCGCCAGGACCGCGCCTGGAGTGGTCATCGTCGCCAGCAGAACCATGAGCACTGCTGCAATCGCCGAAGCGACCGCGCCGCGGGCACTTCCTGGGGTAGGCCCGCGTCGCGCTTTATCCAGCAATTTTTGTGGTTCCCTGCTCGCGCGACTATATTGAGGCGAGCGAGAATCGTCACAGATTGGTCACGGTTACTGCGAAACTGTGACGAGCGCAAGGTGCGGGCGGAGGTGGTCGGCCCCATCGGGTGGTCTGGATTGTTACCGGCCCTGGCGCCAAGATCGGGGTTGCCGGCGGAGCTGACCCGGGGTTTAGAGCGGGCCAGATGGCCGCCGCGCGGATGATCTCCTCCGCGGTCTTGCCATCGTACGGCGTAAGGTGAGCTACCATCGCCTCCATCGACGAGCCGGTTGCACCGAGGGCAAGCGAGAACCACGCGCGGTTGAACGCCTGCCGCTGGTCCTCAGGCAGTGCGACGGTCATGGCCTCGACGCTCGTTTTGAACGCATCGAGCGATGACGTATCTAGCGCTGGGTCGGCAGCGCCGGCATCGAAACTTATCCCCGCACGTGGCCACCTCACTATCCTTCTCATCACCGAATGAGCCGGAGGTCGAGATGAGTAAAATGTCCAGAACCGAAAGGCGCAAACTCGTAGCAACGCTGCTGGTGGGAATAACCCTATCCCTGATCACGGCGACGTTGATGGTTCCAGGCGCAGTTTGATCGAGCATCTGGGGCTGCTCTATGTGCCGCTAGTTTCGGGTTCGTCCCAGTTCTCATGTTTATGGCCCGCAGGTCTCTTCAAGACCTAGAGGACTATCCTGGTTCCGGGCGGGACTGGACTTCCCGGCTGCAGGAAGCGTCACTGTTCCCAGACCTGGGAACAGATATGCCGACGCGAGACCTCTACCCGACGGGACGCCTATTCGCAGTAGCGACGGTCGCGCTTGAGCGCGCACATGACATTGCTGTCGAAGGGCAGTCTCCGACCCTCTCTCCAGCTGCCCAGCGCCGCATCCAGAGACGTCTTGCGACAGCGATGAAGCGGAGTGTCGTTGCGGTGGAAGCCATCGAAGCCGCTCTTACCTTCGACAAGCACCGCGTCTAGCCCTGCCATTGTAGGGGCACCTCAGTCTTCCAGACCAGACGGGCAGCCGTGGCCTCGGCCGGCTGCACGCCCCTTAGAATTCGATCGACTACCGCAGGAGATAGGAACCCTAGGGGTAACAGCTGACCGACATAGGTCGCACCGACCGCTTCACGTTCAGCGATTTCGTCGATCGACCGTGCCTCGCCAGACATGAGCATCTGCGCCCAACAGTGCGCGCGTGAAACCGCGGTCACTAGCGGCAGATCAAGCGCGCGGTCGCTCCGCTCGCCGTCAACCACAAGCTTCAGTTGCACCCCGCGCCGTTTGAAATCGATGGGTGACGAGAGGATCACGTCGGGCTCGTCGCCATCACGGCGGTTGCCCTCAGGGTCGTTGTTCGTCCCCTGCTCGCCCAGGAGGGCATGCCTCATGGCCGAGCCGCTCAACTCGACGCGAAGCGTCTCTCGCCGAAACACCAATCGCTTCACCAGCGACTTTACGAGCTGATCGGGTGCTGAGCCGCGTCTGCTGAGCCGCTCACTCACCTCGCGCGCCGCCTTCACAGCAAGTCGTGCCTGGTCAGGCGATAGGTCCGCCAGCTGCCGCATCAGTTCACCGCCGTCTCGCAGGAAGCCCGCAATCGTATCGACTGTGGCAGCTTCGATCTCGGGTGCAGGCAAGCGCACGGCTTCGAGGCGAGCACCATGGTCTGCCGTCGACCGCGGCAACTCCTCTACGTAGTAGCGGTACCGCCGCGACCCCTTGGTTGCGTGCATCGGCACGAACCGATTGCCGCGCTCAGAGACCAGCAGCCCTGCAAGCAGGGACTCGCGCTGCAACGCACGTCGGCGCCGAGTCCGAGCGCCTTGGGTGTTGTCGGCCAGCTTCTGCTGCACTGCAGCCCAGGTTGTAAGGTCGATGATCGCCTCGTGCTGACCGGGATGGACGGCCCCTTTGTGTGAGATGCGGCCGATGTAGATCGGGTTGGTTAGCAGCTTGTAGACGTGCCCACGCGTGAACAGCTTGCCCCCGATCGTCCGCCCCTTGCTCCCGATGGCGCGCTTAGTCGTTCTGATGTCCTCGCTGACCAGACGATCGAGCAAGGCCGGGACGGTCCCCTCCTCCAGATACAAGCTGAAGATCCTGCGAACCGTGTCGGCTTCCCCGTTGATGACGAGCTTCCGGTCGACCGCGTCCAAACCCATGGGCGGGTTGCCACCCATCCACATGCCCTTCTTCTTGGAGGCCGCGATCTTGTCGCGGATCCGTTCGCCGGTGATCTCCCGTTCGAACTGGGCAAACGACAGGAGCACGTTCAGCATCAACCGGCCCATCGAGGTCGTGGTGTTGAACTGCTGGGTAACCGACACAAACGACACGCCGTGCTTATCGAAGGTTTCGGCGAGACGGGCGAAGTCGGTGAGAGAGCGGGTCAGCCGGTCGATCTTGTAGATGACGATGACATCGACGTTTCCATCGCGGACCATCTTCATCAGGGCTTCCAGCCCGGGACGCTGGATGTTGCCACCCGAGAAGCCGCCATCATCAAAGCGATCGTCGATCAGCGTCCAGCCTTCGTTTGCCTGTGAGCGGACGTACGCCTCACAAGCCTCCCGCTGCGCTTCGAGCGAGTTAAAGTCCTGCTCGAGCCCCTCCTCTGAGGACTTCCGGGTGTAGACGGCGCACCGGAGCGTCTTCTTCTCGCTCATTGGCCGGCTCCCCCATCGACCGCCAGCGATCGCACGAGGGAACGCTCAGTGAGCTTCGTGGCCGACCTTGCTGGTCCGGCGAGCCCGAAGAACTTTGGCCCAGACCACCTCGTGCCGGTGATGGCGCCAGCGACCGCGCTCAGCGTGCGATACGGCTTGCCGCGCCAGACAAACCTATCCGGCGAGACCTCGACGACCTGGGTGACACCGTTCCATTCGCGCATGAGCCGAGTGCCGGGAGACAACACCACGCGATTGCGCGCAGCAGGGACTAGCTTCGCGCCGTCCGCGGGCTCCCCGGTCATCCCCCGCCTCGCGCGGGCCTGTTCCGCGTATAGCTTGAGCTGGCGCCGTGCGGCGGGCTTCAGTCCGCCGTACACCAGTTCCTGCAGCCGGTAGGCGATGGCCCGCCTGAGGAAGCCCGAGCGGATATGCCGGGGTGGCTCGATCTTGAACAGCTCTCGCCACCGGTTCTGCAGAGCCTTGAAGTCGACAGTGTCGAGCGCGGCAATCTCGCGCTCTACCTTTTCTGCTGTTGGCCGCTTCATGCCGTCTGACCACTGATACGGTACACCCGGCCGCGGCCATCGGTTGCCTCGGAGACCACCTCTAGCTGAAGCTTCTTCTTGAGGGCTCCGCTGATGGCGCTACGCACGGAATGTGCCTGCCAGCCGGTCGCCTCCACTAGGTCGGCGGTCGTCGCGCCCTTCTTGCGGCGTAGAGCGGTGATCAGGATGCCAAGCTTGGTATCCTTGCCTGGCTCTGCCGGGGGCGTGTCGGTGGCGTTCTTGGAGGCTGGCGCTGGCTTGGGATTGGGGTCGCTACCACCTCTCCCGGCTGCGGCTCCCTTCATGCGCCCCCTGGCCGGAGCTACCTCAGGAGTACCAGCGGACGTTGGAGTGATCCCGATAGCTTCAAGACCGGCATTTGTAATGGTGAGCGCCGTCCGCGTTCCGTCTTCGGCGGTTTCCCAGATTTCCTCGTCGGGCTGGGCGGCCCGAACAGCGATCAGGTCCTTCTTCAGCAGGCCCTTCAGAACGATGGTCTGGGTGCCGCGATTGACGCGGAGGGACTTTGGCAGGGGTAGGACAAGGCCGCTATCGCTTGCCCCCGCAGCAGAGAGGATCACGCACTGGATGTCGGTAAGTTTGAGAGTGGCCACTGGGGCCTCCTTCGATCAGGCGCCCTGCGAGGATCGCAGGGCTTGCACTGACCAAAGCCCGGGGATCGGTCCGGGCGAGGGCCATTTGCTGGGGCGAGTACGAGCAATGCTTGCTGTTGCTCACAAGTCCAGCGCTTCCTCCTTGGACCAATTTGCGTCCTCAATGGCCGAAGACAACGCTTGGGTGGGCGACTCGCGCTCCGGCTAGGTTGGCAGCGGTGCGGTAGACTGACGTCTCACCAGGTCAGGCTTCAGTAATCGAACGTCGGGACACAGTCGGCCTTGGAAGCCTCAATCGGTCCCCTCCTCAGCAACTCCCCTGGCTCGACCCGGAGCGCCTCCGCCAGGACGGCGATGTTGTCGAGGCTGACATTGCGTATGCCGCGCTCGATGCCGGAGATGTAGGTGCGATGCAGCCCCGACTCGAAGGCAAGTCCTTCCTGCGAGAGGCCGCGCTCCCGACGCAGACGCCTGATGTTTGCCGCAAAGACCGCCCGTAGCTCCATGCCGCGAGAGGGAGCCGCTGCAGCCGATTGATCTACAGACAATGAGTCTCATTTGCCGTTGACTTGTAGCCGATGAGTGTCGTGTGTTGTGCCCTGTTGTCAGGTGATCGGGGGCGTGGATGAAGGCATTGATGGTCGGAGAGACCGGTCAGCAAGCCGGCTGGTTGGGCCGGGTACCGCTAGCCGGTGCGGACGAGGCCCGCAGCGAAAAATGGCTGCAGCAGCTTCTGTTCCGGCATGTCGAGCTGATCCCGATCACCACGATTGCACCCGGGACAGGTGGGCTGGTGCCGGTCTCCCGCGAACTGGGGCTCCCAAAAGCGGGTGGTACTGTCTATCTCGACATGCTGGCGGTGACGCCCGAGGGGAGGCTGGTGCTGGTCGAATGCAAGCTCTGGCGCAATCCGCAGGCACGCCGCGAGGTGCTGGCGCAGATCCTCGAATACGCCGGGCTCCTGCGCGAATGGAGCTATTCGGATCTGACGGCAAAGCTCAAGGCCGTGCTTGGGTCCGAGAGCGAGAACCCGCTGTTCGAGCTCGTCCAACACCAGTTCCCTGAGGTCGGTGAAGCGGAGTTCGTGGACCGGGTAGCGGAGTGCTTGAGATCGGGGGATTTTCTACTGATCATTGCGGGCGACGGCATCCGCTCCGACGTGCAGACGCTGACCGACCAGATCAATCATGGCAGCGGCATCTCGGCGCGGCTGGCGCTGGTCGAGTTTCAGCTGTGGATAGACGGAGCCGGCCGGACGCTGGTCATCCCGTCGCTGCCGCTGAGGACCGAGATCATCCGTCAACGAATCGTGGTAACGCCGGAGGGCAGGCCCGTCGCACTCGAACCCGAGGAGAGCGAGCGCGGCGGTGTCACAGCTGCTGATGCCGCTGTCTCCTCGGAGTTGCGCGATGCGCAGCGGAGCTTCTGGGAACGCTTCATCGCCGAAGCCAAGTACGATCATCCCGACCAGCCGAAGCCGCGCCATGGCGGCTATGGTTGGGTGAAGATCCCGATGCCGGTACCGGCGAAGTTCATGACCGCCTACCGGACCCGCGAGGGCAGAGGCGGACTGATGCTGCGGCTGACCGACGAGACGGGAGAACATGCCTTCGAAGAGATTCGAGCGGAGCAACGTTCACTTGAGCAGCAGATCGGGAGCGGCATCGCCCTACATAAGGATGCATCCGACCCTTTTAACGGTCTCATCGAGATCACTTTTCCGGGGAATACGGGAAATAGCGAGGCCTTCCTCGCCTGGCTGCTCGATGTCGCAAACCGCGCTGTGACTGCCCTGCGCCCGATGTTGAATGCTGCGGCCACGCAGCCGTGAGCCTCCGCCCTGACCAGAGCGAAACCTACTGGGCCCTGGACCGGTTGGGTCGCGTCCAGCTCTCACGCCACTTCTGCATGCGCCAGTTCCTTCATTCCGAGATCGCGGTGATCACCGGCATCAATAACACTCCGGATGACCCCGACCTTGCCATCGAGACCGGGAGCCGTCTCTGCGCAGAGATCCTCGAGCCGCTGATCGTCCATTATGGTCCCATCGTCATTCGCTCCGGCTTTCGATCCGCGAAGCTCAACGACTATGGCCACCAGCACGGCCTCCAATGCGCCGCCAACATCCGCAATTTCGCCTATCACATCTGGGACCATGTCGACGCGAGCGGCCATCAGGGCGCCGCGGCCTGCATCATCATCCCCTCGGTCCGCGATGCTCCTGACCAGCGGGCGGCCCTCGAGGACCTCATCGGCTTCATCCGGTCAAATCTCGACTTTCACCGCCTCACCTTCTTCAGGCGCGACACCGCCTTCAACATCGGCTGGCATGAGGAGCCGTCGCGAGTGGTGAAGAGGGCCCAATAGGCGGACGGTGACCTGCGTCACGGGCGGACACGCATCTGCCGCCCGCTCTTCCCGACTCGTTCAATGGAAACACTTCGGACGAGCATGCTTGTCGGGGCCGCGGCGCGTCGATCAAGGGCCACGCCATCTTCGCCTATGCCACCACTTGTCTGATCGACTCTATCATACGATCATGCGACGTGGAGACGGGCCATCCGTCAAGTCTAGGTCGGCTGGCACCATGCTCGACCGCACCGCCAAGCGCTTCGGCAGAGCCGCGGCGCCAACAGTGCCTCCGACCCGGACGAGAACCTGGCCTTCCTAGTGAAGCAGCGCGGGATCGTGCCGCACATTGCGCTGTTCGACAACTCTAACCGCGCCGGCGGCACCTCTCACGATCCCACTTCCCCTTCGAAGCTGGGTTGGCTCGCTAGCTGCCCAGTCGGCAAGCACCTGGTGCATTTTATCGCACCTAAGTCACCTCGCGCTCCGGCATCACCAGAAAGGGACTCACGTCTACCGCGCCGGCAAGCGCAACTGCGATGCTTGCTCGCTCAAGGCCCGCGCTGCCCAAACACCCCAGCCCGCAGGATCCCGCGCGACCTTGACGGACGCCGACGTGGCCCGGCCCTGGCGGACATACCGGCCAATTAATGTTGACGGCAACGGCGCTAGAAGGTCGAGATGCTATTCCCCTCACCTCAAGCGCAGTCGCCGGCTCGGTCGCCCTCGGCTGTGCGGAACCTGCGACGCACGCGAGGAGTTCCCTGCTCGCCGCAACCGGCCAGAACCTCGGAAAGCTTGCCAAGTTGATCCGGCTTGCGGTCAGCGTAGCCTGATCCCGCTAAGATCTCGCGAGTGGCAAGCGGTCTTGGAAGTCGCGGCCCCGAGATCACTACTCGTCCCTTTTTTGGACGATACCCGCCAGAAGGGGTAACTACCAGTTGCTACCAATAGACGGCAGTCACCGTACGAGAGCCACGGAGTGAGAAAGGGTGCCGTCGACGCGTCAGGTGTGAGGCAAGGCGCAACTTCTGCATTGGTTCGAGATAGGACCGTCTCGTCTAGGGCGCCCGTTCCACGTCTGGCGGCAATCGCCGTTGAGCGACCCACACGACGGCCGCGGCGAACAAGCGGTGCGACACGAGGAAGCGGAACTTCGTCGACTCAAAGCGAACCTTGCGAGTTTCCCGGCGGCGCCTAGTATGAGGAGGGTGCGAGCGCACCGCGACACTCCGAGGAGCTCACAGTGTGAGGTTGCCCCCCTTCAACCAGCTCAGGGCCTTCGAGGCGGCAGCACGCCACGAGAGCTTTCTCCTCGCCGCCGATGAACTGAACGTGACTCCCGGTGCCATAAGCCGCCACGTCAAGGCCCTAGAAGAGTATCTGGGCTTCGATCTCTTCATCCGCGTCCACAAGGGCGTCCGGATTACCCCCGCGGCATGCGATTACCGGGACGCAATCCGCGCGGCCTTCCTACTTATGGAGCAAAGCACGCGAAATCTCCTGGACGGGAAGCGCGAGGGTCCGTTGAACGTCTGGTGCTCGCGACTCTTCATGCGGCAGTGGCTCGTGCCGCGGCTCAATGCCTTCCATGCGCGCTATCCCAATCGTGAGGTGCGGCTGCTGGGCGGCCGGTCGCAGCCGGGGCAGGAACTGCCCGCTGATACGGACATCGCGATCCGCTATGCGCTCAAGGCCGAGGAGCACTGGGAGGAGGCCCACTTTCTCCTGAAGACGAGCCTGACGCCCGTGTGCAGTCCGGGCTACCTCGCCAGGTGCGGGCCCCTTACCGAGCCGCGCGACGTTCTCGATCACACGCTACTATTTACGCAGGTCCGGCTCGGTGACTGGGAACTCTGGCTTCGCTCGGCGGGTCTCGAGAATGTCGAAATCACCAAGAAGATCGTGCTGGACGGCGAGGGGCTGACCGATCTCGCAGCTATCCGAGGCCTCGGGCTCGCGATGGGCCGCCGCGAGTTCCTCTCTGCATCAATCGAGAACGGAAGCCTGGTCACACCCTTCCAGCACTCCGTCGAGATCCCGGGGGGGTTCTACCTTACGCACCCGCGGTCTAGCCAGAACCGCCCAAAAATCCTCGAGTTTAAGGAGTGGATCCTAGGCGAGGCGATGGCCAACCGCGTTCCCAATATTCCCGGAATCAGCATCCACGAGACAGAGATCGTCTAGCCCTCTAGCAGGGGGCTGGTATCTCGAAGTGCCTGCTTCGTCTTTGGGCCGACGACCATGAAAGGCCGGTCATTCCTGAGGTTCGGGATACGGAAACGGGCGTGCGCCGAAAGCGATGTGTCGATCTCCGCGATTGCAATGCCGACCGCGGTGCCCGAGACCTCCGCAACGACGCGGCCCCAGGGATCGACGATCATGGTGTGGCCAAAGGTTTCGCGGCCATCTTCGTGGCGCCCGCCTTGCGCCGCGGCCACGAGGAAGGCGCCGTTCTCGATGGCGCGCGAACGGACGAGCACATGCCAATGAGCCTCCCCGGTCTGCCGCGTAAAGGCGGCCGGCGCGGTGAGAACCTCGGCTCCTGCAAGAGCCTCGGCGCGGAACAGTTGGGGAAAGCGCAGATCGTAGCAGATAGCGAGTCCGAACGTCGCAGGTCCGAGATCGGCCACGACGGCCTCGCTGCCCGGCTCAAAGGCTGACGACTCACGCCAGGTCCCTGCCGTGTCGAGGTCGACGTCAAACATATGGATCTTGTCGTAGCGCGCGGCCAGCCGTCCATTCGGCCGGTAGACTAGAGCGCGGTTGGCGAGCTTGCCGTCCCCGCGTCGGACGACAGTCGATCCGATGTGGATAACGATGCCCAGCTCCGCGGCGAGCCTCGATGCGGCGGCGGCGACCGGGTCGTCCTCCTCCCGCGCGTAGTTTTCGGAGCTCAGATCGTCTTCGCTTCGCACGCCGCCCGTGAGCTCCGGGGTCTGCACATAGCTCGCGCCCGCACTGGCGGCCTGGCGCACCAGCCGCTCCAGCTCGGTAAGGTTGCGGTCGACGTCCCGGCCTGAACACATTTGCACCGCGGCTGCGACAAACTTTGTCATTGGAGAAGCTGCTCTCTTACGATGATGCACCGACGGGCAGGCCGTTGCGGCTCCGCCTGTATCTGTCAGGCGGTGCGTTTGGGTGAGTTCAAACGGCGGGTCACGATCAGGAACAGCGCGATGATCATTGTCTGGGCCGCCGACATCACCGCAGCAATTCCGACATCGCCCTGCGCCCACGCGCGCAGCATGGTGATGCTGATGACCTCGGTGCCCGGCGCAACGAGGAACAACGCCACGGTGTACTCGCGCATAGTCTGCACGAAGATCAGGATGTAGGCCGACATCAGCGCCGGCATCATCAGCGGCAGGAGGATGCGGCGCGACGCGAACCACCAATCCGCGCCCATGGTGCGCGCGCTGCGGTCGAGATCGGGACCGATCTGGGTCAGGGTCGGATATATGGCGCCGAGCGCGACGGGCAGGAAGCGGCCGGCATATGCGACAACGAAGATGAAGAGCGTCGTCGTCAGCACGGCCAGCCCCGGCACCATCAGGACGGTGTAGAGGAAAGCGATGCCGGCGATCATGCCCGGCACAGCCTGCGGGATCATCGCCACGAACCGCAGGAGGCCGCGGAAGCGGAAGTCGGAGCGGTAACAAATTAGGGTCACGAGACCCGCGAGTCCCGCGATAAGCGCACCGCCGACAGCCGCCAGAAGCGTGCTGTTGACGAAGGCACGCTGCAGGCGCGGGACTTCGATCAGCCTGTAGAAGTTGTCGAGGGTGAACACTTCCCAAATAGGAATTAGCGGCGTGAGCACGCTGACGAACCCGCGCAGGAAGATTGCTGCCATGGGCAGGATGATGAACGCAGTGACATAGGCCCCCATGAAGATAGCCGCCGGCCAGCGCAGTACGCCTATGTCGAACGTCGTCTTTCGGGAGGCCTTGCCCGAAACGCTGCGATAGCGCTGGGGATCGCCCACCAGCCTCGATTGCAGAATGAGCAAAAGGACAACAATGCCAAGCAGCAGCATCGATGCCGCCGCGACGAGCCCGTAGTCCGGACTGATGGTTCCAAGCGCCTGATTGTAGAGCAGAGGCATCAGCAGCGTGATTCCCGCCGGCTCGCCGAAGATCAGGGGGATGGACAGAGTTTCCAACGCCCCGATGAAGTTGATCATACCGCTGAATATTATCGCAGGGCCCAGCAACGGCAGCGTGATCCGCCTGATGATGGTGAGCGGGGGCGCACCGCAGGATCGTGCTGCGTCCTCCATGCTCGGGTCCGACAGCGCGATGGCGCCGCGGCAGTAGAGCAGCGTGATTGGCGCGTTGAGGATGCCACCGATTACTGCCATCCCCATGAGAGACTGGAGGTTCCACGGCGCATTGCCGAAGATGTCTTTCACGAACGAGGTAATGTATCCCGCACCTCCATAGAGGATCGACCAACCAAATGCGGTCACGAGCGGCGAAATGAAGAGCGGCCAGAGGACGAAGAGGCCGATGATCCTCCGGCCCGGTATGTTGGTGCGCTCTAGCAGCACCGCCTGTAGCGCGCCGATGACCTGCGAGACGATAGTGGCGAGACAGGCATAGATCAGGCTGTTGGTTGCCGCCGTGCGGAAGCTGCTGCTGGCAAAGACGTTGGCGTAGTTCTCGAGCGTCAGGCTCTGCCCGGTGTCGTAGAGAGCCTTGTCGGTGAACGACTGATAGACCAGCGGAAAAAGCGGCCCAACGATCAGCACGATCGTAAACAGGAACATGCCCCATTGGACCAGCCGCGACCGGAAGGGTGCTCGCAGACCTTTCCACGCCATGGCCGCCGGCGGCGTGGCGGCCAGCGACGATGCCTCAGTCATGACGATGCACCGCGCACGAAGACGCTGCAGCCGTGTGCGGGAACCCACAGTTGCGCGCGGTCGCCGTCGAGCACGCGCTGGGTCTCGACCTTGACCTCGATACCATGCAGAGCAACGGCGTACTGAATGGTCGCACCGAGATAGGTCCGCATCAGGATGCTGACCTCTACCATGCAGCCGATCTCGTCCGGTGGTTGTTCGCCACTCGCCAACAAGCCTAGGCGCTCGGGCCGGAGCAGGACCGTGACCGCGGCGCCGGATGGCAGGCGCTCGTTGGCGGGCACGAGGATCGTGCCTCCGTCGCCGAGCCTGACGTGGAGCAGCTTTCCGGGCGCCGGCGCTCCTTCGACCGTGCCGTCGACCAGAGTGCTGGTGCCAACAAAGCGCGCGACGTCGGGCGTACTCGGCGTGTCATAGATTTCGCGCGGGGTGCCGATCTGGGCGACCTTGCCCTTGCTCATCACCACGATCCGATCGCTCAGGGCCAAAGCTTCGCTCTGGTCGTGCGTCACGTAAATGGTGGTCAGCGCGACGTGTTCCTGGATCTGGCGCAGCCAGACACGGGCACGCTCGCGCAGCTTGGCGTCGAGGTTGGAGAGCGGTTCGTCCAGCAACAGGATGGACGGCCGGTAGACCAGCGTCCGCGCCAGGGCGATGCGCTGCTGCTGTCCGCCCGACAACTGGTGCGGATAACGGCCGCCCATGCCCTCGAGCTCGACGAGAGTGAGGACCTCTTCGACGCGGTTGCGCTGCTCGGCCACCGGCACTTTGCGCAGCTCGAGGGGAAAGGCGATGTTCTTGGCCACCGTCATGTGGGGCCAGAGCGCGTAGGACTGGAACACCAATCCACAGTTGCGCCGCTCGGCGGCAACGAAGCGGTCGGACCGGCTATCGAAGAAGACCGCGTCGCCAGCGCTGATGTGTCCGGAGTTCGGTTTTTCCAGCCCGGCGATCGCGGCGAGCGTTGTCGACTTACCGCAGCCGCTCGGCCCGAGCAGCGTCAGGAATTCCCCGTCGTCGACCTCGAAGCTGACGTCGTCCAGGACAACGACGGAGCCGAACTTCTTCGTCAGGGCGTTAACAACCAGCTTCACCAACGCTCGCTCTCTTTTCGCTACGGGAAGATCACACCGGCAGTCCGTGCCGTCGCGGGGTCATCCGGCGCGCGTGTGCGCCGGATGATATCGGGGCAGACCTACTCTGTGATCTTGTACGCAGTCTTGAAGCGTTCGATGAACGCCTCCTCGCCGGCTTCGATCGCCGGGTCGTAGTCGGCTTGGATGACGTTTTCGGCACCGACAGCTTCGACAATATCGTCTGCGGTGAGCGCGCCGGCTGGCAGGCCGTCCGTCGGGATGTCGGACCGCATGGGGATCTTGAAGGTTTTGGCGATCGCCGCCTGCCCTTCCGGCGCCAGGATGGTGTCGAGCAGCAAACGCGACGAGTTGGGCGTCGAACCACCAACCGGGATGGCCGCCATGCGGAGCCCGACCGCGGTTGCGTCGGTGACGTAGCCCCAATCAAGCAGTGAGGCGCTGGCCGGGTTCTGCAGGTGGGTCATGGCTACCGAGAGCGGCAGGCCCATCGACATCAGGTACTCGCCGGTGAGGATCTTCTGGACCATCGGGCCGGCGCTCGATTCGAAGCGGACATTGGGACCGATCGACTCGAGCCAGGTCCACATCTCGTCGCCGTGGTGATCGAGGAAGAGACGCATCGCCAGCCGGCGATCAGCGTTGGTCAGGGGCGGATAGGCGGTGACCTTGCCGTTAAACACGTCGGGATTCTCGGCGACCTTGGCGGCGAGATCTGCGAGCCCCGTCGGCACGAGCTCGGCGGGCAGCAGGCGCTTATTCCAGAGGAAGACGTCAGCATCGACAAAAATGCCATAGACGCCCGGATAGGGGACCGCGCCGTCAGGCAGATTCACGATCTCGGGGGACTGGTAATCGACGATCTCGCCGCGCGAACTGAGGTCGTAGAATGCCTGCGGCGAGCTCAGGACCATGAAATCGGCGGTCTTGCTGCCGGCCGACTTCTCGAGCAGGTAGCGCTGCACAGCTTCGGGGCCGTTGAGGTCGAGGTAGTCGACCCGGATCCAGGGA
>DAORUH010000019.1:0-32831 GCA_035433065.1 Devosia sp. | reverse complement strand
CGAGTGCGTCAAACGTCAGCCCAGTCGCCTGGTGGATTGCCTCGATGCCGAACCGCGCCTTGAACCGCCGGATCGTCACATCGACGTAGAGCGGATCAAGTTCGGTGCAGCGGGCACGACGGCCGGTTTTCTGCGCAGCAATGATCGTTGTGCCCGAACCAACAAAGCTGTCGATCACCAGGTCGTTGCGATTGGTGAGATCCAGGATGGCGTCGGCGATCATGGCTACCGGCTTTACGGTTGGGTGGGCGTCAAGATTCGCCATGCGACCGGCCCCGAAGGTATTCACCCCGGCGTAGTCCCAAACGTTGGTCCGATAACGGCCCTTGGCACCGAGCATCACATTGTTGACGTGCGAGGCGCTCCCCTTCTTGAACAGGCAGAGCAGTTCATGCTTGCTGCGATAGAGGCTGCCCATGCCGCCGTTCGACTTGTTCCAGACAATGAGGTTGAGCAGTTTCAGCCCAAGCTCCCGCCCGATCCGGAGCATGGTCTCAACACTACGCCAGTCGATGAACAGGCCGGCGACCCCGCCGTCGACAAGCTTCGCCCCCATCACCATGATGGCTTTCCTCAAGAAGTCTTCGAATTCGGCGGCAGTCATCTCCCCCGACGCTTGCACGAACTCGCGATGGCGCTTCTTGCCAAGCCCGCCGACATGGCCATCCACCGGCACGTTGTAAGGTACGTCGCTGAGAACAAGCCGGGCTGTCTCGCCACCCATTAGCGCATCGAAGACCTCGGCCGAGAGTGCATCTCCGCAGATCAGTCGGTGTGGCCCGAGTTCCCAGACGTCGCCAACCCGGCTGACTGCGACAGCGTTCGAAGCAGGGGTCTCATCGTCAGGGCTGTTCTCTTCGTTGGAGAGCACAGGGTTGAGAATCAGGTCGATCTCGGCCGTGTCGAAACCTGAATACTGCAGGTCGAAACTGGCATCGATTTCTACGATGGCTTCGAACTCGAGCTTCAGGACATCGCGATCCCAGGTGGACATCTCCGCCAGCTTGTTGTCGGCGATGCGGTATGCCTTGAGATCGGCAGCCGACAGATGGTTTTCTACGAACACCGGTAGCTCATCGTAGCCGAGGCGACGCGCGGCCTCGACACGCGCAACGCCCGCGATGATCTCTCCGGTGGCATCAATCAGCGGCGGACACAGAAAGCCGAAGCGCTCAATGCTAGCGCGGATGCGCTCGATCTGGGCCTCAGTGTGCTTTCGTACTCTTGGACCGGGACGCAGGTTTGAGATGGGCCAGTATTCCAGTTGTTGGCTGTTGCGGTTCCTATGGTTCGGCATAGACGGTCGGTCTTTTCGCATTTGAGCCTCCTGATTTAGCAGCCACATCGGTGGCTGGTCAGCTGCGCCAGCCACTCCGATAAAGTGGGCGGCGGCGACCCGATCAGGATTGCCGTCCTCGGCGAGAAGAAGAACTGGGGGTTCGAAGGAAAAGTCCGCACCCTTCCCAATCAGCACGCAATCGATCGCGCCGATGAACCCCGGTGCATTGACCAGCTGAAAACGACAAGTGCGGATGCGCTCCGATCGACGAGGTGTTAGCGACCCGGATCGTGGCTGGAGCAGGCGGTGACATTTCCCTGCTTGGCCGGCGAAATTCCCTGTTCGCCGGTTAGGGAATTTTGGTTGCTAACCCACTCTAGTAGCGGAGGAAAATCCGTCGAGGCTGACGTGCGGAGAGCAAGAAATCTGGCGGACTCCCAGTATTCTCCCGTGTAACAGGGAAAATGGAGACTGGTTTGGTGTGACTACACGCACCGCCACTAAGTCCTTGCTTTTACTGGGCTTTAACCCCTGGGGCGGCGCCTTCGGCTAACCTCCGGACATCTCGAAGCTATTCCCACAGCTCATCTTCTCAAGCCTACTGGAGACGCAGATTTCTCCGCGAGATCTCGCGATGGTTGTCGCTCATTCTCCAATGGCGATTTCGGCGGTTGGGTAAGTCCTCGCATCGGATGTACGCTTCTCGCGCAAAGGTGGACCCTTGAGCCAGCTAGCCGTCCGTAGGCGGCCGCGGTCTCGCTCTTATCCCACTAGCGGGCTGAGGTGGCGGTCGGGCGCGTACGCCTCGAATGAAAACGCACCCGCCATCAAGAGCCCACGCTGAGGCATCGGCACCTCGCCCAAGAGAGCCTGGGTTTTGAGAGGCGCCGCTCCACCCAAGTCGCGCCCGCCGATCGTCGCACTGGCTTGCGATACCACCCACACCTGCCGGGGTCCTGCCTGGAACCATTGCCGATTGGGCATGTGGCCACGCAGTCGCAGATCGCCGGCGCCGAGCATGGCCGTCGACATCGCTGACATTGCCGACAGGACTGGATCACTCCGGAACAAGGCCGACGGCATGACACTCATGATGGCATTCATCATCTTTGTTGCGGGCGTGCTGGACACGCGCATGAGCCATCGCAACGCTGACTCTGGTACTTCAACCGTGAGGTCGGAAGGTCCAGCCCAATCGGCGGCGATGTTGGTTTGAACCACACGGGACACGGCTGCCGCAATGAAACGGGGGCAGGACAGTTCGGGGGAGACGGTGGTGTAGATCGTCCACTCCCCGTCAGCCGACCGGTGCCACACCGACACGTAGCCCGGGCCAAAAGTGGAGACTGGGAAGCGCCTGAGGCAAAGGATGTCGCCGCTCTCAAACGGCTGCCCAACGATTGCGTAACCTCCGACATCGTCGCGTCCAGGACGCGGCCTCAAACTGATGCTGGATATCTGGTCGGCTATCGCCGCCGGCCCGGAGACGTGGAACTCTTGGCTCATGCCAACCTCCTCGTCGGGTCGATGAGATCGCGCTGGAAGACAGCGTCACCGCTCGAACGCTGCACAGCTTCTGCTCACCCCCGCCGGTGGTCAAGGAATCCCTCCGCCACAACGCGAAGTCCGGAAACACCGCTTCTCTATCAACGACTTATGTAGACTCGATGCGGAACTTCAAAGGCCTAGCTCAGCCAAATCCATCGGCAGTTGGAATCTCTCTCGCCCACACAGGTCAAGATCGACGGCAGCATCAGGCGCCGCGTTGAGCAGCGGCTGCATCCCCCCGCAGCAGGTGGGCCCCCACTTGCAGCCGGGCTCCAGACCCTCGCGTCCCCTCCTGGGGCGCCTGCCGCATTTACTTGATCGTGCGGGGGAGTATCATCGGCTGATGAGAACAAACCTACTATGCCGCGTTCTGGCGGCCCTGCTGGCAACGTCGGGAACGGCGCTGGCCCAGAGCAACATATTGTGCACCCCGATCCAGCCGGCCCCTCACCTCGAGGCTGCACTGACCGTTGATCTGGGCAGCGTCCAGTCCGGGGACGCCGTGGCCTTTCTGGCCGGGCGGACGATCGATTGCCCGAAATGCGAGCTCGCCGGAGCGCAGTTGCAGCATCGCAACCTCGACGGCGCCGACCTCACGGGCGCGGTGCTGACGGGCGCCAGCCTGTTCGGCGCCAATCTCATCAAGGCAAAGCTCGATGGCGCGATGCTCCCGGGCGCCAACCTAGGCCGTGCGAATCTCGGCAAGGCGTCCCTGGTCGGCGCCAATCTGTCGGGGGCCATTCTGGTGCGCGCCGACCTGATGGCAGCGAACCTCGCGGGCGCCGACCTGCGGCAGGCGCGGCTGCAGAACGCGCGGGTGATGAGCGGTCGCATCGACGACGCGGATTTCGAAGGCGCCATTGCTGCTGGCGCGAACTTTTCGGAGACCTACGGGCTTCACGCCAGTTTCAGGCTGGCCAACCTGACCGGGACCCAATTCAACGGCGCCATCCTGCGCGACGCCAACCTTGAGCATGCAGGCATGTCCAATGCCGACCTGACGTCGGCCGACCTTACCAGCGTCAAGGGCTTCAACGTCGATCTCGCCGGGGCGACGCTGCGTGACACAGCGCTGATCAATGCCGATATCCGCGACGCCCGGCTTTACGCGGCCGATCTCGCCTGCACAGTGCTCACCAATGCCACGATCGGCCCGGCACCCGGTTAATCCGACACGCGGATCTCGAACCGGCTTTCGCTGACGAAGTAGGTGTCCTGCACCTTGCCAAAGGCGTCGACGAACCCCTGCCCGGCCTTGTGGAGGTAGTTCTGCGACATGGCGAACTTGCGGCCTTCGCTCGTTCCTGCACAGGTGCGCTTGACGAAGAAGCTCGCGGCTGCGGTCTCGCGGGGGCCGAGTGGGGCGTCCTCGCAGGCCCATGTGGCGTCGGGATGGTCCTGCTTCAGCACCGCCGCAAGGCGCCATTGATCGTTTCGCTCGCCACCCGGCACGCCGCGCGGATCGGAAACGATGCGCAGCCCATCGAGCGTGCCTGACGCGCTGAAGAGCGCAGAGACCATGGCTCGGAAGCCATAGACTCGTGTCCCGCCCTGCCGCGCCAAGGGCCAGCGTTGCCAAGCTTCACGTAACACATCGGCTTCGTCATCGTAGCGGAAATAGACTTCGTAGAGCCCGTCGGCTTCCGGCTTGCAGGTGGCGAAATCGGCAAAACCCGCAAGCGATCTTGTCGGCGGGCCGCCATTGCCACCACAGGCAAAGTCCACGAAGCCGGCGGGCTGCGTCGCGGCCGGCTCACCGAGGCGCAGATCCCATATCGTATCGGCAGCAGCCGCCGGACCGGCGAGCAGTATGGAAGCGGCAAGAACGAGCGACAGTCTCACGGTTCACGCAGCCCCATGACGACGAGCACCAGCAGACCCTCGGACATTGTTAGATTGGGGGGGCGATAGGCAATATAGGGGCTGATTGCATTGCCACCGACGGCGACGATGAGCCGGTCCTGCCCCTCGACCACGGTATGGATCGGCTCGACCGGCGACATGGCGACAAGCTGCCGGTCGGCAATCGGCTCGAGCGTTCTGGCGTCGAGCACGTGGAGCGCGCCGTCGGCGGTGGTCACAGCCAGCAGTCCATCGCCTATGATCACCGCGCCCCCGACCAGAGGGGCGGGAAACAGCCGCTGCGCCACGATTTCGCCGGTCCTGGTGTTGGCGGCGGTCAGGAGGCCGAGTGAAGCATCGCGGCCGGCATAGTAGGCACCGAGCCAGTTTGGCTCACTGCGATCGGGGGGTATGTGGCCGACACCGGTGACGCAGGCATTGGCATTTGCGCCATAGGCAAGTCCGGTGGCGGCATTGACCGTCGAGGCATAACCGTTAACGGCCCAGGCATTTTCGCAGGTTGCGGTCGGCGCGGCGAGGCGCAGATCGTTGTTGTTCTCGCCCACGGAGAAGGCGATGGGCGCCGGGGCGCTGTAGATGCTGCTGGCACCGATCGACGCGCCGGTGCCCGGATCGAGCAGGTCAATACGGCCGTCGCCCCGGAACTGCAGCAGCCGTTCCGGCTGGTCGCTAGTTGCGGGCAGGAGATGGACCGGTCCATCCTGCGGCAGCGCCTCAGACGGCGGAGACTCACGATGCGACCAGCGCAGGGTGCCGGTTGCAATATCGAGGGCGACAATGCCATTTCCTGCCCACGGACGGCGCTCGATCTCCGGTACCGCGATGGCGGGGAAACTGAACGGCCAGATCACCTGGTCGCGCGCGGCGTCGAAAATGCCCGGCTGTCGCACGGAGGCGCTAAGCCCTGCGAGGTCGCCAAGCTCGGCGTCCCATGCGAGGGCGCCGCTGGCCTTGTCGAAGGCGATGAACTTGAGCGGACCTACCCTGTCGTCGGCCGAACCGGCGACAATCACCAGCTTGTCGGTAACGAGGGGCGGCGCGACGATATCGAAACCATCGACCGGGTTGCCGGCCACGACGCTGCGCGTCACCGTTCCCGAGGCTGCATCGAGCCAGTGCAGCATGCCATCCGAGCCCGCCACGAAAACCGTGTCGCCGTCGAGCGCCATGCTACGTGACGCCTGCAACCAGGTGTCGATGTTGCGGCGGTCTGGATCGCGATACCAGACCACGTCACCTTTGTTGGCCAGATCGAGTTTGGAAATGCCGCCCCAGCCATCGATCGTGTAGAGGAAGTTGCCGCTCGGCAGATAGCTGTGGGTGACCACATTCTGGTAGTACCCGGCGCCTTCGACCGCGCCCCCCAGAATCACCGAAAATTTCGGTACGAGGCCAGTAATGCTGGCAGCACTGAACTTGCCCGCCTCCCCGGCGGTCGCAGCCACGCCGCAGTGCAGGAACAAAGCAAGGCCCAGCAGGAGCCCGCGGTCGCGGCGGCAAACGTTCACAGGCGAATCCTGAAAGAAGAAGGCTCCGGGAGACGTCCCCCGGAGCCTGATCGTTTGTTACTCGACTTCAAACACCCAGATCACGCCGCCGGTCGGCACCGTCCCACCCGGCTTGAACTTGTCCGGATAGCTGGTTGCGAGGCGGTTCTGCATGCTGGCGGCGTCGATACCCCAACCCGCCTGCACGGAGATGTACTGCTTGCCGCCGGCCTCGAAGCTGGCGGGCACGCCGATGATGCCGGAGTTCAGCTTCTGCTCCCACACGATCTTGCCCGTCTTCGAGTCGTAGGCGTGGAACATGGCGTCGTTGGTGCCGCCGCCGAACACGAGACCGCCAGCGGTCGCGAGGAGCGGGCCCCAGTTCTGCGACTCGAAGGTGGTGGTCCACACCTTCTCGCCGGTCTTCAGGTCCCATGCCTGGACCTCACCGATATGGTCGGCGCCATCGACGATGTACAGTTCGGACTTATTGCCCTGCGTGCCCAGCGTGTAGCTGGCGCCCGGCCGGTATTCGATGACCGAACCGCCGACCATTCTTGTGCAGAGGTTTTCGTTTGCCGGAATGAAGACGTATTCCAGTTCCGGATCATAGGCGATCGGAGGCCAGTCCTTGCCGCCCCAGAAGGAGGGACAGAAATCGCCCTCGACGCCGGTGCCGGGCTTGGTGCCCTCGGCATACTCAACCCGGCCGGTTTCCGGATCCATGCTCTTGATCCAGTTCTCGGCGACGTAGGGTGTGCCCTTGATGAACTTGATCGGACCTTCCGGCGTGCGCTCGAGTTCCCACAGCACGCCGTCACGGGCGGCATGGACGAGACCCGGGACTTTCTTGCCCTCCTTGTTGGGAAGATCAACGAGGATCGGCGCAGCGACTTCGTCCCAGTCGAACGAGTCGTTCTGGTGGTACTGGAAGTGGCCGGCAATCGCGCCGTCATCGGCTTTGAGAGCCACGACCGACGTCAGATAGAGGTTGTCACCCGGGCGCTGGTCACCCATCCACGGTCCGCCGTTGCCGGTGCCCCAATAGATGATCTTGCTCTCAGGATCGTACTGGCCGGTAACCCAGCTCGAACCACCGCCGGTCTTCCAGGCATCCGCATGCTCGCTGCCGGGCTGCGGCCAGGTTTCCGAACCGGGCTGACCGGGTTCGGGAACGAGGAAGGTACGCCAGGCTTCTTTGCCGGTTTCCGCATTGAACGCGACGACATAGCCGCGGATACCGCGTTCGCCGCCGGACGTGCCGACGACGATATTGTCTTCGACCACCAGCGGCGCAAGGTTGGCATAGTAACCCTGCTTGTAGTCCTGCACAGTACTCGTCCAGATCTCAGCGCCGGACTTGGCATCAAGCGCCACCAGCACGGAGTCACGCGACATCCAGTAGACCTTGTCGCCAAGCAACGCGACACCGCGATTGGTCGGATGCGAGCCGAGCATGTCCTGCGGCAGGTCGCGCTTGTAGCGCCACTTGATCTCGCCGGTGGCGGCATCAAGCGCCAGGACCTGGTTGCCGGCTGTGGCGACAAACATCACGCCATTGACCACAACGGTCGGAGCTTCGTGACCTTCGGCATAACCGGTGGACACGACCCAGGCCGGCTTGAGGCCCTTCACGTTGTCGACGGTGATCTGCTTCAGCGGGCTGTAGCCCCAGCCGTTGTAGGTCCGCCGATACATCGGCCAATCGCCGTCGGCGGGGTTCACCAGGCTTTCGGTCGTGACCGACTTGTAGTCCGGGATGGTGACCGGCGGCGGCGGTGCCGCCGGAGCGGCGGCAGGTGCAGCAGGTGCCGCAGGGGCCGCCGGCGCGGCGGGGGCCTGCTGCGCATAGGCAGCCCCCATCATCAAGGCCGTGACGCTCACGGCCAATCCAAGATTCAACAGTTTCACTTATTCCTCCTAGCCAGCATAAAGGACGTTTATCCCGCGACCCGGTGTCCCAACCGGAACGGGAATGAAGAAGACGCGTCTAGTTACTGCGCGTCGCCGCCGACGCGCGAATCGTATGCAGATGCAATGGTCAGCCGGCCTTCGGCATCCACCGCGAGGCCTATGGACGGCAGCTTGCGCGTGGCCGGGCCTTGGGCAAGCGCGCCGCCTTCCTTCAGGTTGAACTCCGAGAGATGGCAGGGGCACTGCGCGATAAAGGTCTCGGCGTTGTAATCCGTGACCTCGCATGCGGCATGCGGACAGATCATGGTGTTGGCGAGCACGCCGTCGGCCGACAGCGGGCGAACCGCCTCGCTCAACTGGTCCGCGGGAAACGCCGTGAGCATCATGATGTTCATTGCCGAACCATCGCGAGCCAGGCCAGTGGCCGGATCCGCCGGCCAGACCTGCATCGGATACGCGGCATTGACCTCGACATCCGCCACCTTGATCGGCGTGGTCTTGTCCTTGCCGGTGGCCCGGACGAGCAGGTCGCCGATCTGCGGCGCCATCGACAGCGCATCTTCGGCAGCGAACGCGCGGCCTACCGAAAGGCCGACAACTGCGCCCGCGGCACCCACCAGAACTGCACGGCGGGCAAGGGGTTGACCACCACACAAACAGCCGGAAATATCTTTATTAATCAATTACATGCCTCCAATATGACGGACTATAGACTGGGCTCCGCCATGTGCACAATAAAAAAATTCCCTCACGGGTTCCATCCGGGGCATGGGCGGGCATCGGAAAGCCCGGCATGACCATGGGACGGGCGAGCCGAGGCCCGTCCGCCAATGCTGATCACTTTGGGGCGATGTCAGCCTTTGCTGGCGCCTTGCGGCTGGCCCTTGTCGTCGTCCTCGCCTTCGGCGGCGTTGTCGTTGTGGCCGTTGTCGGCGCTGAGCGTCACTGCGCCAGAGATGCCGTCGACGAGATAGTTGGACTCGACCCCGGCCGGATCGACCACGGTCACCTCATAGCCCGGCACACCGTTGAGGGTGTCGAGATCCAGTTCCACAACCTTGCCCTTGGCCTGCTTCAGGACGTTGGCGATGGCATCCGTTGCGGACACCTTGACGGCCGCGATGGCCTGCGTCTCCCCGTCGTTTGCCGGGGACTGGTTGGCAGCGGCGTAGGCGGGAACGGCGATCGCCGCGCTGAGGAGGCCGGCCGTCATCAGGGTGGACAGTTTCATGAATGGTACCTCTTGGTTGGAGGAGCCCGCGGGTGTCGCGTGCTCTCTTCCTCTGGCTACCAAGCGGCCCTCACACCCATCTCACCGCAGACTTACGATTTTGTAAGCGCGCCGCCGCGATTGCCGGCAACTGTCTCCACAATGAGGCCACACAGCAGAGCCCATGACGCACCGACCGCCCATCCGGCAAGGACGTCGGTCGGGTAGTGAACCCCGAGGTGGATCCGCGTCAGCCCCACGATCCCGGTGAGCAGAATCGCGAACAGCCACCCCAGCACGGCCACCGAGCGATTGGGCGAAAGCCACGCGATGATTGCGGCAAGACTCAGCAGGATGGCGGCGGACATCGTCGCGTGGCCGCTCGGAAAGCTGGCGGTGAAGACCTTGATCCCGGAACTGATATCGGGCCGGGGCCTCGCGAAGCCGGCTTTCAGCAGCGACGACACGATGGTGCCGACCACGCTCACCGCCGCGAGATATGCCGCAACCTTCCAGCGGCCCACCGCCATGAGGACCGCGCAGGCGATGACGACAATCGTCGTCAGCAGGGCGTAGCTGCCCAGCGAGGTGAAATCGCGGGATGCCTCGACCAGCCAGTCCGGGCCGGCCGGCAGGCCCGACGCGTTGGAGACCCAGCCCGCAATCGCCGCATCGAAACCATGCGCACCGTCCAGCGCGACGGCTGCGGCCGTCACCAGAAAGACCACGAGGGATACCGCGAGCAGAACAAGCGAGACGCGGCGCGAAGGGAGAAAGGCAGATGTCATGGAGTAAACTCTAGGGGTAGACCGGTTGAGCGTCGCATCAAATCGCCAACCTTACAGCGATGTAAACTTCGCGACAGGGCCGCGTCACCCCAGCGCGGCATGACTGCGGGCTCCACCCAACGACAGGAGCCTGCCTTGCGCCCCGTTCATTATCTGCTCGCCGTCTGTGCCGTGGCGAGCGTCGCCATCGTCGGCACCTCCCTCGCTGCGAGGAACCAGTCGAACACCGCCGTCGCAGCGCCGCCGGCGGTGACCGCATCCGCATCTGACCTGGGCGACCTGTCGGCGATGAAGACCATCGTCACCGACACCGCTGCCCTTGTGACCGCCGGCAATGCCGTTGGCGCGAAAGCGCGTATCACCGATTTCGAAACCGCCTGGGACAATGCCCAGCCCGAACTGCGCGCCAAGAATGGCCAGCAGTGGGACGCGGTCGATGGCGTCGCCGACCAGGCGCTCAATGCCGTTCGCAAGGACGCGCCGCAGCCCGAGACGCTCGCGGCACTGGCCGGACTGGCCAGCCAGCTCGATCATCCCGGGACGGCCTCGAGCGGTGTTGCGATTGACACCAGCGGCAAGCCGCTTCCCTGCGAGGACATGCTGCGTCAGGTCCGCGAGGCGAAGACCGCCGCCACGCTCGACGCCGCTGCCACAACCGAGGTCACTGGTCTCGAGGCCAAGGGCGTCGAGCGCTGCAACGCCGACGACGACAAGCGGGCCGATGCCTTCTTCGCCGATGCACTCAAGCTGATGGGAAAGTGATCATGGACACCCTCTACGCAAACCCGGCCGTGCCGGGAACGCAACAGGCACTGCCGGCGGTCAATCGCGTTCCGGAAGTCGATGCCGAATTCTGGATCATCAAGCTGCTCGCCGTCACTGTCGGTGAGACCGCGGCGGATTTCCTCGCCGTCAACCTTGGCCTTGGCCTGGCCACCACGACGCTTCTCATGTCGGTGGTGCTGATCGCCGCGCTCGGCCTCCAGTTCGACGTCAAACGCTACCTGCCGTGGCGCTACTGGTTTACGGTCGTCCTCGTCAGCGTCGTCGGCACGCTGATCACCGACAACCTCGTCGATACGTTCGGGGTGCCGCTCGAGGTGACGACCACCGTGACGGCGGCGCTGCTCGCGCTCACCTTCATCGTCTGGTTTGCCTACGAGCACACGCTGTCGATCCACACCATCTTCACGACGCGGCGCGAGGCCTTCTACTGGGCGGCGATCCTCCTGACCTTCGCCCTCGGCACCGGCGTCGGCGACTATGTGGCGGAAGCGGCTGGCCTCGGCTATCTCACCACCGGCCTGCTGTTCGGGGCCATTATCGCCCTGATCGCGGCTGCCTACTTCCTGCTTCACCTCAATGCCGTGTTCGCCTTCTGGGCTGCCTATATCCTGACCCGACCGCTTGGCGCCTCGCTGGGCGATCTGCTGTCACAGCCGAGGGAATATGGGGGACTGGGACTCGGCACAGTGGTGACGAGCGCCATCTTCCTCACCGCCATCGGCGCGCTGGTCGTATGGATGTCGGTGAAAGGATTCACGGGAAGAGCAAAGTGGACGGCACCCCAGACCGCAGATTGACGAGTCCGGGCGAGTACCCCAGACTCCCTGAAATGCGTATTCTTTACGTCGAAGACGACGAACGTACCGCCGACTACGTGGCCCGCGGACTGACCGAGGCGGGCCACGTTACCGATCTGCTCTCCGATGGGCGTGAGGCGCTGATCCGCGCCGTAGATGTCCGCTACGACGTGCTTGTGGTCGACCGCATGCTCCCCGGCCTCGACGGCCTGTCGATCGTCAAGGCCCTGAGGGCCGCCGGCAACGTCACGCCCGTCCTGTTCCTGACGGCCGTGTCCGGGGTGGACGATCGTGTCGATGGCCTCGCGGCGGGCGGCGACGACTACCTCGTCAAACCATTCGCCTTCTCCGAACTGCTGGCGCGCCTCAATGCCCTGGCGCGCCGCCCCCCGGCGCTCACCGAAAAGACAAAACTGCACGTCGCAGACCTTGAAGTCGACCTCGTGCGCCACACCTGCCGGCGCGGCGACGTCACCATCGACCTGCTGCCGCGCGAGTTTGCGCTGCTGTGCTACCTGATGGAGAACGAGGGCCGCGTGGTGACCCGCACCATGCTTCTCGAACATGTGTGGGACTTCAATTTCGATCCGCAGACCAGCGTCGTCGAAACCCATATCAGCCGCCTGCGCGCCAAGATCGACAGGCCGTTCGAGACGCAACTGCTCCACACCATGCGTAACGTCGGCTACAGCCTGCATGTCTAGCCTGTGGCGCAGCACCCCTTTCCGCCTGCTGATCATGCTTGGCGGAGCGTTCATCGTATTCGTCGGCCTCACCGGGTTCGTTGCCTACGCGCTCATCCAGTCCGAGCTGGATGCCCGCCTCGAACGGCAGCTGCAGGAGTCCTTCACCGTCATCGCGCAGTCCTATGGCGAGAACGATCTCACCGACCTGAGCGAGACGGTGCAGTCGAACGCCACCGCGCATCCCAACCACGACCGGGTGTTCCTGTTGCGGGACGAGAAGGGCATGCGCATCGCGGGAAATATCACCGAGGCGCCCGTAGCCGAAGGCCGGCAATCGGTGGCGCCGGAACGACTGGGCCTGCCCGCAGGGGATGCCCTCTATCGCCTCTACTACGGCACGGTCGGGCCCTACGCGCTGGTCGTCGGCGCCAATCGCGCGGAAGTGGAAGACATCGGCAGGATCGTGCTCAGCAGCCTCGGCTGGGCCGGCGTCGCGTTCCTGTTCATCGCCACGTCGATTGCGGCTGTCCTGGCCCTCCAGGGACGCCGGCGCCTTGAGGACATCGCCTCGACTATGGCGCGTGTCGGACGCGGCGACCTCGAGGCGCGTCTTCGCCTGTCCGGCAACGGCGACGATGTGGACCAACTGTCCGAGCAGGTGAACCGCGCGCTCGACCGGTTGTCCTCCGTGGTCGAGGGGATGCGGCAGGTGAGCGTCGACATCGCCCACGACCTGAAGACGCCCCTCAACCGGCTGTCGCTGGTGGTGCAGAACGCCATCACCGAAAACGCCCGCGGCCGGGACGTGACGGGGTTGCTGTCGGAGGCCGAACAGGAGTGCCGCCAGATCGCGGCAACGTTCGACGCCCTGCTGCGCATTGCCCAGATCGAGGCGGGGGCACGCCGGGCGAAGTTTCGCGACACCGATCTGGGGGCCATCCTGCTGCGTCTCGCCGAGGCGTACACGGATGTCGCGTTCGAGAACCGCCAGCAGCTCACGCTGTCGCTTGGCGACAATCTGCCGCCCGTGCTGGGCGACAAGGACCTCCTGACGCAACTCTTCGCCAACCTGATCGAGAACGCGATCCGCCATTGCCCGCAGGGAACGGTGATCGCGCTCGACGCGCGGGTGGAGAGCGGAGCGCTGCAGGTCACCGTCGCCGACAATGGCCCCGGCGTCCCCCAGGCCGAACGCGACAAGGTTTTTCAGCGCCTCTATCGCCTCGACAAGAGCCGCGGCACGCAGGGGTACGGACTGGGCCTCAGCCTCGTGCGCGCCGTGGCCGACCTCCACGAGGCCTCCATCACCCTGGGCGACGCCCAGCCCGGCTCCCGTTTCACGGTCATATTCCAACAGCCGGGGTAATCGCCCACGGGCAGAGCCGGCAGGTCGAATCGCCTTGGCGCTGCTAAAAGCAGTATCTCATGAGCTGCCGTAAGCATTTGCGGTGCGGCGTCTGCGGTGTTGCCGGGGCGCTGGTTCAACTGCAAGATGCCCACATGCTTAACTCTGTTTCATTGCTGATTTCCGTGCTTCTCCCCTTTGTGGGGAGCCTCGCCGTTGGCCTTCTGCCGCTTCACGCCCGCGGAACGGCTGCGACGATTTCCGGCGCGGTCGCGGCGGTGCTGACGCTCATTGCCGTTCTTTCCTACGGTGATGTCGCCGCGCAGGGCGTGTTGCGATACGAGCTGCAGTGGTTGCCGCAGCTTGGGCTCAACCTCGTCATCCGCATGGATGGCCTGTCCTGGTTGTTCATGGCGATGATCAGCGGCATCGGCGGGCTCGTGGTGCTGTATGCGCGCTACTACATGTCGCCCAAGGATCCGGTGCCGCGCTTCTTCTCGCTGCTGCTCGCCTTCATGGGCGCCATGCTCGGCATGGTCCTGTCGGGAAACCTCATCCAGCTGGTGCTGTTCTGGGAACTCACCAGCATGTTCTCGTTCCTGCTCATCGGATACTGGCACCAGAACGCGGCGGCCCGCGACGGCGCCCGCATGGCTCTGGTCATTACCGGTACGGGCGGGCTCGCGCTGTTCGCCGGCATGCTGCTGCTCGGACATATCGTTGGATCGTTCGACCTCGACGTCGTCCTCGCCTCGGGCGACCTGGTGCGCGCGCACCCGCTCTACACCCCAACGCTGCTGCTGGTGCTGCTGGCCGCCTTCACCAAGAGCGCCCAGTTTCCCTTCCACTTCTGGCTGCCGCGGGCGATGTCGGCGCCGACGCCGGTTTCCGCGTATCTGCACTCCGCGACGATGGTGAAGGCCGGCGTTTTCCTGCTCGCACTGTTCTGGCCGGTACTTGCCGGCACGGCCACCTGGTTCTGGATCGTCACCTATGTCGGCCTCGCGACCATGCTGCTCGGCGCCTATTCGGCGATCTTCCAGCAGGACCTCAAGGGCGTGCTGGCCTATTCGACAGTCAGCCACCTCGGCCTCATCACCACGCTGATGGGCATGAATACCGAGCTGGCGCTGGTGGCGGCGGTTTTCCACATCGCCAACCACGCCACGTTCAAGGCGTCGCTGTTCATGGCGGCCGGCATCATCGACCACGAGACCGGAACGCGGGATATCCGCCGTCTCGGCGGGCTGGCGCGCTATCTTCCCGTCACCGCCACCCTGGCGATTGTGGCGAGCGCCGCCATGGCCGGCGTGCCGCTGCTCAACGGCTTCATCTCGAAGGAAATGTTCTTCAGCGAGACGGCGCTGCGCAACCCGATCCCGTTCGTCGACGTGTCACTGCCGGCCGGCGCGATCATCGCGGGAGCGTTCGCGGTGACCTACTCGCTGCGCTTCATCCTCAAGGTGTTCTTCGGCCCAGCCCCGACGGGGCTCGACCGCGTGCCGCACGAGCCCCCTGCCCTGATGCGCCGGCCCATCGAAATCCTGGTTCTTGCGTGCCTCCTCGTCGGCATCATTCCGGCCATCTCGATCGGCCCGATCCTTGCCACTGCCGTGTCCTCGATCCTCGGGCCTGATCTGCCCTACTACAGCCTCGCCATCTGGCACGGCTTCAACACGCCGCTGCTGATGAGCCTCGTGGCGCTGGTGGGCGGCATCGTGTTATACCTGCTGCTGCGACCCTATCTTGCGCGCGGCATCGACGGCCCGCCCTTCCTCGCCCACCTCGCCGGGCCCCGCATTTTCGAACGCCTGCTCATCCTCCTGTCGGTGAAGTGGTCGAAGGCCCTCGAAAAGCTGTTCGGCACGCGCCGCCTGCAGCCCCAGCTGGCCATCCTCGCCATGGTTGCCATCGTGGCGGCGTCGATCCCCACCTTCGGTGGCATCGGCCCGCTTCGCCTGCCCCTGTCGGGCATCGACCCCGGGCTTACGCTGGTCTGGGGCGTGGGCATGGTCTGCGCCGTGGGCGCGGCGACACAGGCAAAATACCATCGCCTGGTCGCGCTGATGCTCATGGGCGGCGCCGGGCTCGCGACCTCGCTGACCTTCGTGTGGTATTCCGCGCCGGACCTGGCGCTGACGCAGTTGCTCGTCGAAGTGGTGACGACGATCCTGATCCTCCTCGGCATGCGCTGGCTGCCCAAGCGCCGGGAAGAGGCAGGGATCGACCCGCTGAGCAAGTTCAGCCTGCGCCGTCTGCGCGACCTTGCGATCGCCATCGTCGCGGGAGGCGGGCTGGCGCTGCTTTCCTATGCGATCATGACGCGTGACGCGCCCGACAGCATCGCGAAATTCTTCCTCGACAACGCCTACCTCGAAGGCGGCGGGCGCAATGTGGTGAACGTCATTCTCGTCGATTTCCGCGGCTTCGATACGCTGGGCGAGATCACGGTTCTAGGCATCGTCGCGCTGACCACCTACGCCCTGCTGCGCCGGTTCCGCCCTGCCGCGGATAGCATTCCGCGCCCCGAGCAGCAGCGCATCCAGAGCGCGGTCGAGGACCAGCGCAGCGACCTCGAGGAGGGCACGATCGTTTCCGAGTTCCTGTTCGTGCCGGCCGTCATCATGCGCTGGCTGTTCCCCGTGATCATGACCTTCTCGCTGTTCCTGCTGTTGCGCGGCCATGACCAGCCCGGCGGCGGCTTCATTGCCGGCATCACCATGGCGATCGGCTTCATCCTGCAGTACCTCGCAAGCGGCACGCGCTGGGTCGAAGATCGCCTGCGCATCCTGCCGGTCTACTGGATCGGCGTGGGGCTGCTGCTGGCGCTGGCGACCGGCGCCGGTGCGTGGGTGTTCGGCGCGCCGTTCCTGACATCGCATTTCCAGTACCTCGACCTGCCGCTGCTTGGCCGGGTACCGCTCGCCTCCGCCCTTTTCTTCGATCTGGGGGTCTTCATTCTGGTTGTCGGCGCCACCGTTCTGATGCTCGTCGCCATCGCCCACCAATCCCTGCGCTCGGCCAAGCCGGGCCGCAGGCCGTCGACGCCAAAAGCCGTCGCGGACGCGCCGGAGGGGGTGGTCTAGATGGAACTCGTTCTGGCCCTCAGTATTGGTACCCTTGCCGGCTCCGGAATATGGCTGCTGCTGCGTCCGCGCAGCTTTCAGGTGATCATCGGGCTGTCGCTGATCTCGTATGCGGTCAACCTCTTCATCTTCAGCATGGGCGGGCTGAAAAGCGCCGCCGCGCCGATCCTCGAAACGGGTGTCGACGTTGCCACTTATGCCGATCCGGTTCCGCAGGCGCTGGTTCTCACCGCCATCGTGATCGGGTTTGCGATGACCGCGCTGTTCCTTGTCGTGCTGCTTGCCGCGAGGGGCCTCACCGGCACCGACCACGTCGACGGGCGGGAGCGCTGAAATGACCCTGAGCGACCACCTGATCATCCTGCCGATCCTGTTGCCGATGCTGGCCGGCGTGGTGCTGACCCTGATCGACGAACGCCATCGCGCGGCCAAGCTCGCCATCAATATCGCGGCGACGGTGCTGCTGGTGGCGGTCAGCGCCATGCTGCTGGGCCGCGTCGGCGGCGACGCGGAGGCATTGAACGTCACGTACCGGCTGGGCGACTGGCCCGCGCCCTTCGCCATCGTGCTGGTCGGCGACCGGCTGGCGGCGCTCATGGTGATGCTTGCCTCGGTCCTGGCGCTGGCTGCCGTCACCTTCTCGATTGCCCGCTGGCATCGGGCCGGTGCGCATTTCCACACGCTGTTCCAGTTGCTGCTGATGGGGCTCAATGGCGCCTTCCTCACCGGCGATCTGTTCAATCTCTTCGTGTTTTTCGAGATTCTGCTGGCGGCGTCCTACGGCCTCGCGCTGCATGGCTCCGGCAAGGCACGCGTGCGCGCGGGCCTGCACTACATCGCGTTCAACCTCGCGACATCTGCGCTGTTCCTCATCGGCGTGAGCCTCGTCTACGGTGTTGCCGGCACGCTCAACATGGCGGATCTCGCGGCGCGGATGGCAAGCGTTCCGGCCGACAGCCGGCCGCTGCTCGACGCCGGCCTTGCCCTGCTCGGCGTTGCGTTCCTGGTGAAGGCCGGCATGTGGCCGCTCAGCTTCTGGCTGCCGACCACCTACGCCGCTGCCAGCGCCCCAGTGGCCGCGGTGTTCGCGATCATGAGCAAGGTCGGTGTCTACGTCCTCCTGCGCATGTCAGGCCTGCTGGACGGTTTCGCCGAGCAGTTTCTGTTCTACGGCGGCCTCGCCACCATGATCTTCGGAACGATCGGCATCCTGTCGTCGCAGGAACTGACGCGCATGGTCGGGTTCATCGTCCTGCTGTCGTCTGGAACCACCATGGCCATGCTCGGCTATGGCGATCCGGCGGTGACCGCGGGCGCCATGTACTACCTCGTCGCTTCAACCCTCGGGCTCTCCTGCCTCTTTCTTGTCGCCGAACTGATGGAACGCGGACGGCTGGCAGAGGCTGACATCTTCGCGGTCACGCTCGAAGCCTTCGGTGACGACGAGGAAGTCGAACACAACGAGGAGATCGGCGTCGCCGTGCCCGCCACGATGATCCTGCTTGGCCTGAGCTTTGCCGCCTGCGGCGTGCTGCTGGCGGGGATGCCGCCGCTCGGCGGGTTCATCGGCAAGTTCGCCATGCTGCAGGGCATGCTGGGGGCGCCGGGCGGCAACGATGGCGCGGTGCCGGCCGCGACATGGGCGCTGATGGCGGTGCTGATCCTGTCCGGCCTCGCGACCATGATCGCCATGCTGCGCACCGGCATCAACCGGTTCTGGGCACCAACGGACGACACGGTGCCGCGCGTGCGCGTGGTCGAGATCGCGCCGATCGCCATGCTGCTCGGCCTCAGCGTCGTGCTCGTGGTGCTGGCGGGATCGGCCATGGGCTTCATGCAGGTCATGTCGGATTCCATCTATCATCCGGATTCCTACGTCGAGACGGTGCTCGGTGTGGTGTCGGGAGGCGCGCCATGAGACGGGTCGTCCCCTACCCGCTGCTGTGGCTCGCGCTGTTCGTGATGTGGCTGTTGCTCAGTCAGAGCATCGCGCCGGGCCATCTGCTGCTCGGCGCGCTCGTCGCCACCTTTGGCGGCTGGGTTGCCGCGGCCGTCGAAGCCCCACGCTCGAAGATCCGGCGCCCGGTGCTGATCGCAAGGCTGATCTGGCTGGTGACACTCGACATCATCCGCTCGAACCTTGCCGTGCTGCGGCTGATCCTCGGCCGTCGCGAGCCCCGCTCGGTCTACGTGAGTATCCCGCTGCAACTTCGGGATCCCAACGGGCTGGCCATCCTCGCCTGCATCATCACCGCAACGCCGGGCAGCGCGTGGATCAACCACAATGCCCGTACCGACACCGTCCTCGTGCATGTCCTCGATACCGATGACGGCATCGCGTGGGTCGATGCGATCAAGCGCACCTATGAAGCGCTTCTGCTGGAGATCTTCAGATGAGCGCCACCATCATCGGCGTCGCCATTCTCGTGTCGCAGGTGCTGCTGGGGGCCGCCATGTGCACAGCCTGCTGGCGGTTGCTCAGGGGCCCCCGGGCGCAGGATCGCGTGCTCGCGCTCGACAGCCTGTATCTGAGCGGCATGCTGATGCTGCTCACCTTCGGCATCGGCTCGGGCAAGACAATCTATTTCGAGGCAGCACTGATCGTCGGGCTTCTGAGCTTCGTCGCGACCGCGGCGATCGCCAAGTTTCTCATGCGCGGGGAGATCATCGAATGAACCAGCTCGATGCCCTTCCGACATGGGTCGCAATCATCGTTGCAGTCCTGCTCGTTGCGGGCGCCGCGATAACGCTGGTGGGCACCGTCGGCCTCGTGCGGTTCCCGACATTCTACCAGCGCATCCATGCGCCCACCGTGGGCACCAGCTTCGGCGCGCTCTTCGTGCTCGTCGCGTCGATGATCTTCTTTACGGCAACCGAGACGCGCCCGGTCCTGCATGAGGTGCTGATCCTCATCTTCGTGAGCGTCACGACGCCAGTCACCCTGATGCTGCTGGCCCGCGCCGCCCTTTACCGTGACCGCCTGGAAAGCCAGAATCCCACACCCGAACCACCGCCACCAATCAGCGATGCAGCGTCCGGGGAAAATGCATCCTCCGGGAAACTCTGAGCTGCTGCCCGGCCGAGCATGACATCGAGCCAACATCGGGACACTCCGCGCGCGATGATTGGCGATCGCCGTGCGCGTCGCCAGAAATACTGACTATGCGACCCGACTATTGGCCTTGCCTGTTGCACCGTGGAGTGCAACCATCGGCAGGATTTGACTCAACTGTCGTTGCTTGAGACTTCGCTGGACGCATTGGCGGGGTGAAGGCACCGGGCCGATCGCTCGCGGTTCACATCCGCGACCGAGGGATTGCGAATGTGAACCTCACATCATCCGGTCATCGACGTGGCTCAACAGCACCTCCCGCCGCCGCAGCGCGTCTCACACAGCATTTCGGCCAGACGTCAGCGGCCTTCGCATCCCGCCTCAGAGGACGCCCGTGTGCAGACGGTCGCGATTGACCATCTCGACGTTCCCGCGGAAAGAGCACGCGGTGCCCCTTAGCGACGGCCGTCTACACTTTGAACCCGACAAAGGAGCGGAAATGCAAAAGACACGATACTCTGCGACGTTCGCCCTGCTGAGAGGCGCGGTGCTGCTGATTGCGGGCGCCTTCGCCATCCTTGCGCCCGCCACGGCGCTGACCTTCATCGTCGTCATCGGCGGTAGCCTGCTCGTCATCGATGGCGTGCTCGGCCTTGCCAGCCAGGACTACGGCGTCGACCGGCAGTGGCCATTCTGGCTGAGCCTGACCCGCGGCGTGCTTTCGGTGCTGATCGGCCTCTTGCTGCTGCTCAGCCCCTACCTGACGCAGATCATTCCGATTGGGGCGCTCGCGACCATCGTTGCCATTCCCGCCATCGTCGTTGGCATCATCGAGATCATCATCATCATTCGCGACCGCAAGAGCTACAACCCGATCTGGGCCCCGCTGGGCGCAGCGGCGCTCTACGTCCTGCTCGGCCTGCTGCTGCTGTTCATGCCGCTGGCAGGCACACTGCTGGCGGTGCAGGTCGGCGGCGCGCTGCTGGCCATCTTCGCGATCCTGCAGCTCTACCAGACCTGGATGGCGATCCGCGAGACGCCGGGCGTCCGGCCGGCCAGCCAATGACGGAGTCGACGCCCGCGACGCCCGACGATCCACCGCTGCCGATTGGCATCGGGACGGCCCGTGGCGGCGTGGCGGGCTGGTTCCGGCGGAACATTCCGGCGACGGGGCTGGCGCTGGGGGCAATTCTGTTCGCCCTGTCGCTCACCCCATCGCTGCTGCCGCGCACGCCGCTGATTCAGGGCCTGCTTTCGGGCAGTGTGTTCGTGGTCGGCTACGCCATCGGGGCGGTGATCGAGTGGGTGTGGCGCTATCTCGGGCTGAAGCTGCCCGGCGGGCGCATCGTGCAGACGGCGCAATGGGCGGTGGCGGCGGTCTGCTTCGCGCTTGTCGCCTACTGCCTCTACCGCACGCCCGACTGGCAGAACTCGGTGCGCGCCGCGATGGGCGCCCCCCCGGTGACCTATGGCCACCCGCTGGTGGTGCTGCTCGTCTCACTGGTGCCGATCGTCGTCTTCATCTCGATCGGCACCGTCTTCATCATGTCGGTGCAGATGCTGACGCGGCGGCTGATGCGCCATGCGCCGAAGCGCTTTGCCTTCCTGATCGGCCTCGTCATCGTCGGCATCCTTGCCGCGAGCCTGTTCAGCGGCGTGCTGCTGCGGGGCGCACTTCGCGCCGCCGATTCCTTCTTTGAGAACGTCGACCGCGTCGCCGGCCAGTTCGGCAGCGACCCGCGGCCGGCCGACCCGAACCGCACCGGCAGCACCGCGTCGCTCATTGCCTGGAACAGCATCGGCAAGGATGGACGCGAGTACGTGCAGACCTCGCCGACCAAGGCGGACATCGAGCGGCTCAACCAGCGCCCGGCGCTTGAGCCGCTGCGCGTCTATGTCGGCCTCAGGTCAGCCCAGACGGTGGACGCGCGAGTGGACATGGCGCTCGCCGAGATGAAGCGCATCGGCGCGTTCGACCGCAAGGTGCTGGTGGTCATCACCCCCGCCGGGACCGGCTGGGTCGACCCACCCAGCATCGCGGCAGTGGAGTACCTGCTCGATGGCGACGTGGCGAGCGTGGCGCTGCAATACTCCTACCTCATCAGTCCGCTGTCGCTGCTGGTGGAGCCGGATTACGGGATCGAGGCGGCGCAGGCGCTGTTCAGCGCCGTCTACGGCTACTGGACCACGCTGCCCAAGGAGACGCGGCCGCGCCTCTATCTCAGCGGCCTGAGCCTCGGGTCGCACGCCTCGCAATCCTCGACGCAGTTCTTCGACCTGTTCGCCGACCCGTTCAACGGCGCGCTGTGGGTGGGGCCGCCCTTCACCAGCCCGATCTGGCGGATGGCGACGGCCAACCGCGCGCCCGATTCACCCGAATGGCTCCCCAAGTTCGGCAACGGCTCGAGCGTCCGCTTCGCCAATCGCGGCGCCCAGTTGGACACCGGATCGGACTGGGGGCCGCTGCGCATCGCGTTCCTGCAGTATCCCAGCGATCCGATCGTCTTCTTCAACATGCGCGCCTGGTATCGGGCGCCCGACTGGATGCATGACCCGCGCGGTCAGGGCGTGCCGGAGAACTTCCGCTGGTATCCGGTTGTCAGCTTCTTCCAGCTGGCCATGGACATGGCGCTGTCGAACGATGCGCCTTCCGGTTACGGCCACATCTATTCGCCCGAGGACTATGCCGAGGCGTGGAACGCCATCCTTCAGCCGGAGGGCTGGGACGATGCAAAGCTCGCGGCGCTTGCCGGGGTGCTGGCGCTGAACACGGGGCGGCCGTAGTGGCATCGGCTGACCGCACGCAGGAAGCCCGCGCGCCGTTGTGGTGGGCGCTCGTTGCGGGGCTCGCCTTTGCCGTCGTCGCGACCGCCGGCGTGCCGTTGGCCGGCTTCGATATCGGCGGGTGGGATGCCGACTACTTCAGCGGGCAGGTGACGTGGGCGAGCCTCTTCGCCGGCAGCTTCATCGGCGGGGCGGTGCTGTGGTGGCTGCTGGTGATGCGGCCGCAGCGGGTGTCGCTGCTGCGGGGGGCGGTGACCGGCGTGGGCGTCGCCATTCTGGCCTATCCGCTGGTGTTCGCCATTGCCGGGCTGGCGCGGCGCGCCTCGCCACTCGATGCGCCGGGTGAGCGCACGCTGCAGGTGCTGGAACTGTCGGCGCTGGGGCTGCTCACCACCGGGTTCGGCACGACGCTGCTGATGGCGGTGACGGGGGCCGTGCTGGCCTTCGCGCTGCGGCCGGTGTTTCCGGTGGCGCCGGTGCCGGTGGGCGGGATCGGGCGGAAGGTGGCGAAGGCGGCGGGCTTTATAGCGGGCAGCATCGTGGGCCTGCTGCTGCTCTGCTTCCTCGTCCTCTCCTTTCTGCCGCTGAACGGGGCAAGCCTCGGCGCAGCAGCGGCAGCGGGCGCGGCGGCGACCCACGACGAAGCGCTGGCCGCGTTCGAGACAGTGAAGGCGCGGGAAGCACAGCTCGACCTTCATCCGCGCTGCAACTCGGTGCTGCTGACGCATGGCAGCAAGGCCGCGCGTGTGGTGGTGCTGCTGCACGGCTTCACCAGTTGCCCGGCGCAATATGACGAGCTGGCGCCAAAGCTGTTTGCGCTGGGCTACAATGTCTACGTGCCGCTGCTGCCGCGGCATGGCGAGGCCGACCGCCTGACGCTGGCGCTGGCCGGGCTGACGGCTGAGGAACTCGTAGCGACCACCACGGAGGCGCTGGGGATCGCCGGGGGACTTGGCGAGCATGTCTCGATCGCGGGTCTCTCGGGTGGTGGCACGATGGCCGCGTGGGCAGGCCAGAACCGCGCCGATGCCGGCGCGATCCTCGCCATGGCGCCCTTCCTCGGGCCTAAGGGGATGCCCGCCTGGGCCAACCGGGCGGCGATGAACCTGATGCTCGTTCTGCCCAACATCATGGTGGCGTGGGATCCGCTGGAGCCGGAGGCAACGCCGGGGATCGACTACGCCTACCCCCGCTGGGCGACGCATGGCCTCGCGCAGTTCATCCGGCTCGGCGAGGTAGTGGCGGAGGAGGCGCGGCACACCGCGCCCGTGGCGCCGGCGCTCGGGATGCTGCTCAACGAGGCGGACGACGCCGTCAGCAACGATCTGGCGCGGCGGCTCATCAGCCAGTGGCGGACACATGGACGGCAGGTGGAAGAAACCAACCTGCCCCGCGCGCTCGGGCTCGACCACGACATCATCGACCCGCGGCAGCCGGCCGCCAACACCGCCCTCGTCTACCCCATCATCATCGACCTGCTGCAGCGGCAGGCCGGGGCTGAATAGCGGTGTTGGCCGGGTAACCGAGCCCCCGGACGGGCAGCCGTCCTTATGTTTCCCTTATCTTCTCCCCCGGTGTTCGGCATCGAACGCTGATCCCTGCGGGCATAGCTGTGGCGCAGCTTAACTGCCGGGAGAGCGAGCCATGCTCGACGTTGTCTATCTCGCACTGGGAGCCGGTGTGCTTCTTGTCCTCGGGTTCTATGCCCGGGCACTGGGGAGGTTCTGATGTTCGATCTCATCGTAGGTCTCGCCATCGTCGCAGGGCTGGTCATCTATCTGTTGATCGCCCTGCTCTGGCCCCAGAAGTTCTGAGGAAATCATGACACTTTCCGGATGGCTGCTGATTGCCCTAATGGCGGGCACAGTGGTGCTGCTCGCCCGCCCGCTCGGGCTCTACATGGCCCATGTGTTCAACGGCGAACGGACGTGGCTCACGCCCGTGCTCGGGCCGGTCGAGCGCGTCTTCTACGCGCTGTCGGGCGTTGATCGAAACAAGGAACAGACCTGGCTCGCCTACACGGTCGCCATGCTGGCGTTCAGCATTGCGAGCTTTGTGGCGCTCTATCTCATGCTGCGGTTCCAGGATGTCCTGCCGCTCAACCCGCAGGGTTTTGCGGGTCTGGCGCCCGACCTCGCCTTCAACACCGCGGTGAGCTTCGTCACCAACACCAACTGGCAGAGCTACAGCGGCGAAACCACCGTGAGCCATCTGAGCCAGATGGCCGGCCTTGCGGTGCAGAACTTCGTGTCCGGCGCCGTGGGCCTGGCCCTCGCCGTGGCGCTCACCCGCGCCTTCGTCCGCTCGTCGGCCGAGACGCTGGGCAACTTCTGGGTCGACCTGACCCGGGGCACGCTCTACGTACTGCTGCCGCTCGCCATCGTGGTCTCGATCGCCTTCGTGGCGCTCGGCGTGCCGCAGACGATGGATGCATCGGTGGTTGCCACGACGCTTGAAGGCGCTCAGCAGACCATGGCGATCGGCCCGATGGCCAGCCAGGAGGCGATCAAGCAGCTTGGCACCAATGGCGGCGGCTTCTTCAACGCCAATGCCGCGCATCCGTTTTCCAACCCCAATGCCATCAGCAACTTCATCAACATCTTCTCGATGCTGGCGATGGGTTCGGGCATGGCCTACGCGTTCGGCGTGATGACCGGCAACCGCCGCCAGGGCTGGGCCCTGCTGACGGCCATCGGCATCCTGCTGATCGCGGGCGTTGGTTCCATCTACTGGGCCGAGACCTTCGGCAACCCGATCCACCATGCGCTCGGCATCGATGCCGCCATGGGCAACATGGAAGGCAAGGAAATCCGCTTCGGACAGGCCGCCACCGCCCTCTATGCCGGGGTGACCACCGGCGTCGCGGACGGCAGCGTCAATGCCATGCACGGTTCGCTCACCGGGCTTGGCGGGCTGGTGCCGATGTTCCTCATGCAGCTTGGCGAAATTCTGCCGGGCGGCGCGGGTTCGGGTCTCTATGGCATGCTGGTCTTCTGCATCCTCGCGGTGTTCGTCGCCGGGCTGATGGTGGGCCGCACGCCCGAGTTCATGGGCAAGAAGATCGAAGCCCGCGAGATGAAGTTCGCCATGCTGGCGGTGCTGGTTCTGCCGGTCGTGATCCTCGGTTTCACCGCCATCTCCGCGGTGCTGCCGGTGGCTCTCGCCTCGCTGGGCAATGCCGGTCCGCACGGGTTGAGCGAGCTGCTCTATGCCTACACGTCGGCAGCGGGCAACAACGGCTCGGCCTTCGGCGGACTGTCGGCGAACACGCCCTGGTTCAACACGACGCTCGGCATCACCATGCTGATGGGGCGCTTTGCCTATGTCGTGCCGGTCATGGCCATCGCCGGCTCGCTCGTCGGCAAGACGCGTACCGCCGCCTCGCCGGGGACCTTCCCCACCGACCGGCCGCTGTTCGTCGGCCTGCTCGTCGGCATCATCCTCATCATGGGCGGGCTGCAGTTCTTCCCCGCCCTCGCCCTTGGCCCCATCGTCGAGCACTTCCTGATGCTCGCCGGCCAGACCTTCTGAGGCACCAATGACCACAAAGGCAAAATCTCCCTCGATCTTCGATCCGGCATTGCTCGGACCGGCCTTCCGGGACGCATTCATCAAGCTCGATCCGCGCCAGCTCGTGCGCAATCCCGTGATCTTCGTTACCGAGATCGTGGCGGTTGTGGTGTCGGTGATGTTCGTGCTCGACCTGTTCCGGGCTCCCGGGCAGGCAGGGTTCTCCGGCCAGATCGCACTCTGGCTGTGGATCACGGTTCTGTTCGCGACCTTCGCCGAGGCCGTCGCCGAGGGCCGCGGCAAGGCCCAGGCGGACAGCCTGCGCAAGGTGAAGTCCGACCTCGTCGCCAAGCGCCTCAAGGACGGCGGCCGCAGTGACTACGAGACCGTTCCGGCCTCAACCCTGCGGATCGGCAATGTCGTCCTCGTCGAAGCCGGGGACCTGATCCCCGGCGATGGCGAAGTGATCGAAGGCGTTGCCTCGGTCAACGAAAGCGCCATCACCGGCGAGTCCGCGCCGGTGATCCGCGAGTCGGGCGGCGACCGCTCGGCGGTGACCGGCGGCACCACGGTGCTGTCGGACTGGATCAAGGTGCGCATCAGCGCCATGCCCGGCGAGACCTTCGTCGACCGCATGATCGCGCTGATCGAAGGCGCCAAGCGCCAGAAGACGCCGAACGAGATCGCGCTCTCCATCCTGCTCGCAGGCCTGAGCCTCGTGTTCCTCGTCGCCGTGACGACCCTCGCCGGCCTTGCCGCCTACTCGGGCACGGTCCTGTCGATCACGGTGCTTGCGGCGCTGCTGGTGACGCTCATCCCCACGACCATCGGTGGCCTGCTCAGCGCCATCGGCATCGCGGGCATGGACCGGCTGATCCGCTTCAACGTCATCGCCACCTCGGGTCGCGCCGTGGAAGCGGCGGGCGACGTCGATACGCTGCTGCTCGACAAGACCGGCACCATCACGTTCGGCAACCGTATGGCCACGGAGTTCCTGCCGGTGGCCGGGGTGAGCGAGCACGCTCTCGCCGAGGCCGCGCTGTTCGCCAGCCTTGCCGACGAGACCCCGGAAGGCCGCTCGATCGTGGCACTTGCCAAGGGTGACCTCGGCCTCGCCGAGCCCGATCTCGGCAGGCTCGGCGCCAAGTCGATCGCGTTCACCGCCGAAACGCGCCTCTCCGGCGTCGATGTCGGCGGCCGCGCCATCCGGAAGGGCGCCGTTGACGCCATCCTGCGCTTCACCGGCAAGACCGCACAGTCCGCGCCGCGTGATTTCAACGAGGCCGTCGAGAAGATCGCCCGCACCGGCGGCACGCCGCTGGCCGTCGCCGATGGCGATCGGCTGCTCGGCGTCGTGCACCTCAAGGACGTGGTGAAGCCCGGTATCAAGGAGCGCTTCGCGGCGCTGCGCGCCATGGGCATCAAGACCGTCATGGTGACGGGTGATAACCCGATCACCGCCGCCGCCATCGCGTCGGAAGCCGGCGTCGACACCTTCCTTGCCGAGGCGACCCCGGAGCAGAAGCTCGACTACATCCGCCGGGAACAGACCGGCGGGCGGCTGATCGCCATGGCGGGCGACGGCACCAACGACGCCCCTGCCCTCGCGCAGGCCGATGTCGGCGTCGCCATGCAGACCGGCACGCAGGCGGCGCGCGAAGCGGGCAACATGGTGGACCTCGACTCTTCGCCCACCAAGCTCATCGAGATCGTCGAGATCGGCAAGCAGATCCTGATGACGCGCGGCTCGCTGACGACCTTCTCGATCGCCAATGACGTGGCAAAATATTTCGCCATCATCCCGGCGCTGTTCGTCGTGACCTACCCGCAGCTCGGGGCGCTCAACATCATGCAGTTGAGCTCGCCGCAGTCGGCCATCCTCAGCGCCATCATCTTCAACGCGCTGATCATCGTCGCGCTGATCCCGCTGGCGTTGCGGGGCGTCACCTACCGCGCCGTGGGCGCTGCGGCGCTGCTGCGCCGTAACCTGCTCGTCTACGGCGTCGGCGGGCTGATCGCCCCCTTCATTGGCATCAAGGCTGTCGACCTCGTCGTGTCGGCGCTCCATCTCGTGTGAGGCACACCATGCTGCAAACCATTCGTCCGGCCATCGTCATGGTCGTGCTGTTCACCGCGCTGCTCGGCATCGGCTACCCTTATGCCATCCTCGGCATCGGCCAGGCCGCCTTCCCCGGCAACGCCAATGGCAGTCTCGTCACCCGCGACGGCACGGTGATCGGCTCCAGCCTGATCGGCCAGAATTTTGCCGATCCCCGCTACTTCTGGCCGCGTCCTTCGGCTGCCGGGGCGGGCTATGACGCAATGAGCTCATCGGGCTCCAACCTCGGCCCGACCAGCCAGAAGCTGGCCGACCGGATCAGTGCATCCGCCGACGCGCTGCGCGGCGAAGGCATTGAAGGCCCGCTGCCGGCCGATGCGGTGACAGCGTCGGGGTCGGGACTCGATCCCGACATCTCGCCGGACTATGCTCGGCTGCAGATTGCGCGTGTTGCTTCGGCACGCGCCCTGCCGCCGGACACCGTGGAAGGCCTGGTTGCCGCCGGCACCGAACTTCCGCTGCTCGGCTTCTTCGGAGAGCCGCGCGTGAACGTCCTGAAACTCAATCTCGCACTCGACGCCGCTACCCCCGCGTCCGGAAAGCAATGAATCCAGCCGATACCGAACGCCGTCCAGACCCCGATGCGCTACTGGTCCTTGCCGGGGGCGCACGGGGCAAGCTGACCGTCTTTCTCGGAGCAGCTCCAGGGGTCGGCAAGACCTACGCGATGCTCAGCCGCGCCCGCAGCCTCAAGGCTGCGGGCGTCGACATTGTGGTGGGCATTGCCGAGACGCATGGCCGGAGCGAAACCGGCGCGCTGCTTGATGGGCTCGAAGTTCTGCCGCGGCGCAGCATCGAGTATCGCGGCCGCCGGATCGAAGAGTTCGACCTCGACGCGGCGCTGGCGCGAAAGCCGCGCATCATCGTCGTCGACGAGATGGCGCATACCAATGTCGAAGGCAGCCGGCACCCCAAGCGCCACCAAGACATCGACGAACTTGTTGCGGCCGGCGTCGATGTATGGACCGCACTCAACATCCAGCACCTCGAAAGCCTCAACGATCTCGTCACCCACATCACCGGGATCGAGGTGCGCGAGATCGTGCCCGATATCGCGCTGAAGAAGGCCGATGACGTGATCCTCGTCGATCTGCCCCCGGCCGAGCTGATCCAGCGGCTGAAGGACGGCAAGGTCTACCTGCCCGAGAACGCCGCACGCGCCGTCGACGGCTTCTTCAAGCCGCAGAACCTGACGGCGCTGCGCGAACTGGCGCTGCGCCGCACGGCCGACCGGGTGGACGACCAGATGGTCGATTTCCTCCGCCAGAGCGCCATCGAGGGCCCGTGGGCCACCGCCGAGCGGCTGCTGGTGCTGGTGGGCGCCGATGCGCTGAGCGAGAAGGTGGTGCGCACCGCGAGCCGCCTCGCCTCGGGGCTCAACGCGCCGTGGGTGGTGATTTCGCTGTCGCGGCCGGGTGCGGTGACCGAGCCTGCCACAGCGCAGCGGCTGGACGAGACCATGCGGCTGGCCGAACGGCTCGGCGGCACGGTGCGCCGCATCACCAGCGAGGATTTCGTCGCCGACACGCTGAAGCTGGCGCACCGCGAGAACATCACCCAGATCGTCATCGGCCGCCCGCGCCGCGACTGGCTGGCGCGGCTGGTGCGGCTGTCGCTGCCCGACGCGCTGCTGCGCCACTCGCGCGACATTGCCGTGCATGTCGTTTCGGGAGAGAGCGAGGCACGCGAGGCTGGTGGCTACCGGCTCGGCGGCACCACCATCAACTGGATGAAGGCGATCGGCCTGCCGCTGCTGGCGGTGGCGGCCGTTACGGCGTTCGGCCTTGGGCTGACGGCGGCACTGCCGCTGCAGAACCTTTCGATGCTCTATCTCGTGGCCGTGGTGATCTCGGCCATCATCGGGGGCCGCGTCTCGGCGATCATGGCGGCGGGACTGTCGTTCTTTGCCTACAATTTCTTTTTCATCGAGCCGCACTACTCCTTCACCATCGCGCGGCCGCACGAGGTGTTCGCGCTCATCATCTTCCTTGCCGCGGCGGTGTTCACCGGGCAGCTCGCGGGGCGCATCCGCGAGGAGGCCGAACGGGCGCGACGGCAGGAGCGGGCGACGCAGGCGCTGTACGAATTCAGCCGCAAGCTCTCGGGAGCGGCACGGCTCGATACGGTGCTGGAGGCGACTGCGGCGCATATCTATTCGGCGACCGGCATGGGGACGGCGCTGCTGGTGCCGGAGCAGGATGACCTGGTGGTCGGCGCGCAATGGCCGCCTGACCTTGCACTCGACAGCACCGACATGACCGCGGCGCGCTGGGCGCGCGACAAGCGCGAGCCGGCGGGGCACGCGACCTCGACGCTACCGCAGGCGCACTGGGAATTCCGCCCCATCGTTGCGGCGCGTGAACTGGCGGGCGTGCTTGGCCTCTATCGCGGCGATGCCGAAGGGCCGCTGCTGCCGCATGATGACGCGGTGGTGCGCGGCGTGCTGGACCAGGCCGCCATCGCCATCGACCGGGCGCGGCTGGCGCGCGAGAACGTGCGTACCGCGGCGCTCGAGGAGAGCGAGCGGCTCAACGCCGCGCTCTTTGCCTCGCTGTCGCACGATCTCAAGACTCCGCTCGCCACCATTTCCGGCGCTTCGACGAGCCTGCGCGAACTCGGCGACCGCATGGACAAGGCGACGCGGCACGACCTGCTCGTGTCCATCGAGGAAGAAGCGGCCCGCCTCAACCGCTTCGTGTCGAACCTGTTCGACATGATGCGGCTCGAATCCGGAACGCTGAAGGCACGGCGCGAGACATTCGACGTGAGCGAGGCGGTGACCCGCGCTGTCGACCGGGTGCGCAAGCTCCACACCGCCAGCTTCGAGGTGAGCCTCGCCGACGCCCTGCCGATGGTCTGGGGCGACGCAAACCTGCTCGGACAGGCGCTGTTCAACCTCTTCGACAATGCCGCAAAATACGCGGGGGCCGCCGGACCGATCTCGGTCTATGCACGCATGGATGGGGCAAGCGTCACCATTTCGGTCACCGACCAGGGCAAGGGCATTCCCGAGCACGAGCTTGAGCGCATCTTCGAAAAATTCTATCGAAGCACCAAGGGCGACGGCCGCGCGGCCGGGACCGGACTCGGCCTCTCCATCGCGCGCGGCTTCATCGAGGCGATGGGCGGCACGATCCGGGCCGAGAGCCCGGCCATCAAGCGGCGGGGCACCCGCTTCGTCGTGACGCTGCCCGCAGCCGGAGGCAAGGCGTGAGTGAAGGCCGCATTCTCGTTGTCGACGATGAGCCGCAGATCCAGCGGTTCCTCAAACCCGCACTGACGGCCGCGGGCTACGATCCGGTTTCGGCGATGACGGGGGCGGAAGCGGAGCGGCTGGCGGTCACCGCCGCGCCGGACCTGATCATCCTCGATCTCGGCCTGCCCGACCGCGATGGCAAGGAAGTTATCCGGGCGCTCCGCAGCTGGAGCAAGCTGCCGATCATCGTGCTGTCGGCGCGCGACCAGGAGATCGAGAAGATCGAGGCGCTCGATCTCGGCGCGGACGACTATGTCGAAAAGCCCTTCGGCATCGGCGAACTGCTGGCGCGGGTGCGTACGGCGCTGCGTCACCGCGAGCCCGAGACCATCGCGACGACGCGCTTCGAGTTCGACGGTGTGGTCATCGACATGGCGAAGCGGCTGGTGACGCGCGACGGTCAGCCGGTGAAGCTGACGCCGAAGGAATACGACCTGCTCGTGCACATGGCGCGCCACGCCGGGCGCGTGCTGACGCACCGGCAGTTGCTCAACGCCGTGTGGGGGCCGGCGCATGCCGAGGACGTGCAGTATCTGCGCGTCTTCGTCGGCCAGTTGCGCGCCAAGATCGAGGGCAATGCCGCGAGCCCGGTGCTCATCCGCACCGAGCCCGGGGTGGGCTACCGCTTCAGCCAGTGACGCGCCGGTACTCGATCATCCGCGTGCGGGCGACGGCGAGTTCGAGGCGGCCGGGCGCGATGAGGTTGAGGCAGATGCGGCGGGTGGAGGCTGCGTCGGGGCGGTTGAACTGCCAGCGGCCATTGCCGAGCGCGGTGAGCTTGAGGGACTGGCGCTGCGGACCGATGCCCCAGGTGAGCTTGCCATCGCTGATATCGAAGGCGGCGCCGAACTGGGCGGCCTCCCAGCGGCCGTTGAGGCTCGCTGTATCCGGGCCGGTGGCCGTGGGGGCGGGGACGAGCCGCACCGGGCTGAGGCCGATCTCGCCCACCAGCGCGTCGCCATCGCGCCTGAGGCGGATGGGTGCGGTGCCGGAGAGAGACATGACACCGCCCTGCCCGTCATCATAGAGCGCTTCGTCGGCGCCCATGTGGACCAGCGATGCGGCCTTGAGTTCGACCCAGCGCGTGCCCGTTTCGGCGACATACAAGCCCTCGGGCGCGAAGCCGCCCTTGGTGGGGCGCGGAGCGGTGAGGCCGAGGCCGGCGGCCATGACGCTGCGGGCCTGTCCGGGCGTGTCGGCCTCGTCGCGGTTGGAGGTGACGACGACGCCGGAGCGCGTTGCGGGGTCGACGAGGAAATAGGTCTTGAAGCCGGGCTGGCCGCCGCCGTGGCCGACGAGACGCTTACCGTCCACCGTCACC
>DAORUH010000018.1:0-32851 GCA_035433065.1 Devosia sp. | reverse complement strand
CCGACGATGGCAAAGTAGAGGATGCCGACGGCGAGCCAGGCGATCACCCAGATCACGCCGCGGAAGAAGTTCGGGTCCTGCAACTGGTAGAACAGCGTCACCGCCGCGATGAGGATGGTGAGGGCCGCGCCGGGGATGCCGAGCGGTGAGCGGAAGGGCCGCTCGATGTTGGGCAGGTTACGGCGCAGGAGGATGAAGGACACCGCCTGCATGATGTAGCTCAGCATCGCGCCGAACACCGCCATGTTGAGCAGCACCGAGCCGATGATGTCGTCGCCGAGCTGGGTTTCGCCCGGTCCGCCGCCGCCGTTGACGAACCAGATCACCAGCATCACCGCGAGCCCGAGCAGGGCCCCCGAGATCATGGCGATATGGGGCGTCTTGTATTTTGGGTGGGTGACCGAGAGGCCGGACGGGAAGTAGCCGGCGCGGCTCAGCGAATAGACCTGCCGGCCCTGTGCGTAGAGGATGGTGTGGAACGAGGCGATGAGCCCGATCAGCGCCACGATGCCGAACACCGGGGCCGCTGCGTCTCCATAGATGGCGCGGATGCCGTCGAGGGCCGGTTCAAGCGATGAGCCCAGCGCGTGCGAGCCAACGCCGGCGATCGAGGGGTTGAGCAGCACCATGCAGAAGGCCGAGAGCACCAGCGTGCCGAAGCCGAGCAGGATGCCCTTGGGCATGTCGCGCTTCGGGTCGACCGACTCTTCGGCGGCCAGCGGCACCTGCTCGATGGCGAGGAACAGCCAGACCGCGAAGGGCAGGGTGGCGAGGACGCCCGAGAACCCCATCGGGAACCACTCGCCGCCGCCTTCCGGCAGTTCGGAGCCGTCGGGCGCGATGTTGAGCGCCCAGCGCGAGAAATCGATGTTGGGAATGGCGCTCACGTAGAAGAAGGCGAGGCCGGCGAGTGAGATCAGCGTGACCGCCAGCGTCACCTTGTAGCTCAACGCCACGCCGTAGATGTTGAGCGCGAGGAAGATGGCGAAGAAGATGATCCACAGGATTGGGTAGTAGACCGTGTCGAGCCCGGTTATCGAGCCGAAATAGGCGGAGATGAAGGTGCAGATCACCGCCGGGGTGAGGACGTATTCGACGTTTTCGAACAGCCCGGTGATGAAGCCGCCCCACGGTCCCATCGAGCTGCGCGCGAAGGAATAGGCGGCGCCCGTGTGCGGCAGCGCCGGGCTCATCTCGGCGATCGAGAAGGTGAGGCCCAGATACATGATGGCGATGAGGATGCCGGCGACCAGCATGCCGCCCCAGCCGCCGGTGGCGAAGCCAAAATTCCAGCCTGAGAAGTGGCCGGAGATGACGGCGCCGACGCCCAGCGCCCAGAGCGACCAGATGCCCGCGTAGCGGGTGAGGCCGCGTTTCTCGAAATAGCCCTTGTCGCGCGTGGCGTATTTTACGCCACCGCTTCCTGTCGTCTCAACCATTGTGCCCTCCTGAGGCCTGCCCCAAGTCAGTCGTCGGTTGCACTGTCCCGGCGATGCGCGCCGACCCGCGCGCATCGGTAAGACAGCGTGCCAGCCGGGCCGCCCACAGGGCGACGCCGGCAGGTTCGAGGATTTCGTTGTTGCGGATCTCGATCATCGTCGCGGCGAGGCCGCGGTCGTCGCCGTGATGTTCGAGGGTGTAGGTGACGCCGTTGAGTGCCGAATAGGGCTCGTTCCAGCCGATGTTGAGCGCCGGATCGTCGGCTGCAAGCGCATCGCGCAGCGCCGCCGTGAAGGTCGTGTCGACGCCGTGGATAAGCCCGATGGGCCAGGGCCGGGGCACGTCCTTATAGACCGGCGTGAAGGAATGGACGGTGACGAGGATCGCGGGCCTGCCTGCGGCAGCGCGGGCCGACAGCAGCGCGTCGATCGCCTCGTGGAACGGGGCGTGATAGGCGGCGATACGGTGGGCGCGGTCATCGGCGCTGATCGCGGCATTGCCGGGGATCACGGTGCGTTCGCTGACTTTCGGGCACAGGTCGATGGCGTCGGCGGCGCGGTTGCAGTCGGTGACCAGCCGGCTGACGGTCGACTGGACGAGCGGAGCATCGAGCAGGTCGGCAAGGATCAGCGACACGGCCAGCGCGCCGGGGTCCCAGGCGATATGCATGAGCCGCTGCAGGCGGCTGAGGCCGAGATCGCCGTAGGGTTCGGGGATGCGGTTGCTGGCGTGGTCGCAGACGAGGACGAAGTCAGAGCGCCCGCCGGGATTGACGGTCAGTACCGGCGGGACGTGTGCCCCCGGATGGCGGACGCTTGCCTCGTTCCCCAATGGCTACCCCAGCGGATGCGCTTGCACCGGCGGGCAGTTGAATCGGTTTTTACCAATTAGTCAAACGGGGCCGGGTTTCCCCTCAATCGGGCACCTTGCGATCGAGAAAGGCGGGGGCGTCGAAGACGATTTTTGGATCGACCGGACCGATCTGGCGGGTGTCCTTGCCGTCGTAGTCGAGGCGGTGGAGCACGGATCGGATGACATTCAGGCGCTCGCGCGACTTGTCGTTGCCTAGCACCACCGTCCACGGCGTCTCTTTCGTGTGGGTCGCCTTGAACATGCGGTCGCGGGCTTCGGTGTAGTCGTCAAATTTTTCGAGCGCCTTGAGATCGACGGGCGAGATCTTCCAGCGCTTCAGCGGGTCGTGCTGGCGGTCGTGGAACCGCTTCATCTGCATTTCGCGGCCGATAGAGAGGAAGAACTTGAACAGCTGGATGCCGTCATCGACCAGCATTTTCTCGAAGCGCGGGGCTTCTTCGAGGAACTTGTCGGTCTGTTCGAGCGTGCAGAACCCCATCACCGGCTCGACGCCGGCGCGGTTGTACCAGGAGCGGTCGAACATGACGGTCTCACCGCCGGCCGGGAGCCAGTCGACGTAACGCTGGAAGTACCATTGCGTCGCTTCGCGATCGTTGGGCTTGGGCAGCGCCACACTCATGTTGAAGCGCGGATTGAGGTTTTCGAGGTAGGTCTTGATAGTGCCGCCCTTGCCGGCGGCGTCGCGGCCCTCGAACACCATAACGATACGGGGCTTCGTCCGCGCCACGTGCTCCTGCAGCAGCGCCAGTTGCAGCCAGGCGTTCTGGAGGTCCGCCAGATATTCCTCGTCGTCCATCTTGTCGGCATAGGGGAAGCCGCCGGATCGCAGCGCTGCCTCCTTGATGGATTTGGGAAGTTTAGGGTCGTTGAGGTCGAACTTCACCGCATCACGCATGGCTTGCGCCTCCACTCTTTGGGGGAACGTGCTATGAAGCGGCATGTGAAGCAAGCTGCACCGGTGCCGGCCAGCGACGATATGAAGAGTAGTGCCGGCAATGGCCGATGAGACGAAGACAGCAGCTCCCGCCAATCCGTTTGCGCACTGGCGCGGCAGGCTGGTGGCGCGCGTGCCGCTGCTGGCGGCGATGCTGTTTGTCATTGTTGCGCTCATGGGGTTCCGGCAGCTCGATTTCGTTCCGGCGCTGATCGCGGCGCTTGCCGTCATCGTCTTTGCCCTGGTGCTGCCGGGTGAGGAGATCGACCTTGAGGAGACGCCGGCGGGCGCGGCGCAGGCGCTGGCAGATGCCGGCCTGCAGCACTTTGCCGACGCGCTGCCCGATCCGTGCCTGATCCTCAACGAGCGCTCCATCGTCACCTATCGCAACAGCCCGGCCGAGGCGCAGTTTCCGGGGATTGCCCCGGGCGCGCCGATTGCGCTGTCGATGCGCGCGCCCGCCATGCTGAGCGCCATCGAGGCGGCGCGTGCGACCGGTGCGCCGCAGGCGGTGGAACTGCACCAGACGCTGCCGACCGAAACCTGGCACCGGGCCACCGTTGCGCCGCTGGTGGCGGGCAAGGGGGACGGGCACCTCATCATCACGCTGCGCAGCCTCACCGATGAGAAGCGGCTCGAAGCGTTGCGCACTGACTTTGTCGCCAATGCGAGCCACGAGCTGCGCACGCCGCTGACCTCGCTGCTGGGCTTCATCGATACGCTGCTGGGGCCGGCACAGAAGGACCCGGAGGCGCAGCAGAAATTCCTCGGCATCATGCGCAACCAGGCGGTGCGAATGAGCAAGCTCATCGAGGACCTGCTGTCGCTGAGCCGCATCGAGATGCGCCAGCACCTCAGGCCCACCGGGACGGTCGACCTTGGGCTCCTGCTGCGCGAGGTGCGCGAGGGGCTGTCTGGGCAGGCGGGCGAGGCGGGGGTGACGGTGGAGATCGCGCTGCCCGAGGCGCCGGTGACGGTAACGGGCGATCGCGACGAGCTTTACGAGGTGTTCGAGAACCTCACCGACAACGCCATCAAGTACGGTGCGAAGGGCGGCAAGGTGGACATTGCGCTGGCCGCGGTTTCCAACCGGCCGGGGTTCGGGGCGCTGGTATCGGTCACGGACTATGGCGACGGCGTCGAGGCCGAGCATGTGCCGCGCCTCACCGAGCGATTCTACCGGGTCGACGTCGAGTCGAGCCGCAGGAAGAAGGGGACGGGCCTCGGCCTCGCCATCGTCAAGCACATCATCAACCGGCACCGCGGGCAGATGTCGATCCGCAGCCGCCCAGGTCACGGGACTCGCGTCGAAGTGTTACTGGCGTCGTGACAATTCACTGACGATTCCTGGAACCTGTCGGATTCAGGCAGGTTTTTCAGTGGCTTGACCTGTCACAAAACAGTCGCCCAAGCGTCATAAAAGCTCGGACCAAGAGCCACTAGGTTGCCGGCGTTGGAAGGCAGCCACGGCTCGCGAAAGGTCGCGAATGAAGGGCTGCTTCATGTTCCTCCGAAAGGGAATCCTGATGAAGATTTCGCTCATTGTTGGCGTCACCGCCATGCTCGCGGCCTGCTCGGCCGGTACCGGTGCTTTTGCCCAGTCGCGCGACACCATCCAGATCGCCGGTTCGTCGACGGTCCTGCCGTTCGCCTCGATCGTTGCCGAAGAGTTCGGCGCCTCGTTCCCCGAGTTCAAGACGCCGGTCGTCGGCTCGGGCGGCACGGGCGGCGGGCTGAAGCAGTTCTGCGCCGGCGTCGGCGAGAACACCATCGACATCGCCAATGCCTCCCGCAAGATCAAGGACGGCGAGCGCGAGACCTGCACCAAGAACGGCGTCACCGATATCCGTGAAATCCAGTTCGGGTTCGACGGCATCGTGTTCGCGACCTCGTCGGCGAAGGCCGATTTCGCGCTGACCCCGCTGTTCGTCTACAAGGCGATCGCGGCGCAGGTGCCGGTCGACGGCAAGCTGGTCGACAACCCGTACAAGAACTGGAACGAGATCGACCCCTCGCTTCCCGCCCAGCCGATCATGCTGGCCGTGCCGGGCTCGAACCACGGCACCCGTGAAGTGTTCCAGGAGAAGGTCGTGGCCGCCGGTTGCGAAGCGGCCGGCCTCCCGGCTGGCTCGCCGGAGGACGCCTGCAGCAAGTTCCGCCAGGACGTGGTGGTCGAGATTGCCGGCGACTACACCGAGACGCTGGCGCGCCTCACTGCCAATCCCGACACCGTCGGCGTGTTCGGCCTGTCGTTCTTCGACCAGAACAAGGACAGCCTGAAGGTCGCGACCGTCAACGGCGTCGTGCCGAGCCTCGAAAGCGTCGCCTCGGGTGAGTACCCGGTGTCGCGCCCGCTGTTCTTCTACATCAAGGGCCAGCACATCGGCACCATCCCGGGCCTCGTCGAATACGCCCAGTTCTTCCTCTCCGACGCGATGGCCGGCAACGGCGGTTCGCTCGAAACCGCGGGCCTCATCCCGCAGCCGGCAGCGGCGACGGAAGCCGCCCGCGCGGCCATCGAGACCGCCGCGCAGTAGGCGCACAATCCCCGGAGGGCGCGGCATCCACCGCGCCTTCCATTCAACCGGCAGGGAAAGCGTAGACCCGTGAATTCATATGTGTTCGCAGCGCTGCTCCTCGCCTTGCTGGCGATCGCCTACCAGGTTGGCTGGGCGCGCAGCCGGGCCCTCGCCGGGACCGCTCCGGCGCGCAGCTTTCACTCGCGCCCGCAGTATCACGGCACCCTCGTCGTCCTGTGGACGCTGATCCCGGCGCTGCTCATTCTCGGGCTGTGGACGCTGTTCGGCGACACGGTCTTCCGCAACTACATCCTTGGCTTCCTGCCCGCCGATCTCGTCGCCGCCGGCGGCATGCCGCTCGAACAGGCGATGCAGCGCGTCCGCGCCATCGCCTCGGGCTTCGGCGTCGCGGGCCAACTGGCGCCCTACGAGCAGGCAGCGGGCGACGGGCTGCGCCAGTTCCAGCTGATCGTGCTGCTGATCGTCATCGCCGCGGCGGCGGGAACCGCGATCATCGCGCTGCTCTATGCGCGCAACCGCATCACGGCGCGGCTCAGGGCCCGCAACGAGGTCGAGATCTTCGTGCGGTTCCTGCTGCTGGCGTGCTCGGCCATCGCCATCCTCACAACGCTGGGGATCGTCGCCTCGCTCGTCACCGAGGCATTCCGCTTCTTCACCTTCGTGTCGCCGATCGACTTCTTCTTTGGCACCGTATGGAATCCGGTGTTCTCGTCGAGCGGCGGGGGCGCGCACGGCCAGTACGGGTTGCTGCCGTTGCTGTGGGGCACGCTCATGGTCAGCGCCATCGCCATGCTGGTGGCGCTACCGCTGGGCCTCATGTCGGCGATCTATCTCAACCAGTATGCGAGCCCGCGCGTCCGCTCGGTGGTGAAGCCGGTCATCGAAATTCTCGCCGGCATCCCGACCATCGTCTACGGCTTCTTCGCGCTGGTGACGATGGGCCCGTTCCTTGCGGGCGCGGGGGCCATGATCGGCCTCGATGTCAGCGCCACCAGCGCGCTGACGGCGGGCGTGGTCATGGGCATCATGATCATCCCGTTCATTTCCTCGCTGAGCGACGATATCCTGAACCAGGTGCCGACCGCGATGCGCGACGGCTCCTACGGGCTGGGCGCCACGCAGGCCGAAACCATCCGTCGCGTGCTGCTGCCGGCAGCGCTGCCGGGCATTGTCGGCGCGTTCCTCCTGGCGGTGAGCCGTGCCATCGGCGAGACGATGATCGTGGTGCTGGCGGCGGGCAACAGCCCGGTGCTGCGCGCCAACCCCCTTGAACCAATTTCGACCGTCACCGTGTCGATCGTCAACCAGCTCACCGGCGACACCGATTTCGCCGGACCGCAGTCGCTGGTGGCTTTCGCGCTGGGCCTGACGCTGTTCGTGATGACCCTTATCCTCAACGTCGTGGCGCTGATGATCGTCCGCCGCTTCCGGGAGCAGTATGAATGACCGACATTCCGGCCGGCATCGACCGCTCTGAAAGCGCCGAGCGGCGCGCCCGCGTGCGGGCCGGGCTCGCCCGCCGCCATCGGGGCGAGATGACCTTCCGTGGCCTCGGGCTCGCCGCCATCGTGCTGGCGCTCGGGTTCGTCGCCATCTTCTTCTGGACCATCCTGTCGAAGGGCCTGCCCTCGTTCATGCAGCCGGTGGTGCATGTCGAGGCGTTCTTCGATCCCGCGGTGATCACCAACCCGGCGCCGCCGGTGCAGGCGGTGGGGCAGTCCGACGCCGATTTCCGCGCCCAGAGCCTCAAGTGGCAGCGCGATCTCGCCGGGCTCAACTGGAACAAGATCGTCGAGGCCGCGCTGCGCCGGGCGATGCCGGCGGGAACCGAGATCGACAGCAAGCAGATCCTCACGGTCGTCGAGACCAGCGAGCGTCACCGGCTGCGCGAAATGTTCGTCGCCGATCCCTCGCTGCTGGGCAAGACGGTCAAGGTCGACCTGTTGGCCTCGGCCAATGTCGACAGCTGGCTCAAGGGCAATATCGACCGCGACCTGCCCGACAGCCAGCAGCAGCTTTCGGCGCCGGCCCGCGCGCTGGCCGACGCACTCGCCGCCAATGGCACGATCACCATGCGGTTTGCCTGGACCATCTTCGCCAATGTCGACAGCCGCGCCGCCCCTGCCGCAGCGGGCCTCGCGGGGGCCTTCATGGGCTCGCTCTACATGATGCTGGTGGTGATCCTGCTCGCCGTGCCAATCGGGGTGGCGAGCGCTATCTACCTTGAGGAATATGCGCCGAAGTCGCGGCTGACCGACCTCATCGAGGTCAACATCAACAATCTCGCGGCGGTGCCCTCGATTGTTTTCGGCCTGCTCGGCGCGGCGGTGTTCATCAACACCTTCCACCTGCCGCTGTCGGCGCCGCTGGTCGGCGGCCTGGTGCTGACGCTGATGACGCTGCCCACCATCATCATCGCCACCCGTGGCGCGCTGCAGGGCGTGTCGCCCTCGCTGCGCCAGGCGGCGCTGGGGCTGGGCGCATCGAAGACGCAGATGGTGTTCCACCACGTGCTGCCGGTGACCTTTCCCTCGATCCTGACGGCGACGATCATCGGCGTGGCGCAGGCGCTCGGCGAGACGGCGCCGCTGCTGCTGATCGGCATGAACGCCTTCGTCGCCAGCGTCCCCGCGACGCCGCTCGATCAGGCGACGGCGCTGCCGGTGCAGGTGTTCCTCTGGCAGGGCAACGAGAACCGCAACTTCTTCGAGGCGCGGACCTCGGCGGCGATCATCGTTCTGCTCGGTCTCATGATAGTACTCAATGCCGTCGCGATTTTCCTCAGGACGCGCCTTGAGCGCAGGGCGTAGCAAAGGATAACGGCGATCGACATGCTGGCAGGTAAGGTCAAGATGACTCAGGTTTCCGACACGGCGCCGACCACCCCCCTCGCGCAACGCCCGATCCGGGTGAGCGCCAGCGACGTGACCGTGCACTATGGCGCCAAACAAGCGCTGTTCGGGGTATCGATCGACATTCCCGACCGTGCGGTGACCTCGTTCATCGGCCCCTCGGGCTGCGGCAAGTCGACGTTCCTGCGCTGCATCAACCGCATGAACGACACGATCGAGGGCTGCCGTGTCGGCGGCAGCATCACGCTCGATGGAGAGGACGTGTACAGCCCGGCGCTCGACGTTGTGGAACTGCGCGCCCGCGTCGGCATGGTGTTCCAGAAGCCCAATCCGTTCCCCAAGTCGATCTACGAGAACGTCGCCTACGGGCCGAAGATTCACGGGCTGGCGCGCTCCAAGGCCGACCTCGACGAGATCGTCGTCACTTCGCTGCGCAAGGCGGGCCTGTTCGAGGAAGTGAAGGACCGGCTGCACGAGCCGGGCACCGGACTTTCCGGCGGCCAGCAGCAGCGCCTGTGCATCGCCCGCGCCATCGCCGTGGGGCCGGAAGTCATCCTCATGGACGAGCCGTGCTCGGCGCTCGACCCGATCGCCACCGCGGTGATCGAGGAACTGATCGACGAGCTGCGCGCCAACTACACGATCATCATTGTGACGCACTCGATGCAGCAGGCGGCGCGCGTCAGCCAGAAGACAGCGTTCTTCCACCTCGGCAAGCTGATCGAGGAAGGCAGGACCGAAGACATCTTCACCAACCCGACCAAGAAGCAGACCCAGGACTACATCACCGGCCGTATCGGCTGACCGACGACAGGATCTGATCCGCAATGTCTCCCTCCGCACTCAACGAACATATCGTCACCTCCTACGAGGATGAACTGACGCTGCTCGCGCGGCTCATCTCCGAGATGGGCGGCATGGTCGAGCTGGCGATTACCGACGCAACGACGGCGCTGCTCAAGCTCAACCACGAACTGGCCACGCAGGTGCGCGCCGCCGACAAGAAGATCGACGAGATGCAGCACCGCATCGACGATCTCGCGGTCTCGGTGATCGCGCGGCGCCAGCCGATGGCGGCGGACCTGCGCATGGTCATCACCGCCATGCAGGTGGCGAGCGATCTCGAACGCACCGGCGACATGGCCAAGCAGCTATGCAAGCGCGCGGTGCAGATCGAGAGCCTCAGCCTCGCGCCAAAATTCTACAACGGCGTCAAGCACATGACGGACCTTGTGGCGCGCCAGCTGAAGGCGGCGCTCGATGCCTATGCGACCCGCGATGCGGCTGCCGCGATCGACGTGTGCAAGCGCGACGACGAGGTGGATGCCATGCACACCTCGCTGTTCCGCGAGCTGCTGACCTACATGATGGAAGACCCGCGCAACATCACGCAGTGCACGCACATGCTGTTCTGCACCAAGAGCCTCGAACGCGTCGGCGACCATGCGACCAATATCGCGGAGGCGGCGTTCTACCTGGAGACCGGCCGCCATCTCAATGCGCACGGCGAGGACGTTCCCGCCGAGGACGAAGAGTAGCAGCCGATGGCGCCGCACATTCTCATTGTCGAGGACGAAGCCGATCTGGCGCTGATGCTGCGCTACAACCTCGAGGCCGAGGGCTTCAGGGTCTCCGCGGCGGCATCCGGCGACGAGGCGATCGAGACGATCCAGATGGGCGTGCCCGATCTCATCCTGCTTGACTGGATGCTGCCCGGGCTGTCGGGGATCGAGCTCTGCCGCCGCTGGCGGGCGCGCGAGGAAACCGCGCGCGTGCCGATCATCATGGTGACGGCGCGCGGCGAGGAAGAGGAGCGCGTGCGCGGCCTCGCGACGGGCGCCGACGACTATGTGGTAAAGCCGTTCTCGGTGCCCGAACTGGTCGCTCGCATCCAGGCGCTGCTGCGCCGGGTGAACCCGCAGCTTGTCGCCAACGTGCTGAAGGCCGGGGACATCGAAATCGATCGCACCAGCCACCGGGTGCGGCGGGGTGGACGCGATCTGCATCTTGGCCCCACCGAGTACCGGCTGCTCGAATACCTGATGCGCCATCCGGGCCGCGTCTACTCGCGCGAGCAGCTGCTCGACGGCGTGTGGGGCAACGAGGTCTATGTCGACGAGCGCACGGTGGACGTGCATGTCGGGCGCCTGCGCAAGGCCATCAACCGCCGCGCCAGCGAGACCGATCCGATCCGCACGGTGCGCGGGGCAGGGTATGCGTTCGATGAGAGGTTTGCGGCGGCGGTGGGGTAGGGGGGCATGGATGTTGCCCCACCCTCATCCGCCCTTCGGGCACCTTCTCCCATCAAGGGAGAAGGCATAACTGCAAACTCTCAGTCGGGACTCCTTCTCCCTTGATGGGAGAAGGTGGCGCGCAGCGCCGGATGAGGGTGGGCCTCACCCACCTCGCCAAAACAAAGGGCGCCTTGCGGGCGCCCTTTGTGCATTCGGGGTGGAGGAAGCGCCTCAGCGCTTCTTCTTTTCGATCTGGTGGTAGGCGCGGCGCGAGTGGAACTCGCAGTAGGGGCGGCCTTCGTCGTGGGCCTGGCCGCAGAAATAGAAGTCGGGCGTCAGCGGGTCGCCGATCGGCCACTTGCAGGTGTGCTCGTTGAGCTGAAGCAATGTCAGGCGCTTCTCGACAGGAATGTCGAGTTCCTGAACCTGCGGCAGCTGGTACGGTTCCACCGCAAATTCCTCGGTTGCCTTGAGCGCGGTCGCGCCAATGATGCCGCCGCCGCCACCGCCCATCGGGCGCGGACGGCTGATGGTGCTGGCGTGGCCAGCATGACTGCTGCTGCTGATGGAGGGACGGCTGACCGGCGTGCCCGACAGGCCCGGACGGCGCGGGGCCGGCCGTGGCGCAGTGCGCGCGCGTGGAGTCGAGCTGGCAGGCTTTGCCCGCCCGCTCAGTTTCAGCCGATGCACCTTGCCGATCACCGCGTTGCGGGTGACTCCTTCACCCAGTACCGCTGCGATCTGGCTGGCGCTCAGGCCCTCCATCCAAAGCTTCTTGAGTAGCTCTACCCGCTCCTCAGTCCAGCTCATGTATGTTGCTCCTGTGCCGTAGCGTGACAGAGTCCTTCAACGCACTGCCGCAAGAATGCGACAGCTGGTACGCTACGCGTCGTAGGTCGAATGGATCCGCCACACGAGATATCGTGTTCCAATAAGGCGATAGTACACGGTGCGCGGAATCTCGATCAAGTCTGGCTCGGGAGTTTTCACGGGGAAAACGTCGGCGACACAAGATCGCTGTGGGAAGTCGAGTCTAATCAGCCACTTGCCCTCGCCGCGTTGACTTTCAAGCCCCTCATAGGCATATGGTGCCTGTCGATCGCGCCGCTTTCCCCGGCGCGTTTTTGGTTTTTGTGGGGCATTTGCCACACTCGCAACGCGCATCATCAAGGAGGCTCACGCCATGTCCGCGCTCTACGGCACGTACGCCAGGTCCGATCTCGCTTTTGAGCGGGGCGAGGGCGTCCGACTGTTCGCGCAGGACGGGACGGAGTACCTCGATTTCCACGGCGGCATCGCCGTCAACGCGCTGGGCTACGGCGACAAGCATGTGGTCGGGGCGCTGAAGGCTGCGGCCGACAAGGTCTGGCACACCGGCAATACCTTCACCATTCCCGAGCAGGAAAAGCTGGGCCAGCGGCTGGTGGAAAACACCTTTGCCGACGCCTGCTTCTTCACCAATTCGGGCACTGAAGCGGTCGAGTGCGCCATCAAGACGGCGCGTCACTACTTCTGGGCCAAGGGCCAGGCCGACCGCTATGAGGTCATCGCATTCACCGGTTCGTTCCACGGCCGGACCATGGGCATGGTCGCCGCGGCCGGCAATGCGCACTACATTGAAGGCTTCGGCCCGGCACTCCAGGGCTTCAAGCATGCAACGCCCGGCGACCTGAAGTCGGTCGAAGCGCTGGTGACGCCGCAGACGGCGGCCATCATCATCGAACCGGTGCAGGGCGAGGGCGGTTGCACCGCCATGACGCCCGAGTTCATGCGCGGCCTGCGCGCCCTGTGCGACAAGCACGGCATCCTGCTGATCTTCGACGAAGTGCAGTGCGGCTATGCCCGGACGGGCAAGTTCTTCGCCTATGAGTGGTCGGGCATCGAGCCGGACATCATGGCTGTCGCCAAGGGGATTGGCGCGGGCTTCCCGCTTGGGGCCTGCCTTGCGACCAAGGGCGTCGCGGCCTCGATGGTGCCGGGCACCCATGGTTCGACCTATGGCGGCAACCCGCTCGCCTGCGCCGTCGGCAATGCGGTGCTCGACCGCGTGCTGTCGCCGGGCTTCATCGAACATGTCGAGAAGATGGGCCAGCGCCTGCAGTGGCATATGCAGCAGCTGGCGCAGCGCTTCCCCAATATCGTGCTCGAGCAGCGCGGCAAGGGCCTGCTCGCCGGCGTCAAGATTGCGCCGCCGGTGAAGGATGTTGTCGCCCGCGCCCGCGAGGACGAGCACCTGCTGGTGATGAGCGCCAGCGAGAACGTGCTGCGCATGCTGCCGCCTCTGATTGTCACCGAAGCCGACATCGAGGACGCCGTCGCGCGCCTCGGCCGGGTCTTCGAGGCCATCGAGAACGAGTCAGCCGCCACTGCGAAGTCGGCGTGAACGGAGCCGACATGACCTCAGAGCCAAGGCATTTCCTCAATCTCGACGATTTCGACACCGCGACGCTGCGCGGCATGCTCAGTCAGGCCGTTGAACTGAAGACGCGCCTGCGCGCCGGTGATCGCCCGCAGATCCTCAAGGACAAGGTCCTGGCGATGATCTTCGACAAGCAGTCGACGCGCACCCGCGTCAGCTTCGATGTCGGCATGCGCCAACTTGGCGGCGAGACCATCATGCTGACCGGCGCCGAAATGCAGCTGTCGCGCGAGGAAACGCTGGCCGACACGGCCCGCGTCATGTCGCGCTATGTCGATGCGATCATGATCCGCATCCTGACCCACGCCGATCTCGTGGAACTTGCCGAAGCCGCGACGGTCCCGGTGATCAACGGGCTGACGCGCCGCGCGCATCCGTGCCAGGTGATGGCCGACGTGATGACCTATGAAGAGCATCGCGGCAACATCAAGGGCGCCAAGGTCGCCTGGGTGGGCGACAGCAACAACGTGCTCGCCTCGTGGGTGAATGCGGCCGAGCTGTTCGGCGCGAACCTCACCATCGCGGTGCCCGAGGATTACTGGCCCGAAAAAGACCTGCTCACCGATATCCGGAAAGCCGGTTCGGCCGTGCGCCTGATCGAAGACCCGGAAGAGGCCGTCAAGGACGCCGATCTCGTCATCACCGACACCTGGGTGTCGATGGGCGACACCGACGCCGCGGAGCGCCGCCGGGCCTTGAAACCGTATCAGGTCAATCCCCATCTGATGGGCCTCGCGGACAAGGAAGCGCTGTTCATGCACTGCCTTCCCGCCCACCGCGGGGACGAGGTTACCGACGAGGTCATAGACGGGCCGCAATCGGTGGTCTTTGATGAGGCCGAGAACCGCCTCCATGCCCAGAAGGCCATCCTCTGCTGGGCATTCGGACGCGACCAGCAGAACATCTAGGGGCTCAGTGAGCCCGGACCTCGTGGTTCGACAAGCTCACCATGAGGTCCTTTTGAACGCTATCAGCAGCCTTCATGGTGAGCTCGTCGAACCATGAGGGCGTGGCATGCGTTGGCCTTGGCCGCCATGCCGCGATCAGGAAATTGACATGACCACCAAGACGGACCTCTCCACCTATGGCCTCGATCGCCCGGAAAGCGGCGATGACGTGGTTGTGCCCTTTACCCTCGATACGCTCGATTGCCGGGGCCGCGTGGTGCGGCTCGCCGATGTGCTGGATGCGATCCTGACCCGCCACAACTATCCCGCGCCGGTCGCCCGGCTCCTGGGCGAGGCCGTGGTGCTAGCGGCGCTGATCGGCTCGTCGCTGAAGTTTGCCGGGCGCTTTATCCTCCAAACCCAGACCGATGGTCCGGTGAACCTGATCGTCGTCGATCTCGACGCGCCCGATGGGCTGCGCGGCTATGCGCGGTTCGATGCGGACGCGGTGATGCAGGCGATCCAGCGCGGCGAGACCCGGCCGGAGCAGTTGCTCGGCAAGGGGCACCTGGCGATGACCATCGACCAGGGCCAGCACACCGAGCGCTACCAGGGCATCGTGGCGCTTGATGGCGGCACGCTGGAAGACGTGGCGCATACCTATTTCCAGCAGTCCGAACAGATCCCGACGCTGGTGCGCGTCGCGGTGGCCGAGGTAAGCCGCAAGGGCGAGCGCGGCTCGAAATGGCGCGCCGGCGGCATTCTCGCGCAGTACCTGCCGGCACATGGCCAGGGCGCCATGCCGGACCTGCCGGGCGACGGCAACTTCGACAATCCCGAGACGGCGGACCCGGAGTTTTCCGAGGACGACAAGTGGACCGAGGTTCGCTCGCTGTTCGGCACCATCGGTGACGATGAACTGGCCGATCCCGATGTGTCGGCCGAGCGGCTGCTGTTCCGGCTGTTCAACGAGCGCGGCGTGCGGGTGTTCGATCCGATCGATCTTGAGGACCGCTGCACCTGCTCGGCGGAGCGGATCGAAGCCATGCTGCGCGAGAACTTTTCGGCCGAAGAGCGGCAGGACATGGTCGTCGACGGCGAGATCGAGGTGGTCTGCGAGTTCTGCTCGACCGACTACCACTTCAAGCCGAGCGAGTTCGACGAGCGCGACAGCTGAGGCAGACTGGCGGGCTATTCGCTCGCCAGCGCCACCACCGGATCGAGCCGGGCCGCCGAGCGGGCCGGCATGAAGCCGAACCCCACGCCGATCAGCGTCGACGAGACGAACGCCGCGATGATCGTGGCGGGCGAGTAGATGAAGCTCAGCCCGGCGACGAGTTCGCTCACGCCCCAGCCGATCGCCAGCGACAGCGCCACGCCCGTCGCCCCGCCGATGAGGCACACCAGCACCGCCTCAATCAGGAACTGCTGCATGATATCGCCCTGACGGGCGCCGACGGCCATGCGGACGCCGATCTCGCGGGTGCGTTCCTTCACCGCCACCAGCATGATGTTCATCACCCCGATGCCGCCGACGACCAGCGAGATCACGGCGATGGCCGAGATCAGGAGGGTGAGCGTCTGCGAGGTGGACTGGATGGTCTCGCGGATCGTGTCGGTGTTCTGCAGGCTGAAATCGACCGCGCCGTGCCGCTGGGTCAGCAGTGCCTCGATCGCCGCCTGCGCGGTGGCGGTGTCGGCGGTGTCGGCGACGCGCACGGAAATGGCGCTGAGCCAGCTCTGCCCGAGGATGCGCGACATCGCCGTGGTGTAGGGCATGAACACGCTGATCGAATTCGATTGCGGGCCGAAGTTGTTGGTGCTGGCGGCAACGACACCGATGATGCGCAGCGGCACATTGCCGACGATGATGACCTGGCCGATCGGGTCTTCGCCGTTGGTGAAAAGGGTGGACTGGCCCTTGGTATCGATCACCGCTTCCTGCGCGAGGCTTTCGACGCTGGCGGCGTCGAATGAGGCGCCGGCGACAAACGAGCGGTTGTTAACGCGAAAATAGTCGCCGCCGACGCCCTGAATCTGGCCGGCGGCGGCGACGTTCTGGAAGCGGACCTGCGCATTGCTCGACACCTGCGAGGTGACGCTGTCGGCAAAATCCTGCGCGGCGATGGCTTCGGCGTCTTCCGGTACCAGCGTTCGGATGGTGTTGCTGCGCCGGTCGGCGGCGCTGGCGCCGGGCTGCACGTTGATGGTGTTGGTGCCGATCGAGCTGATCCGTTCGAGCACGGACGCCTGGCTGCCCTGACCGAGCGCCACGACGGACACCACCGAGGCGATGCCGATGATGATGCCGAGCATGGTGAGGAAGGTGCGCAGCCGGTGGCTCGAGAGCGACCGCCACGCCATGCCGAAGGCCTCGGCGCTGCGCCCGAGCAGCTCGCGCCAGGCGGGTACCCGCTGCATCGTATCGGGGGTGCGTGGGGCGGTTGGGCGGTCGTCGCGGGTGCGCCGGTCGCCGACGATTTCGCCGTCGCTGATCTCGATGATGCGGTCGGCCTCAGCGGCGATCGCGGCATCGTGGGTGACGATGATGATGGTGTGGCCTTCGGCGTGCAGCCCCTTGAGCAGCGCCATCAGCTCCTTGCCGCTGTGCGAGTCGAGCGCACCGGTTGGCTCGTCGGCGAGGATGATCTCGCCGCCGTTGATCAGCGCCCGCGCGACGCTGACGCGCTGCTGCTGGCCGCCCGACAGGGCGTTGGGCCGGTGCGTCATGCGATCGCCGAGACCGAGCCGTTCGAGCAGGGCTTCGCCGCGCTGGCGGCGGGCGTCGCGGCTGGCCCCGGCATAGATGGCGGGGACTTCGACATTTTCGCGCGCGTCGAGATCGGGCAGCAGCTGGTAGCGCTGGAAGATGAAGCCGAAATGTTCGCGGCGGAGTTCCGCGAGGTCATCGGGGGCGAGCGTCGCGATGTCGCGTCCGGCGAGCCGGTAGGTGCCGGTCCAGCCGTTATCGAGGCAGCCGAGCACGTTCATCAGCGTCGACTTGCCGGAGCCGGACTGGCCGATGATGGCGACCATTTCGCCGGCCTCGATGGTGAGGCTCACGTCCTTGAGGACGGCGATCTTCTCAGTGCCGGCGGGAAATTCGCGCCAGAGGTTCTGGATTTCGATGAGTGCGGTCATGGCCTCACCCTCACTGCGGCGGGGGGCCGCCACCGCCGCCGCCCGGCGGGGGACCACCCGGCATGCCGGTGAGGAGGCCGCCAGCGGCGCGATTGCCCGTGCCCTGCCGCGCCGTACCCGCCGCGCCAGCGGGCGGTGCGGAGGTGACGACGAGGTCGCCGTCACTGAGGCCGGAGGTGACTTCGGCGGTGATCTTGTTGTTCAGCCCGACGGTGATCCGGCGCGGCTCCACCTTGTCGGCGGCCGCGTTCCACACGCCCACGCCGTAGCTGCCGTCGGGGCCTTGCCGGGTCAGCACGGAGGCGGGGATGGTGACGACGTCATTTGCTGCGTTGAGCACGATGGTGACCTGAGCCGTCATCGAGATGCGCAGCCGGTGATCGGGGTTCGGCACGTCGAACAGGCCATTGTAGTAGATCGCCGTGGTGGAGGACGACGACGAGGTGCTGTCGTTGAGGATCGAATCCGGCGCTGGTTCGATGGCGCGCAGCGTCGCGGTGATGCGGTTCTTCGGGTCGCCGAGAATGGTGAGATAGACCTGCTGGCCGGGCTTCACCTTCGGCACATCGGCCTCGGAGATTTCAGCCTTCACGAGCATCTGGTCGAGATTGGCGATCTTGACGATGGTGGGGGCGGCATTGTTGGCGTTGATCGACTGGCCGACCTGCACGGCGATGGCGACGACGGTGCCATCGGCCGGCGCGACGATTTTGGTTCGCTGCAGATTGAGATTGGCTGTCTCGACGCTGATCTGGGCCTGCGTGATCTGGGCATTGATGGCGGCCAACTGGCCGGCCGAGGTCTTTCCCGCAAGGACGGCCGTCTGGTAGTCGGCGTCGCTCATCAGCTTCTGGGTGTGCAACTGTTCGGCGCGGGCGCGGGTCGCGTCGGCCTGTTCGGCATTGGCGGACTGGATGTCGCGCTGCGCCTGCATGTTGGCGAGCGCGGCCTCGGCGGCCCGCACGGCGTTTTCCTGGTTGAGGGAGTCGATCTGGGCGATGACGTCGCCGGTCTTTACCTCGTCGCCCAGCGTGACGTTGAGGGACTCGATGCGGCCCGACACTTCGGCGCCGACATTGACGAGGCTGCTGGCCTCGATGGTGCCGGTCGCCAGCACCGTTTCCTCGATGTTTCCGCGGGCGGCCGCGACTGTGGACGGCACAACCTTGCCTTCGGAAGCCTGCGTCAGAATCCAGCCCGCGCCGGCCGCCGCCGCCAGAACCACTACGCCTATCGCTGTCCAGAAAGACCGCCGCATTGCTCTATCCCGTGCTCTACACAGCATTGAGATAGGCGCTGGCTGGGGAAAGTGCCCGTTATCGCTGGGTAAGCTGGATGAAATTTTGGCAATGTTCGGCGATGGGAACCGGCGCGCAGCGGGGAGGAAGCATGGGCAAGGCTTGGGACAACCCGGATGTGAGGGTGGCCACCTGGGTGGCGCTCCGCACCATCGGGGGGCTTGTCCTCATGGGCTGGGGCCTGTTCTGGGCCGCGAATACCATCGCTTGGCCTCAGGCGTGGTGGTTCCTCATCCTCTTCGGGGCACAGATGGCGGCGGCGTTCTGGTATCTGTGGCGGGTTAATCCCGAGATCTTTCCAGCCCGCCGGCGTTTTGGCATCGGCACGGGACGGTGGGACTATGTGTTCTTCGCGCTGATCGTCGGCAGCTTCATCGCCGTGCTGCATGTCGCGGGGTTCGATCACCGGCTGGGCTGGGCGCCGATGCCGGTCTGGGTCGCGGTGCTTGGGAACGTTGTGGTGGCCGTGGGCTACGGGTTGATCGTCTGGGCGCAGGGGGTCAACCGGCACTTTGAGCCGACGGTGCGCATTCAGTCAGATCGCGATCACCGGGTGGTCGCGACTGGGCCGTATGCGCTGGTACGGCATCCGGGCTATGTCGGCGGATCGCTGGTTGTCATCGGGATGGCGTTGGCGCTCGGTTCGCTCTGGGCGTTGCTGCCGGCCGCGGTACTGGTCGCCACGCTGGTGCTGCGGACGGTGTTCGAGGAGCGCGTGCTGGTGGCAGAACTGCCCGGGTATGCAGATTACACCCAGCGCGTGCGGTATCGCTGGGTGCAAGGGGTGTGGTGAGCCTTCAGAGCTGGCCCAGCCCATAGTCCAGATCGGCGATGAGGTCGTCGGCGGATTCGAGGCCGACGGAGATCCGCAGCAACCCCGGCGTGATGCCGCTCTCGCGCCTCGCCGCTTCGCTGAGGCGCGAGTGGGTCGTCGTCCACGGGTGGGTAATGATCGACTTGGCGTCGCCGAGATTGTTGGAGATGAGGATCACCGCCAGCGCATCGGACAACGCGAACGCGGCGTCCTGACCGGCGTTGAGTTCGAACGCCACGAGGGTCGAGCCCTGCTTCATCTGGCGCTTTGCCAGCTCGTATTGCGGGTGCGACTTGTGGTGCGGGTAGATGACCCGTTTGATCGCCGGATGGTTGCCGAGGAAATCGGCGACCTTGCCGGCGCTCTCGGTCATCTGCCGCACGCGCAGCGGCAGGGTTTCGAGGCCCTTCAGCAGCACCCAGGCGTTGAACGGGCTGATCGACGCGCCGGTCTGGCGCAGGAATGTGTGCACGTCGCCGGTGATGAGTTCCTTGCTCCCCAGCACCACGCCGCCCAGGACGCGGCCCTGGCCGTCGATATGCTTGGTCGCGGAGTAGGTGACGAGGTCGGCGCCGAGTTTCAGCGGCGACTGATAGAGCGCGGTCGCAAAGACGTTGTCGACGATCAGCTTCGCGCCATTGGCGTGGGCGATCTTCGCCACCGCCTCGATGTCGACGAGTTCGAGCGTCGGGTTGGTCGGGGTCTCGATGAACACGACCTTGGTGTTGGGCCGCATGGCATCGGCAAAGTTCTGCGGATCGCGGCCATCGACCAGCGTCGAGGGAATGCCGAAGCGCGGCGCGTAGTCCTCGACCACGTAGCGGCAGCCGCCGAACAGCGCGCGGGAGGCGACGATGTGGTCGCCGGCGCGCAGCTGGCTCATCACCGCGTTGGTGACGGCCGCCATGCCGGTAGCAAAGGCCCGGGCGGCTTCCGCGCCTTCAAGCAGCGCCATCCGCTCCTGGAACATGTCGACGGTCGGGTTGGCGAAGCGCGAGTAGTTGTGGCCCTCGATCTTGTTCTCGAACAGCGCCTGCGCGTGCGCCGAATTGGGGTAGGAATAGCCCGAGGTCAGGTACAGCGCTTCCGAGGTTTCGAGAAACTGGCTGCGGGTCGTCCCGCCGTGAACCAGCGACGTCTCGGGACGGCGGTTCCGGGGATCGCTGAGCGGGTTCTTCGATTTCGTCATCGGAAGGCTCCAAAACAAAAAAAGGCCGGCGCAAATGGCCAGCCCTTTGGTCGCCTTTAGCAATTTGTTTTAAGTGGCTGCAAGCGGACCGGCCAAATCACCACTGGCGATTTCCTTATTCCCGGCTCTGCGTGCCGTCAACGGCCTGTTTGGACGGAAACGAGGTGTGGGTTCCCGCTTTCGCGGGTCTGACACTGGTGGGAAAGGCGAATTCCCGGTGCTAAAGAGCGGCAAGCAATGAGGGTTCCGTATGCCGGACAACGAGCTTTGGTCGCGCGGGGTGTTTCCCGCCAGCTTCATCGAACGGCTGGCGGCCGTGGGCGCAATTGCCGCGCCGCCATTCGACGCCGATCAGGTGCAGCCGGCGAGCCTCGACCTCAGGCTCGGCGATGTGGCCTATCGCATTCGCGCGAGCTTCCTGCCCGGCCCCGATCACACGGTGGCCGAGCGGATCGAGGCGCTGAAGCTGCATGAGCTCGACCTGACGGATAGCGCCGTGCTTGAGCGCGGCTGCGTCTATCTCGTGCCGCTGCAGGAAGTGCTCGAGCTGCCGGCAGCGGTCAGCGCCAGCGCCAACCCGAAATCATCGACCGGCCGGCTCGATGTGTTCACCCGCGTCATCGGAGACCGTACGCGCGGCTTCGACACGCTGCCCGCCGGCTACAGCGGCAAGCTCTATCTTGAGATCAGCCCCCGGACTTTCCCGGTGCGGGTGCGAAAAGGCTCGCGGCTCAGCCAGATGCGGTTCCGCAATGGCGACACGCGGCTGTCGGTCGCCGAGCACCGGGCGCTGCATGCCGACCAGACGCTGGTGTTCGATGCGAACGAGGAAGTGGGCGAGGGCATCTCGCTGTCGATCGATTTGAAGGGCGAGGGGCGCAAGGGGCTGATCGGCTTCCGCTCCAAGCGCCATACGCCGGTCATCGACATGGACAAGAAGGACGCGCTCGACGTCCTCGATTACTGGGAGCCGCTGGTGAACCGCGGCGACGACCAGTTCATCCTCGATCCCGACGAGTTCTACATTCTCGTGTCGCGCGAGAGCGTGCATGTGCCGCCGGCCTTCGCGGCCGAGATGGTGCCGTTCGATCCGCTGGTGGGCGAGTTCCGCGTGCACTATGCGGGGTTCTTCGATCCTGGATTTGGCCACTCGGCGGCAGGCGGCACGGGCAGCCGCGCCGTGCTCGAAGTGCGCAGCCGCGAGGTGCCGTTCCTGCTCGGGCATGGCCAGACCATTGGCCGGCTGCTCTACGAGCGGCTCGCCGAAGTGCCTGACAGGCTCTATGGCACCGGGCTCGGCTCGAACTACCAGGCGCAGACGCTCAAACTCTCCAAGCACTTCCGGCCGTTCACGCTGTAGCGGCAGCGGCCCTGAGCATGTGCATCGGCCCGCCGCGCCAGCGCGGGAAGCCGTAGCCGTTGACCAGCACGACGTCGATCGCCTCGGGGGAGTCGGCGATGCCCTCGGCCAGCACCTTGCCGCCCTCGGCCTGCAGCGCGCCGATGATGCGCGCCAGGATTTCCTCGCTGGTGAACGCGCGGCGGGTGACCCCCTTTTTCGCAGACTCCGCAACGACAATGTCCTCGACCAGTTGCGAGCGCTGCGCCTTGCCCTCGGCATAGTCGTAGTAGCCGCCGCCGGTCTTGCGCCCGAAGCGGCCCATCTCGCAGAGGCGGTCGGCGATGCCGACATAGGCCGGATCGGCGCGCCGTTCGGCGGGGAATGACTTGCGCCGGGCCCAGGCGATATCAAGGCCCGACATATCCTGCACCGCAAAGAGCCCCATGGCGAAGCCGAAGCCGGTCATGGCGACGTCGATTTCGTGGGGCAGGGCGCCTTCGACCAGCATGGTTTCGCACGCGGCGCGGTAGGACGACATGATGCGGTTGCCGACAAAGCCCTCGCCGTCGCCGGAGGGGATGCCGATCTTTCCGAGCCGCTTCGCAAGGGCGCGGGCGGTCGCGAGCACATCGGGCGCAACGCGGTCATGCCGGACGATTTCGAGCAGCTTCATCACATGCGCGGGCGAGAAGAAGTGGAGCCCGACGACGCGCGACGAGTCGCGGACGCTCTCTGCGATGCGGCTCACGTCGAGATAGGAGGTGTTGGTGGCGAGGATCGTGTCCGGCCGGACGGCAGCGTCGAGCCGGCCGAAGAGTTCGGTCTTCACCCCGATGTTCTCGAACACGGCTTCGATGACGAGATCGAGCGCGGCGAAGTCGGCGATGTCGAGCGTCCCCGTCAGGGCGGCGAGAAGGCCAGCGTGTTCGGTGGCGTCGATGCGTCCGCGCTTTTCGCTGTCAGCGAGAATGGCGCGGATGGCGGTGAGGCCGCGATCGAGGCTCGCGACGTCGCGCTCGAGCACCGTTACCGGGTATTTTGCGAGGAGGAATGCCGCGGCAATGCCGGCGCCCATCGTGCCGCCGCCGACGACGCCAACGGCGCGAATGGGGCGTGGCGTGACGCCTTCGGCGGTGGCGATGCGCTGTGCCGAGCGCTCGGCAAAGAAGATGTAGCGCAGGGCCCGTGACTGCGCGCCCTCGCGCAGGGCGTTGAACGTGACGTTGAGGCGGATCATCGCCGCTTCGGGGCTGAGCACGAGCGCGTCGCGGACTGCATCGATCGCGGCGTGCCGGGCGTCGAACGCACCGGCCTTGCGGCGCAACTGCTGCTCGGCGGCGACGAACTCGGGATCATCAGCGGTGGCGACCGGGGGGCGGTCGGTGAGGGCGGCGGGGCTCGGCGCCTGAAGCGCGTCGTGAGTGAAGGCGAGGGCGCCGGTGCGCAGGTCGCCGGTGACGATCCGGTCGATGAGGCCCATTCCGAGGGCTTCATCGGCGGTGACGGGCTTGCCTTCGGCAATCATCTGGACGGCGATGTGCGGCGCGACGATGCGCGGCAGCCGGACTGTCGCGCCGCCGCCGGGAATGAGGCCGATATTGACCTCGGGGCATCCGAGCCGCGTGCCAGGGGCGGCGATGCGGTAGCGGCAGGCCAGCGCCAGTTCGAGCCCGCCACCCAGCGCGTTGCCGTGCAGCGCCGCGATCCACGGCTTTGCCGCGCCTTCGATGGCGTCGGCGACATCGGCGGTGATCGGGGTCACCGGCGGGAAGCTGAACTCCTTGATATCGGCGCCGGCGATGAAGGTGTCGCCCGCACAGATCAGGATCGCAGCATCGACCTCAGGATCGGCATCGATCGTCGCGACGGCCGCCACCAGCGCTTGGCGGACGGCGTTGGAGAGGGCGTTCACCGGCGGGTTATCCACCGTCACGATGGCGAGCCTGCCGGCGATGTCGATGGAAACCGGGGTTGCCTCAGGTGTGCCGGAACTCATGCCCTGTCCTTTGTTGGCGGCAGCAAGCTGCTGTGCGCGCGCTGTTTTTCGAGAGTGGTGTGATGCCGTCGCTGCGCTGTTCCTAGCACCAGAACCTGCGTCTGGCGCGGGGTGAACGTTTCATCGCCGGGAGCTCGTTTTCCACATTCTATAGAATCCATTTGACCGCATTCTATAGAATATCGTATCCAAATCGCACTGACCTCAGTCAGGACATTACCAAGGCTATGGGGAGAAGGCCGTGATCAAAGCTAGAAGTGGGTTCTTTGCAGGCCGCCGGCGCGTTATCGCGCAGCTGCTGAGTTCGACCATGCTGGTCGCCGCGATGCCGCTCGCCGGCGTGCAGGCTGCCGGGCTGGGGACTGCTGATGCGCCGGTCGAAGTTCGGATTATGGCGAACGACGCCTATTCCAACGTCTGGCAGGAACAGCTCGTCCCGCTGTTCAACAAAGAGTATCCGAACATCAAGGTGACCATCGACGGCGTGACCTATGCCGAGATGCTCGCCAAGATGATGCTGGATTCGACCAGCCCGACGCCGGAATACGACGTGCTGCTCGCCGACGATCCGTGGACGCCGCAGCTCGCCGAAGTCGGCGCGCTGAAGGACCTGAAGAGCCCGGAAGTCGCTGCGCTCACCGCGAAGGATTTCGACTGGGAAGATTTCAACGCCGCCCCGCTCGCCGCGAGCGAGTGGAAGGGTGTTCAGTATGGCGTGCCGGCACGCTCGAACATGCTGCTCATGTTCTACAACCGCGCGCTGTACGAAAAGGCCGGTCTGCCCGAGCCCACGCCGGAACTCACCTGGGAGCAGTTCTTCGAGCAGGCCCCGAAGCTGGTGCAGGACGGCGACAAGGACGGCAAGCCCGACTCCTGGGCGGTCGATACCTACTTCATCCGTGACGCGCTCTCGCCCACCATCTGGCAGACCATCTTCAACTCGAACGGCGGTCATCTGCTCGATGACGCCGGCCAGCCCTCGTTCAACAACGAGACCGGCGTCGCCGCGCTGAAGACCTATATCCGGCTGCTCGACTACGCCCCGCCGGGCGCGAACGGCCACGGCTTCTCGGAATCGCTGCAGGCATTCCGCCAGGGCCAGGTTGCGACCATGTTCACCTGGGGCAGCGTGTTCAAGGGGACGGCCGTTGACACCGCCGCCACCACGCTCACGACCAAGGAAGTCGGCATCCAGGTGTTGCCGGTCGGCTCGGTCAGCGCCGGCGCCCATCGCGGCATCTGGAGCGCCACCGTCTCCAGCAAGACCGACGAACTGGAAGCCGCGTGGACGTTCGTGCAGTGGCTGACCTCGAAGGAGGGCGAAGCCCGGACCTCGTCGGTCGTGGGCTCGTTCCCGGCCCGCAAGTCGACGCTGAGCAACACACCGCCGGCCGAATGGCAGGGCCCGGTCTTCAAGACCCTGCAGCAGGCCTATGACGTGTCCGCCGCCGGCAAGATGTGGCGCATCCGCAGCCCGAAGTCGGACGCGGCGCAGCAGATCTTCGCCGACGAAGTGGCCCGTGCGACCACCGGTCAGGTCACGCCGGAAGAAGCCCTCAAGGTCGCTTCGGAGCGTATTGCCGAAGTGCTGAAGTAAGGCTTCAGGTTGCGGGCGCCCCCGCGTCCGCAACCTCTTTCCCAGATGTTTCCGGCAGGCCGGGGCGCGGGCAGCGTCCACCATGCGGCGCATGACGCCAGCCTGCCTTGTTCGTGACGGCTTCGGCACGGGGCCCGAGCACGTCCACCCTCAAGATTGCAGAGAAGCAGCATGTCGAAAAAGCAGATCATCAGCGACCTCCAGGTCTTCTCGTGCAGCGACGGCTGGCGGAACTACTTCTTCCTCAAGATCATCACCGAAGACGGCATCGTCGGCTGGAGCGAGTTCGACCAGAGCTTCGGTTCGCCCGGCGTGGCGGCGGTTATCGAGCAGCTCAAGCACCGCGTCATCGGACAGAGCGTGATGCACCATGAACTGATCCGCGAGGACCTGTTCAACTCGACCCGTCCGGGGCAGGGCGGCGTCATCGGCCAGGCGCTCGGCGCTATCGAGAATGCGCTGCTCGACGCCAAGGCCAAGGCCCTCGACGTGCCGTGCCATGTGCTGCTGGGCGGCAAGGTGCGCGACAAGATCCGGGTCTACTGGTCGCACTGCGTCTCGTACCGGACGCGTACCGAATTCTTCAAGCCGGGCATCACCGACATTTCCGGCGTGCGCCAGATCGCACGCGAAGTCGGCGAGCAGGGCTTTACGGCGCTGAAGACCAACATCTTCAACTACGACGAAGACGACAAGATCAAGGGCTGGTCGCCGGGCTTCGGCACACCGTTCGATCCGGGCCGCAACATCGAGCGCGTGACGCTGCGCAACATGCGCAAGCACATCGAGGTGATGCGCGAGGCGGCGGGGCCGGACATAGACATCCTGCTCGATCTCAACTTCAACGCCAAGACCGAGGGTTACCTCAAGCTGCTGCGCGAACTCGACGATCTCGACCTGTTCTGGGTCGAACTCGACACGCTCGACCCCAAGGCGCTGGCCCATATCCGCGCCAACAGCCGGCATCCGATTGCCTCGTGCGAGACGCTTATCGGGCTGCGGCAGTTCCTGCCGTTCTTCGAGAACCGCTCGATCGACGTCGCCATCATCGATACGCCCTGGAACGGGGTGTGGCAGTCGATGAAGATCGCGGCGGCCGCCGAAGCCTATGAGATCAACGTGGCGAGCCACAATTTCTACGGGCACCTGTGCACTATGATGAACGCGCATTTCAGCGCGGTCGTGCCGAACCTTCGGATCATGGAAACCGATATCGACCGCATCTCGTGGGACCACGAACTGTTCACGCATGTCCCCGAGATCAAGGACGGCTACCTGATCATGCCGGATCGGCCGGGTTGGGGCACCGAGCCGGTGGAAGCGGCTCTCGCCAAATATCCGCCGCGCGAAAAGGTGGGCATGCAGTATCGGACCGCGCCGCCAAAAGTTACGATCTGACAGCGCGAAGGCCGGGCAGGGAACGCCAGCATGAATGAGCCCGTGGACGTCCTTATCATCGGAGCAGGTGCTTCAGGCGCGGCGTTCGCCTGGAGCATCGCCGAGACCAAGATGCGGATCCTGTGCCTGGAGCAGGGGGATTGGACGAAGCCGTCCGATTTCCCCAGCAACGGACGCGACTGGGAGGCCCGCGCCTCGGAAGACTTTGCGATCAATCCGAACCGGCGGCAGAACCCGGCCGACTATCCGATCAACGACGATGACTCCCCGATCAAGGTCGCCAACTTCAACGGCGTCGGCGGGGGGACCATCCTCTACGCAGGTCACTATCCGAGACTGCATCCGTCCGACTTCCGGGTGCACTCGCTCGATGGCGTCGCCGACGACTGGCCGATCGACTATGCGACGCTCGAGCCGTTCTACGCGCTCAATGACAAGATGACGGGCGTCAGCGGTCTGGCCGGTGACCCGGCCTATCCGCCCAAGGACGTACAGATGGCGCCGCTGCCGATGGGCAAGACGGGCCGCAAGATCGGCACGGCGATGAACGAGCTGGGCTGGCATTGGTGGCCATGCGATGCCGCCATTCCGACGAGCGACTACAACGGCCGCGCCCGTTGCATCAACCTCGGCCATTGCGGCGGCGGTTGCGCGCAGGGCGCCAAGGCGACGACCGATATCACCTATTGGCCCGAGGCGCTGCGCGCCCGCGTCGAACTGCGCACCAAGTGCCGCGTCAGCCGCATCGAAACCGATGCTGATGGCATGGCGACAGGCGCCTGGTATTTTGACGGCAATGGCGAGGAAGTCTTCCAGCCCGCCTCGATCGTGGTGATGGCCTGCAACGGTATCGGCACGCCGCGCATCCTGCTCAACTCGGCGTCTGAGCGCTTCCCCAACGGTCTCGCCAATTCGAGCGACCTCGTCGGCCGAAACCTGATGCTGCATCCCTATGCGCAGATCCGAGGGCACTTCGACGAAAAGCTCGATGGCGCAAAGGGGCCGCTCATCGGGACGTGGAGCATGCAGTTCTACGAGACTGACCGCGAGCGCGGCTTTGTCCGCGGCTATTGCTACCAGTTTTCCCGCGGGCTCGGCCCGGTGGCGACGGCGACCAACGGCATGGCCGATGGGCTCATTCCGTGGGGTGCGGGGCACCACGAGGCGTTCGGGCGGCTGTTCGAGCACAGCGCCGGCATGGCGGCGATCTGCGAGGACTTGCCGGAGGAAATCAACCGGGTGACGCTCGATCCGCATCTCAAGGACTCGAACGGCATCCCGGCCCCCAAGCTGACCTATCGCGTTGGCGAGAACACTCAGCGCATGCTGGACCATTCGATCGCGCGCGGCGTCGAGATCATGAAGACCGCCGGGGCGCATGACATCACCACCAAGTCGCCGCTCTCCTATGCGGGCTGGCACCTTATGGGCACGGCGCGCATGGGCATCGATCCGAGGAAGAGCGTGGTCAACGAATGGGGCCGCAGCCACGACGTGAAGAACCTCTTCATCATCGACGGCAGCGTGTTCGTGACCTCGGGCGGGGTCAATCCGACATCGACGATCCAGGCGCTGGCGCTCTACATCGCCGACCAGTTCAAAACCCGCATCTACGACCTGTTCGATTGACGCGCCGATGAACCAGAAAACGGAAACCGCTCGCATGGCATTGTCGGAAACCGAGATGGCGATGCTCAGGTCCGCCGCCGGCTACATCATTCCCGCCAACGCGGCGATGAGCGTGCCGGGCGCCGACGATCCTGCCATTTTTGCCGACATCGTTGCCTCGATCGGCCGCTACGGCGCGGACATCCACGAGGCGCTGCGCCGCATCGAGGCCGCTGCCGGTGGGGTGCTGGCAACGATGAGCGATGCCGAGCGCGGGGATGCCATGACGCGGTTTCGCCGCGAGCAGCCGGCCCTCGCCGTCTCGCTCGGTGCTGTTGTCGCCCGCTGTTATTATCGGGATGACCGGGTGATGCGCGCCATCGGGATGGAGGTGCGTGCGCCCTATCCGCAGGGGTTCGAACTGGAGCAGGGCGATTGGTCGCTGCTCGATCCGGTCCGCAAGCGCGGCCGTATGTACCGTGATGCTGGCTAGGGAGAGGCCGATGTCGACGATAGCCGCGCAGCAAGAGGAACATGCGACCCGCGCCGGGCGCCGGTTCAGGACGCTGGACCTGTTCGAGCGCTGGATGTTCATCGTTCCCACCATCGTGATCCTCGTGGTCATGCTGGCGTACCCGTTGTTCTACACGTTCCAGATCAGCTTCTCGCGCTTCGACCTGTCGACGTTCGGGCCGGGGCAGTGGATCGGCTTCGAGAACTACGTGAAGATCCTCAGCGACTACCGGTTCTGGGAGTCGCTCAAGGTCACCGCCACCTACCTGGCTTTTGCGCTGCCCATCCAGATCGTGCTCGGGTTCGGCATCGCCTATCTCATCAATGCCGACTGGCGCGGGCGCAGTGTCATTCGGGCGCTGTTCCTGATCCCGATGGTCGTCGCGCCGGTCATCGCCGGCGGCATGTGGAAGATGATCCTCGATCCGCTGTGGGGCCTCGCCAACTACGGGCTCAGCTTCTTCGACATCGGGCCGATCGACTGGTTCGGCGATCCGAAACTGGCGATGGCGACGATCGTCATCATCGATACGTGGCGCTGGACGCCGTTCGTGGTGCTGATCGCCTCCGCCGGGTTGCTCGCGCTGCCCAAGGAAGTGTTCGAGGCTGCCAAGATCGACGGCGCGGGCTGGTGGGCGACGCTGTGGTCGATTGCCCTTCCGCTGCTGGTGCCGGTGATCACCGCGACCTTCGTGATCCGCTGGCTCGGCGCGGTGAAGATGTTCGACATCGTCCTCACCTCCACGGGTGGCGGTCCCGGCGCCACGACGAGCGTTATCAACCTCTTCATCTATGAGGAGGCGTTCCGATCACTGCACTTTGCGGAGTCGGCCACGATGGCGGTCATCGTGCTTGCCCTTACGATGGTTCTGACGGGTTTCTTCCTGTACGGCAGCCAGAAGCTGGAGGAACGGTTTTGACAGCGATCACCGCCACCATCAGGCATCCGCAGCGGGTGACCATCGGCCACCGCATCCGCATCGTGTCGAGTGTCTTCATCACGCTGCTGTTCCTGTTTCCCGTCTTCTGGATGGTGCTGACCTCGTTCAAGCAGCAGGTCGACATCTTCACCAATCCGCCGACCTTCTTCTTCAAGCCGACGCTCGACCAGTACATCACCGCCATGCGCCGCACCGATTTCGTCGGCCGGTTGGTGAACACGGTGATCATCGCCGTCGGCTCGGGTGTCCTATCCATCGTCGTCGGGTCGATGTCGGGCTATGCGCTGGCGCGGCTTCGCATCAAGGGCGCCAAGACCATCGGCCTCATTGCGCTCTTGTCGCGCGGCGTGCCGCCGATCGCGCTGGCCGTGCCGATGTTCCTCGTTGCGAGGAAGCTCGGGCTGACCGACAAGCACATCACGCTGATCCTCGCCAACAGCACGTTCCTCGTGCCCTACGTGATGTGGCTGATGCGCAGCTTCTTCGTCTCGCTGCCGCGCGAACTGGAAGAGTCGGCGATGATCGACGGCTGCTCGCGCTTCGGGGCGTTCCTCAGGATCATCGTACCGATCTCGCTGCCCGGCATCCTGTCGACCATGATCTTCTCCATGATCCTGGCTTGGGAAGAACTGCTGTTCGCGCTCATTCTCACCAACCGCCACGCCACGACGCTGCCGGTGACGATCTCGGGCATCTCAGCCGATACGGTCAACGGCGCCAACTGGGGGGCTCTGACGGCGGTGGGTACGGTCACCGTCATCCCGGTCATCATCTTCGCCCTGCTTGTCCAGAAGTGGCTCATTCAGGGCTTGGCCGAGGGGGCGACCAAGGGGTAATCCACTCAGGTCGAACAAACATGGTGCAGCGCTGATGGACAGTTCGGACGTGTTTCTCACGAAGGCGGAAGTGGCACGTCGCCAGATCAAGAAGATGATCACGTCGGGCGCGGTGCGCCCCGGCGACCGGCTGACCACCCGCGAAGTCTCCGTGGCGCTCGGCATGAGCGAGACGCCGATCCGCGAGGCCATCCACGGTCTCGCGGCCGAGGGCTGGCTGTCGGTGCAGAGCCATGTCGGTGCCGTGGTGCAGGGTCTCAAGGCCGAGCAGGTGCAGGAGATCAGCACCCTGCGCGGCGCCGTCTGCGCGCTCGCCATCCAGCTGAGCGCCGCCGGCTATGACGAGCCGCTGCTGCGCCGGATCGACCACAATATCGAGGCGTCGGAAGCGGCGCTCGGCAGGCAGGATTACGATCGCTTCGCGCAGCTGAACCACGAGTTCCACCGGCTGCTGTGCGACCGCCCGGAGACCACCTATTGCTACCGCATCCTCGAGAACATGCTGGGGCTGATGTCGTCGCAGCGGCATGGCCTGCCGGTCAGTCCCAATCGCCTTGCTGAGGCGATTGCCGAGCACCGTGCCATCCGTGACCATCTGCGCAACAGGGATTTCGACGCCGCCTCCGAACTGGCGCGGCAGCACGAGCTGCGGACCGGCGCATGGCTCATCGGCGTGTTCAAGGAGGCCGCCAGCCGCCGCGCGACGGAGGATGCGCAGCGGGCCACGGAACAGACCGCGGGCTAGCGCCTCGCCATCTCGACCGTGACCACAAGATACTGCCCTCGCGCCACCTTTCGGGGCGAGCGGCGACGACAACAGATCGAGGCCGACTGACATGCTTGAACTGCGCAATGCCTACGTCAACGGTGAGTGGGTGCCGATGCACTCGACGGCCGAGCACCTGTTGATCAGCCCGTCCACCGAGCAGCCGATCGGCGCGGTTGTCCTTGGCGATGCCGGGGATGTCGATGCCGCGGTCGCCGCGGCGCGAGCGGCCCTGCCGGGCTGGTCCGCCACCCCGCTCGCCGATCGCATCGCGCTGGTCGGGAGGATGCGCGAAATTTACACGCGGCGGCTCGACGAGATGGCCTCGGTGATCTCCCAGGAGATGGGCGCGCCGATCGATCTGGCGAAATCGCGCCAGGCCATGGCGGCGGTCAACCATATGGTCAATTTCGTCACCGCGGTGAAGTCGATGGACTTTATCCGCCCGCTTGGCCCGCATGCACCGGACAACCGGATCGTGCTGCAGCCGATCGGCGTCGTCGGGCTGATCACACCGTGGAACTGGCCGATGCACCAGGTGGCGCTCAAGGTGATTCCGGCGCTGCTGTCGGGCTGCACGATGGTGCTAAAGCCGTCCGAATTTGCCCCGCTGTCGGCGCAGATGTTTGCCGAGATCGCCCATGAGGCCGGCATGCCGCGCGGCGTGTTCAACCTCGTGTTCGGCGATGGCGCGACGACTGGCATGCGGATGGTGACTCATCCCGATATCACCATGATCAGCTTTACCGGTTCGACCAATGCCGGGCGGAGCGTGCTGCGGGGCGCGGCCGATACGTTCAAGCGCGTGGCGCTCGAACTGGGCGGCAAGGGCGCCAACCTGATCTTCGCCGATGCCGATGGCGAGGCGGTGGAACGCGGGGTGCGCCGCTGCTTCAGCAACAGCGGGCAGAGCTGCAATGCGCCGACCCGTATGCTGGTCGAACGCTCGATCTACGACGAGACCGTGGAGACGGCGCGGCGCATCGCCGAGACGGTGCAGGTTGGCCAGCCCGAGGTCGCTGGTCCCCACATCGGACCGGTCGTTTCGAGCCGGCAGTTCGATCGCGTGCAGACGCTGATCGAGACCGGCATCCGCGAGGGCGCGCGGCTGGTCATCGGCGGGCCGGGCCGCCCGTCGGGCTTCAACCGCGGCTATTTCGTGCAGCCGACCATCTTTGCCGACGTCAACAACCAGATGACCATCGCGCGCGATGAGATCTTCGGGCCAGTCCT
>DAORUH010000017.1:0-33529 GCA_035433065.1 Devosia sp. | reverse complement strand
GGCGACGCGGGCGCGTATCGACCGGGCCATCCTCGACTATCGCTACTGGATGGATGAGCCGGGCAATGATGTGCAGTGGTACTATTCGGAGAACCACGCGCTGCTGTTCCATACGGCGGCCTATCTCGCGGGGCATGCCTTCCCCGACGCCACCTTCCGCCGCTCGGGCCGCAGGGGGAGCGCGCAAAGCGCCGTGGGGCGCGACCGGGTGCGCGCCTGGCTCGATCATTTCGAGCAGTGGGAGATGGCGGAGTTCAACTCGGCGCCGTATTTCCCGATCGACCTCAAAGGGCTCACGGCGCTGGCCGCGCTGGCACCCGATGCCGACATCAGGACGCGCGCTGCCGCGGGCATCGTGCGGCTGTGCAGCATTGTGGCGCGGTCGTCGCATCACGGCATGCTCACCGCGGCGCAGGGGCGGAGCTACGAGCACACGCTGGCGGCGGGGCGCTCGCTGGAGCTTTCGGGCATCGCGCGGCTGCTGTGGGGCGTCGGCAATTATGGCCGCCGCGTCCATGCGCTGCCGCAGCTCGCGGTGCTGCTGCGCGACCACGGGCTGACTCTTCCCGCGGAGCTGGCAGCCATTGCCAGCTACACCGGCGGCGAGGCGCTCGAATGGCGGTTTGCGCAGGGGCAGAACCACATCGCAAAGCTCTACCACTACAAGAGCGCCGCCTACGCGATGGGTTCTATCGCTCACTATCGCTGGGGCGAGTGGGGCTATCAGGAGACGCTGCTGCACCTGCGGATCGGGACCCGGCCGGAGGCGGCGATCTGGATCAACCATCCCGGCGAGGTGATCCAGTTCGGTTATGGCCGCCCGTCCTATTGGGGCGGCAGCGGCAGCGTGCCGCGAACCCAGCAGTATCGCGGCCTCGCCATTCTCGATTTCGACGTGCATGCGGAACAGCCAGGCTTCACCCACGCGTGGTTCCCGGTCGAAGCGTTCGACGACAGCTCGGTGCGCGGTGACCTGGCCCTTGCGCGGCAAGGCGACGGGCTGGTTCTGCTCAAGGCCAGCGCCGACCTCGTGGCCGTTACGTCCGGGCCGACCGCCAATGCGGAATTGCAGCTTCCCGGCCGCAAGGGCCGCTGGATCGTGCGTGTCACCGACCGCAGCGATACGGCAAGCCTTGAGGCGCTGGCACAGCGCTATGGATCGCTCGCCGCGACCGACGCAGGCAACGGCGCGCTGTGCATCGACGATCCCGAATACGGAACCGTGCTGTTCCATGCCGATGGACGCGTGGAGGCGGAGGGCCGAAGCATCGATCCCCAAACCTGGACAGTCAAAGGGGAGGCGGAAACGCTGCGCCCCAGGGAGCTGGTCCGGGCTGACTAGACGTCAATTCTAGCGAGGAGCCGGGCGCCCGGTGCGCCCAAGGAGGAGGAACAATGACCAAGACCAGAACGATCCTGACCGCGCTTGCGGTGGGGCTGCTGTCGACGACCGCGAGCCTTGCCGGTGACGTGCGTATCATGTGGTATTCGGACGGCGTCGAAGGCGAGGTCCTGCAGGACCTCATCACCCGCTTCACGGCCGAAAATCCGGGCATCAACGTCACCATCGACAACGTCTCCTACAGCGTGATCCAGGAGCAGCTGCCGGTGCAGCTCGAGGCCGGCACCGGTCCCGATATCGCACGCGTGACCAACCTCAAGGCGCAGAGCAAGCACTGGCTCGACCTGACGCCGTACCTGAAGGACGCCGAATACTGGCGCACCAATTTCGGCGACCAGGCGGACTGGATGCGGCCCGATGGATCGAACGCCATCACCGGCTTCATGACGCAGGTTACGCTGACCGGCGGCTATGCCAACAAGACGCTGTTCGAGCAGGCGGGCGTGGCGCTGCCGGCGGCGAACGCGACGTGGGACGACTGGATCGCGGCGGCAAAGGACGTGGCCGCCAAGACGCAGGTGCCATACGCCGCGGCGATGGACCGTTCGGGCCACCGCATCACCGGCCCGAACATCTCCTATGGCGCCAACTACATCGCCGCTGACGGCTCCCCGGCGCCGGTTGATCAGGGCGTGAAGGACTTCGTCACCAAGTTCGTGGGCTGGAATACCGAAGGCGCCATGAACAAGGACGTGTGGGTGTCGGCGGCCGGCTCGACCTATCGCGCGGCGGCGGACGACTTCATCAACGGCCAGCTGGTGTTCTACTATTCCGGCTCGTGGCAGGTGCCGAACTTTGCGACCAAGATCGGCGATACGTTCGACTGGGTGGCGACGGGCAGCCCGTGCGGACCGGCGGCCTGCTCCGGCATGCCGGGCGGCGCGGGCCTCGTGGCGGTGAAGTACACCAAGAACCCCGAGGACGTGGCCAAGGTGATGGACTACCTCGCCAGCGAAGCGGTGGTGAAGGAGTTCTCCGAGCGCACGCTGTTCCTGCCCGCCCACAAGGGCGTGGTGGCCGGCGGGCTCGATTTCAAGAGCGACAACCAGCACGTGAAGGACGCGCTCAACGCCTTCGTCACGGCGTCCAAGACGACGTCTCCCACTGCCCTCAAGCTGCCGGGATGGAAGTGGTCGGATGCATACTACGGCGCGCTGGTGACCCGCGTGAGCCAGGTGATCGCGGGCGAGCTGTCGCTCGACGACGCCTGGGCGCGCATTGACCAGGATGTGGCCGACAAGGTGGCGGCGGCGGGACAGTAAGCACGATGGCTGAGGGGCGCGACCAGACTTTCCGCCTCGGGGCGCTTTTCGAAGCGCCCCTCCGGCTGGTCATGGGCATCATCGATGCGCCCCTGCGGCTGTGGCAGAAGGCGACCGGCATCAACGGCATGGCCGCCTTCTTCCTTGCGCCGAACATGCTGATCTTCGGCGTGTTCGTGCTGTTTCCGCTGGTCGTGAACTTTGCCTACTCGATGACCGGCGGCAACGCGCTGTTTCTCGACAGCCGCACCTTCGTGGGCGGGGCGCAGTACGCCAAGATCTTCTCGTGCACCAACTATCTCAACCCCTCCACCTGCGGCGAAGACCTGTTCTGGATCGCGGTGCGCAACACGGCGTGGTTCGTGCTGCTGCAGGTGAGCCTGCTGGTGGTCGTGGCGCTGGTGACGGCGCTGATCCTCAATCGTGATCTCAAGGCGCGCAGCTTCTGGCGCGCGGTGTTCTTTTTCCCGGTGCTGCTGTCGCCGGTCGTGGTGGGGCTGATCTGGAAGTGGATCCTGCAGCGGCAGGGCCTTCTGAACTTTGCCATCTATGAAGCGACCGGCGCGCCCCCGACGACATGGCTGACCGACCGAACCTGGTCGTTCGTCGCCGCGGTCGGGGTGTCGATCTGGGCCCATATGGGGTTCTATGCACTGATCCTGCTCGCCGGGCTGCAGGCTATTCCCAAGGACCTCTATGAAGCCGCGGCAATGGACGGCACGCGGCCGTGGCGGATGTTCTGGCGCATCACCTTGCCGCTGCTTGGACCCAACCTGCTGGTCGTCGTCGTGCTGGCGCTCATCCGCGCGGTGCAGATCTTTGACGAGGTCTATGTGCTGACCGGCGGCGGGCCGGGAACGAGCACCATGTACCTGACGCAATACATCTACGAGACCGGCTTTGCCTCGCAGCTGCGCAACCCGGGGCTGGCGGCCGCGGCATCGATCCTCATGGGCAGCGTGCTGGTGGTGCTGACGCTGGTGCAACTGGGTGCGGGACGGCTCGGCGAAAAGCGCGGGGCGCGATCATGAGCCGGGTGACGGAGTTCATCTTCCGGCGGCGCGGCGGCAAGGGCTGGCACTGGACCGATATCGTCACCTGGGTGTGGCTGATCGGTGGGCTGGTGCTGATGTTCGGGCCGGCGCTGTGGCTCGTTGCCTCCTCGTTCAAGACGCCGGCGGCGCTGGCGGAATTCCCGCCCTCGCTTCTCCCCTATTCCACCGTCGAGGTGGCGGTGCCCGGGCAGGACAAGCCGCTGCCGCTGTTCACCGTGACCCTGCCCGACGGCACGACGAAGCAGATGGCCGAGCTGCGGCGCATCGGCATCGAAGCGCAGATGATCGATCCCGCCGCGCCGCCGCCGCAGGACGTCGTCAAGGTCAACATCCGCGACCGCGTGCCGGTGCGCGAGGTGACGTTCGAGACGAACAACTACGTGCAGCCGTTCCTGCACTTCGATTTCCTGCTTTACCTGCGCAACTCGGTGTTCGTGACGGTGATGGCGACGCTGATCACGCTGCTGGTCAACTCGATGGCGGCGTTTGCGCTGAGCAAGTACCGCTTCCGCGGACGCAATGCCGTGCTGCTGGTCATCATCGCGACGCTGATGGTGCCGCTGTCGGTGATCCTCGTGCCGCTCTATTCGGTGATCTCGGCGCTGGGGCTGTTCAACAACCTGTGGGGCGTGATCCTGCCGACCGTGGCGACGCCGACGGGCGTGTTCCTGCTGCGCCAGTACATGCTCACCATCCCCGACGAGCTGGTGGATGCGGCGCGCATGGACAAAGCCTCGGAATGGCAGATCTACTGGCGCATCATCCTGCCGCTGGCGGCGCCGGCGCTCGCCGTGCTCGGCATCTTCTCGGTGGTGTGGGGCTGGAACGATTTACTCTGGCCGCTGATCGTGCTCAGCCGCAAGGAGCTCTACACGCTGCAGGTGGGGCTCAACATCTATTCGGGCGAACTCAACGTGCAGTGGCACTACATCCTTGCCATGACCGTGGTGACGATGATCCCCGTCGTCGTCGTGTTCATCTTCCTGCAGCGCTTCATCACCACCGGAATTGCGGGGCAAGGGATCAAATGAGCCGCATCAGCCTCACCCATATCGAGAAGGCCTTCGGCAAGGTGGGGGTGCTGCACGACGTCAACCTCACCATCGAGGATGGCGAGTTCATCGTCTTTGTCGGCCCTTCGGGCTGCGGAAAATCCACCCTGCTGCGGCTGATCGCGGGGCTCGACGAGTCGACCGGCGGCGATATCGAGATCGACGGGCGGAACGTCAACAAGGTGTCGGCGGCGGATCGCGGGCTGGCGATGGTGTTCCAATCCTACGCGCTCTATCCGCACATGAGCGTGCGGCAGAACCTGTCCTTCGGCCTCGAAAATTCGCGCATGCCGCGTGAGGAGATCGTCACGCGCATCGCCGAAGCGGCGCGGATGCTGGAGATCGAGCCCTATCTCGACCGGCGGCCCGGCCAGCTCTCGGGCGGGCAGCGCCAGCGCGTCGCCATCGGCCGCGCCATCGTGCGCCAGCCGGTGGCGTTCCTGCTCGACGAGCCGCTCAGCAACCTCGATGCCGAGCTGCGGGTCTCGACCCGCGCCGAAATCGCAGCGCTGCACGACCGCATCCGGACCACCATGATCTACGTGACGCACGACCAGGTCGAGGCGATGACGCTTGCCGACCGCATCGTGGTGCTGCGCGCTGGCCGGATCGAGCAGGTCGGCACGCCGCTCGAACTCTACAACCAGCCGGCCAACCGGTTCGTCGCCGGCTTCATCGGCGCGCCGCAGATGAACTTTCTCGATGGCGTGGTGAGCGCCGTTTCGCCCGAAAGCGCGAGCGTGGCGCTGACGGCTGGAGGCACGGTGTCGTTCGTGCCGTCGGCCCCGCTGAGCGTGGGAGACAGGGTGAGCGTCGGCATCCGGCCGCATCATGTGGGGATTGGCGGAACCGACGAGGGACTCGCGGCAGAGGTGACGCTGGTCGAGCAGCTGGGCGCGGAGACGGTCATCCACGCGAAGGCCGGCGGCGACCCGATCCTCGCGGTGGCCTCGGGGCAGCACGCGCTCAAGGCCGGAGAGGCCATGCATTTCACCCTCGCCGCTGCGCCAAAACACGTCTTCAACGAGGCTGGCGCGCGGGTGAGCGGAGCGTAGGCGCGACTGCGTTCGCGGCTGCCGCGCGTGCTAGCCTCGGCGCGCCAACTTCAGGAGAACGCGCGTGAACATTTCATTCGATTCCTGGGTCACGTGGGCCCTTCTGTCGGCAGTTTTCGCCGCGCTGACCGCCATCTTTGCGAAGGTCGGCATCGAGAACGTGAACTCCGACTTTGCCACGCTGGTCCGCACCGTGGTCATCCTGTTCGCGGCAGCGGGCGTGGTTGTCGCCACCGGTCACTGGCAATCGCCGGCGTCGATCTCGGGACGGACCTGGTCGTTTCTGGTGCTGTCGGGGCTGGCCACGGGGGCGTCGTGGATCTGCTACTTCCGCGCCCTCAAGCTCGGCAACGCCGCGCAGGTTGCACCGATCGACAAGCTGAGCGTCGTGCTGGTCGCCCTGTTCGCCACGACGTTCCTGGGCGAACGCCTGCCGCCCCTGAACTGGTTCGGCGTCGCACTCATCGCCGCCGGAGCCGTCGTCGTCGCCCTCCCGGCCTGAACCGCATCTGCTGGCACGAGCCGGTTCCGGTGAGGAGAAACTGGCGGAGAGAAAGGGATTCGAACCCTTGAGACGGTTACCCGCCTACACACTTTCCAGGCGTGCGCCTTCGACCACTCGGCCATCTCTCCGCGCGAGCGGCGGGGTATTCCCCGCCGCGCCGAGCGCACTTATACCGATGAGGGGCGGCCTCGCAAGCGAACAGTGATGCTGTGACATTGAGCGGCGCGTGAAAGGCCCTATCTTGTACCCGGTCCGGCGCACGTGCCAAAAGCGGCAGTGGTTGGACACGGCCTCAGAATGGCCGGGCGACAGGCGGAACATGCGACTGATCCTCAGAATATTGGGCACCTGGCTGCTCGGCATCGCGCTGATCCTGTTGATCATCGATGGCACACGCTCGCTTGCGCATAGCGGGCTGGTGATGACGCCACTTGCCCTGACCTGGAGCCAGATCCACGAGCCGAGCCTCATCGAGGCGCAGAATTTCCTGTCGTCGCGCTTCTTCGGGCCAGTCATCGCGCCGATCGTGGGGGTCATCCTGTCGCTGCCCGGCTGGCTGGTCTTTGCCGTGCCGGGCGGGTTGCTGGCCTGGATGGGCCGGACGCGGCGGGCGCGGGTCTATGTCAGGCAGGACGGTTTCTGATGGCCCTGCTCACGACGCGCGGATTTGTTGCCTTCGTGTCGAAGCTGCCGGCCGTGACGCTGGTCGAGCAGTGGGAATCGGTGGTCGCGAAGGTCGGCGGCAAGGTGTTTGCGCTAGTGGGCGAGACCGGCGGCAACCTGGTCTTCAAGGTGTCGCAGACTGCGTTCGAGGGGCTGACCTCGATCGAGGGCATTGGTCAGGCGCCGTATTTCGCCAAGGGCCAGTGGGTCAGCGTCGGCGCGGGCGCGGAGATTTCCGATACCGATCTCAAGGCCTATGTGCGTGAGGCGCACCGAATCATTGCCGGCAAGCTGACGCGCAAGCTGCAGGCCGAACTGGGGCTCGCCGGAATCGTCGCGGCGCCGCCGGGCAAGGCGCCGGACTAAAGCACCTGCGGCTGCAGCATCGTGGCGATCCAGTTGACGAGGCCGAAGATCACCGGCTGGTGCAGCAGGTAGATCAACAGGCTCCAGCGGCCGAGGAAGCGCAGGCTGACCCCAACCGGGCCGGCGAGGCGCTGCCGCGCGACCCAGTCCCAGACAAGGGAGGCACGCAGCAGGCGAGTCCCCAGGATGCCGAGGAGCACGACGCCGAACCACGGAAAGACCGGCACGATGTCGGTGGTTTCCGGCGGGTAGGGCCAGAAACCGATCCAGCTCAGGGCCTTCGAGGCCATCACCGGGTGCTGCCACACCATGGTGGGAAAGATCGACAGCGCCGCCACGAGCCCGACCAGCGCCGGCGGCTTGTCGAGGAACCACAGGCCCATGAGTGAAAACAGCGCGATGGCGTGCAGGATGCCGAAGTAGACGAAATAATCGGGGAAGACGATCGCCGTGCCGACGGTCGTCAGCAGGGCAGCGCCGGCGACGATACGGAACCGCCGCCAGAAGGCGGGCCAGCGGATGCCAGCACCATGCCCCAGCACCAGCCCTGCCCCAACCAGCAGCAGGAACAGCACCACGATCGAGCGCTGGAAGGTGAGCCAGGCCGGGTCCTCGATCACGTTCGTGTTGATGATGCCGGTGTAATAGAGGTCCCAGCAGGTGTGGTAGACCACCATCGCCACGATGGCGACGCCGCGCAGAGCATCGACCAGCGGGATGCGCTGGCGCGAAACAGCAGTGTTTTCAGTGGCTTCAGTCATGGATGCGGCGATTTTTCGCGGCCTTTTCTGCGGAACCGGGGAGGGATGCCGGCGTTGGCCGGGCGCGTAGAAGTCAACGAAAGGATTTCAAAATGCGCAAGCTCATCCTTGTCGGAGCCGCGGCTGCGGCCCTGTCGCTCGTCACCCCGGTCTTTGCAGCCGAAGACGGCGCCATTGTTGGCGGGACCGCCGGCGCCTGGACCGGTGGGACGATTGGCTTCCTGCTCGGCGGCCCGGTTGGCGCCATCGTCGGTGGAGCGACCGGCGCGGTGGTTGGCGGCGGCGTAGGCGATTCGATCGACAATGGCTACGTCCGCGGCGGACTGCCGGTCGTATCGGGCAGAATCAGCGTCGGCGACCGTGTCGCGCAGGACGTGCCGCTGCACCGCGTGACGGGCCAGCCCGGCTACGGCTATTTCCGCGACAGTGGTCGCGTCTATGTGGTCGACCTCCACACCCACAGGGTGGTGGAAATCCAGCGGGGCTGAGCGCAACCGAAGCGGGCGCGTGACGTTCTGTCCGCGCCCATCCGAATAGCTCGGATGTATCGGCCGCTGGCGGCGGCTCACCCTCGGCCGCCGCCAGGCAGAACCGCCCGGGTTCCCCGCCGGGCGGTTCACGTTGCGACGCGCAAGATCGTTTCCCTTGCACAGCGTGCTGCGGTAGGATTTCGCATCGGCGGAGTTTGCGAAACCAGCATGGCGGCGACAGTACTCGAGGCAGCGGCGGCGCTTCCGGTGATGGTTCTGGCGCCGCGCGGCGTGCTGGTCACCGAGGGCGCCCGCACCGGCAAGCTCTACATTCTCAAATCGGGCAACCTCGAAGTGGTCCGCGACGGCTCGGTGGTGGCCGGGTTCGGCAATGCCGGAGCAATCGTGGGCGAAATGTCGGTGCTGCTCGGCCAGCCGCATTCGGCGACGGTCCGCTCGCGTTATGGGGCCGAGGTTTTTGTCGTCGATGACCCCATCGGCTTCATGGACGCCTACCCGCCGGTGGCGCGTGAGATCGCCCAGGCGCTCGCCATCCGCCTCAAGAAGACCACCGCCCTGCTCGTCGACATGCGCCAGCAGGCCAAGGAACGGCAGGACCACGAGATGTTCGACAAGATTTTCGACCTCCTCAAGTGAAGGACACCTGATGGACGCGGAAAGCCCAAACAACCCGACGGCGAACCAGCCCTGGCTGAAATTCGACTGGTACCCCGCCGGGCACGAACTGGTGACGCAGGGCGGCAAGATCGGCAAACTGTTCGTGCTGCGGCAGGGTGAGGTCGAGGTTGTGCGCGACGGGGCGCACATCAACTCCACCAGCCAGCCCGGCGCGATCTTTGGCGAGATGTCGCTGCTGCTCGATATTCCGCACAGCGCCACGGTGCGCGCCGTCACCGACATCGAGGTGTTCGTGATCGAGGACGCGCTGAAAGTGCTTGAGGCGAACCCCGGCTGGACGCTGCAGATCGCCCGCCTTCTGGCGCAACGCGTCAATGCGACCACGCGCATGCTCGCCGAGACGCATCAGGAGGACATTGCCGACCGGCAGCGCCTGGTGCTGCCGCAGAATGTCTTTTCGCAATGGTCCGACCCGCAGGTATGAGCGCATGACGGACCTGAAACCCCGGCTCGAAATCACCTACTGCACGCAGTGCAACTGGCTGCTGCGCTCGGCCTGGATGGCGCAGGAAGTGCTCTCGACATTCAGCCTCGAAATCGGCGCCGTGACACTGGTGCCGGGCACCGGCGGCATTTTCGAGATCCGGCTCGATGGCGACCTCATCTGGGAGCGCAAGCGCGACGGCGGTTTCCCCGACGTCAAGCAGCTCAAGCAGATGGTGCGCGACCGCATCGATCCGGAGCGCGACCTCGGGCACCTTGACCGCACCCACGAAACCGTCACGCCCAGCTAGGATTCCCCATCCAAATCGCGGCAATGACGCGCTACGATCAGGAGCGAATCGCAGGGAGGAGCCAGCGTCATGGCACACAAATTCCAGATCAACACTGGCAAGAATGGCCAGTTCACCGTCAGGTTTGCCTACAATTCCGAAGCGCTGGTCTGGTCCGAGACCTACAAGTCCAAGGACAGCGCGCAGAACTGCATCGACTCGATCAAGAAGAACGCGCCCGGCGCTGCCGTCGTCGACCTCACCAAGGGCGAGACGGGCACTGGCTACCGCTTCGAGATCGCCGCCTCCAAGGACGGACAGACGTTTGTCCGCTTCGTTGCGGCCAACAATGAAACGATGGTCCGCTCCGAGACCTACAAGTCGAAATCTTCCAGCAAGAACTGCATCAACTCGGTCAAGAAGAACGGCCCGGGCGCAGCCGTCGAAGGCTGACCGCGCCACACCCACACAGGGCTGGACGATTGCCAGGTTCCCCGCGAGAATTGTCGCGGGGAGCTGTGTGTTGCCCTGCCATCGCAAAGAGGAGTCCGCCGCACCATGAACAAGCTCGCCATCGCCTTCGTGGCCGCCCTTGGCATTGCCATGCCTGCCATGGCGCAGACACTGCCCGACCTTGCGGGCCGCACGATCAAGGCGGTGACCGAGAACGCCTATACCCCGCTCAACTTCGCCGACCCAGCGACCGGCCAGGGCATCGGCTGGGAGTATGATGCGATGAACGAGATCGCCAAACGGCTCAACGCCAAGGTGGAGTGGAACCTCGTCGCCTGGGACCTGATGATCGAGGCGGTGCGGCAGGGACAGTTCGACATCGGCATGGACGGCATCACCAGCAACGACGAACGCAGGCAGCAGGTCGATTTCTCCGCCCCCTACATGACGTCCGAGCAGTTCATGCTGGTGCGCGCCGCCGAAGAGCGCGTCGCAGGCAAGGAGAGCTTTGCCGCGCACACCGACCTGCTGATCGGCGCGCAGGCCGGCACATCGAATTTCTACGCCGCCGTCTACGACCTGCTCGACGGCAATGAATCGAACCCGCGCATAAAACTGTTCGACACGTTCGGCGCGTCGGTGCAGGCGCTGAAGGCGGGCGACGTCGATGTCGTGCTGATGGACCGCGCCGCGATCGATGGCTACATCGGAGCCGATCCGGGCGTGTTCAAGACGGTCGGCGAGCCTGTCGGCTCGGACCAGTTCGGCTTCATCCTGACGCCCGGTTCCGACCTGACCGGCCCGGTCAACGCCGCGCTGGCAGCAATGGAGGCGGACGGCACGATCGACGGCCTCAACCGCAAGTGGTTCTACGAGTACACTTCGGCACAGTGACGCCGCGGCGCCTGCGAGGCACCGTTCGCGGCGGCTTTCCCGATGTCTGAACCCCCGCGCCGGGTGCGCCGCGAGTTCCCGCTGTGGCTGCTTCTGACGGCGCTGCTCGGGGTCGTGGGTCTGTGGGCCATCGTCTCCGACCGGGGTTATGCGCAGATCCTCACGGCGCTGTCGGGCGGCATTGTCACGACGATCTGGGTGACGCTCGTGGCTTTCGGGCTGGCGGCTCTGCTGGGGCTGCTGATAGCGCTGGCGCGCACCTCGCGCATCTACCTGCTGCGCCAGATGGCGACGTTCTATGTCGAGATCGTGCGCGGCATTCCGGTGCTGGTGTTCCTGTTCTACGTGGCGTTCGTCGGCGCGCCGTGGATCATCGACGCGCTCAACGTCATGCTGTCGCCGCTGACGCGGCAGGGCTGGATGGAGCCGCTCAGGGTCCGCGATTTCGATTTCACCTGGCGCGCGATCGTTGCGCTGACCGTGTGCTATGCGGCGTTCATCGCCGAAATCTTCCGGGCCGGCATCGAGGCCATCGACAAGGGCCAGGTGGAGGCGGCGCGGGCGCTGGGCCTCAGCCCGTGGCAGACCTTCCGGCTGGTGGTTGCGCCGCAGGCGCTGCGCACCATCCTGCCGCCGCTCGGCAACGACCTCGTGTCGATGATCAAGGATTCCGCGCTGGTCTCCGCGCTCGGCGTGCAGGACATCACGCAGATCGGCAAGGTGTACTCGGCGGGAACGTTCAAGTTCTTCGAGACTTATAATGTCGTCGCATTCCTTTATCTCACAATGACCATCGGACTTTCGCTGCTGATCCGCCTGCTGGAGCGCCGCCTCCAGCGCTCGCGCCGCTAGGTCTTGCGCAGGGCACGAAGCGGGACCACATGGCGGTCCATAAGAAGTAGCTACCCGCCCAGGAGGCCATATTGAAGAAGCCACTTTTCGCTGCCGCCACGCTTCTCCTCGCCCTGCCGCTGGCCGCCTGCGGCAACAACCAGGTGGGCAATGTCGGCGTCGACTGGACGGGCAACGACATCTCCGTAGAAGCGGTGGCCGACCCGGAGGTGGGGGGGGTGATCTGCCATGTCGCGTATTTCAACCGCTCCTTCATTGACCGGCTGCAGCAGGGAAACTGGTTCGAAGATCCGTCCTACTCCGCAGTCGACTGCACGGCGGCGGGGCCGATCACCGTGGGCGACATTAACCTCGGCAAGGGTGGCGAGGAGATCTTCCAGCAGGCGCGCTCGCTGATCTGGAAGAGCCTGCGCGTTTCACGCATCTACGACGCCGAGAACAACGCGCTGATCTATCTCGCCCATGCCCGGGAACTGCATCAGGGATCGGGGAAGATGTCGCTGTCGGTGGTGCAGCTGACGGGCCGGGATGTCACTTGGACCAAGGGCGCGCCAGCAAGACCTGCGGCGAACTGAGCGGGCGATTTTGCACCCGGTTGCGCGGGAACGGGCGGATGCGCAACCGCTTCACGCTGACCGCCGGCAATAGGCAAAAGATTTCCCTCTGCCGAAGCTGCTTTGCGGCGGTTGGGGGACGATATTTCAAAGCACGCAACACAAGTGGCCGAATGGCCCGGACGAGGACTTCATCATGGCAATTCTGATCGGCGACGTGGCGCCCGATTTCGAGGCGGAAACCACTGAGGGCAAGATCCGCTTTCACGACTACATCGACGGGCACTGGGCCGTGCTGTTCAGCCACCCGAAGAATTTTACGCCGGTCTGCACGACGGAGCTGGGCTATACGGCCAAGCTGAAGCCGGAGTTCGACAAGCGCGGGGTCAAGGTGCTGGGGCTGTCAGTGGACAAGCTCGAGAACCACGCGGGATGGGCGGCGGACATTGCGGAGACGCAGGGCACGGCGCTGAACTTCCCGCTGATCTCGGATGCGGACCGTTCGATCGCCACCGCCTATGACATGATCCACCCCAATGCCAATGACAGCCTGACGGTGCGGTCGCTGTTCGTTATCGGGCCGGACAAGAAGGTGAAGCTGAAGATCGAGTACCCGGCCTCCACCGGGCGCAACTTTGACGAGATCATCCGGGTGATCGACAGCCTGCAGCTGACGGCGAAGCACCAGGTGGCGACGCCGGTGAACTGGAAGCACGGCGAGGATGTCATCATCGTGCCGGCGGTTTCGGACGAGGCGGCGAAGGAAAAGTATCCGGGCGGCTGGAAAACGCTGAAGCCGTATCTGCGGATCGTGCCGCAGCCGCAGGCCTGAGTTCTACGCGCCTCCTCCCAAGGCGAAGGCGGGCGGTCCCTCGGGGCCGCCCGTTTGCTTTTCTCGGGAGTTGGCTAGCTCTGGCCGCGGAGGCTCCGGTTGATGGCGCTCAAGAGCATGATGACGCGGCCCGAGGCCATGAGCAGCAGGCCGCCGATGAACGGCACGGCCGCCCAGGCGAAGAGGCCGCCGATGCGCTGGATGAGCGCGAGGTAATCGGGGCTGCCCGCATCGATGACGCGGGTGACTTCGGTGATGACGGGCGGCAGGCCGAACGCGGCGCCGACGATGGTGACGAGCACGGTGACGAGCCCGATCACGTAGAGGAGTCCTGCGATCATGGTCGCTCCCTTCGCTCTTTGGACGGCAGTAAATGCGGCGGCCGGGGCGGCGTCAACGCCCTGCGCGGCGATTTCGGTGGAGGGTGGGGGCGGCATGCCCCCGTGGTTCGACAGGCTCACCACGAAGCCGGGAATGCCCGGAGCGTGGGGCCGCTCCCTCCACCATGCTGGTGTCCTGGCTCTGTTCCTCGCGCCCTTCGGTCACGAGGCCCAACCGCGAGCGCTGGTCCCCCGTCGGGTCGAGCCCGAGGGCAAGCCTTGTCCCCGCTTTGCGGGAGAGGACAGGAGAGCGTGCGGAAGCGCCGGGCGGCCGCTTCCGGCTTCCGGGGGAACAGGTTGCGCGATCCGGCGAGGCTTTTCGCCCCGAGCGGTAGTCCGCAGTAGTGGTGAGGCATTGGCCTCGCCGGTGTTCCGGGGGTGGAGTGCCGGGTCCGGGGAGCGGTCGATCCCACCATCGGTGGTGCCGGTTGCCTACCCGTATCTCCGGCCGGCGAACGACTCCGCCGGCGCCCCGTCCCACGAAGGCGATGGACGATAAGGCGCCCGTCTCGAGCCAGGCGCCCAACCATCCACCGCTCGCCAGCCGCTCGTCACGACCTCGCAATTGGCGAAGGGACGGGGATTATGCGGGAGGGAATTGGGTGGGGGATAAGTATCTGGTGTGCGTCACGCTAGCCGCTTTCAAATGTCGGTTCTCGGCGTATCGCCAGTTGGACCTCCAAAATGCACGCTGGCGGCTTGAAGGCAGAACACTAGCGGGTACCCCACCGTAGCGTTGCTCCTGTGATGCCGCGACGCAAGGTGGACCATTGTGGCATTATAGTGATCTGCTAGACTGCAGTCTGGGGGAACTACATTGACAGCTACAGCGCCTACTCTTCTGAGTCCTGCACCGGCTCCTCGGAATGAACTCTACGGCGAGTACATGTCTCGTCGACGTGAGTACGAAGAGAGGCGTATACCGATCGGCGACGTGGAAGCTGCCGAGACCGAGGGATGGGAAGTCAGACAAAAAGACGAGAAGCGAGCCAAGGTCCGACGTCGAAAGCCGCTAGACCTGCGACTAGAGAATCGTTTTTGGACGGCTCTGTACAGGCTTGGGTTCGACGAGCTTAGCCCAACGCGCGGTTTTAAGATTACGGTATCCAAGAAGAATGAGCCGGCCCTATCCAAGCAGATAGATGTATTCGCCAAAGATGCCGAGACGGTAATCGTTGCGGAATGCAAAAGCTGCGACGCGCCGCGCCGCCGCAGCCTTCAAAAGGACCTCAACGAGTTCATTGCCCTGAAGGGGCCGATCGCCGACGCAATCAAGAAGCACTACGGAAAAGACTTCAAACCGAAGATCATTTGGTTCTTTGTGACTGAGAATGTCATCTGGTCAAAGCAGGACCTAGAGCGCGCCCGGCAAGAGCGCATCCAAGTGATGCGAGAGAGCGAGTACCGCTATTTTAGCCAGATTATCGAGCACCTTGGATCAGCGGCCCGACCGCAATTCCTAGCGGAATACCTCAGCGGCGCGGATGTTCCTGGTCTTGAGAACGTCACAACGCCAGCAATCCGCGGCACTCTGGGCGGTCAGAAATTCTATTCTTTCGTAGCTACCCCTGAGCAGTTACTCAAGATCGCCTTCGTGAACCATCGGGCTCTCAACGATCCCGAGGGAGCACCTAGCTATCAACGCTTGGTTCAGCGGTCGCGGCTAAGACAGATTTCCAAGTTTCTTTCCGCAGGTGGGTTCTTTCCGAACAGCATCCTGATCAACTTCAAGGGAAAAGTGCGCTTCGACCCTTTGGAGAACGACAGATCGTGGCCCGTGCAGTTTGGTATGTTGTACTTCCCCACTAGGTACAAGTCTGCGTGGGTGGTCGACGGTCAGCATCGGCTCTACGCTTATGGCGAACTCGAAGAAGCTCGCAAGAAGGAGCACCTGATTGTCGTTGCCTTTGAGCGCCTTCCCGAAGCCGACGAAGCAAACCTCTTTGTAACGATCAATCATGAGCAGAAGCGGGTGCCCAAGAACCTGCTCGACGAGCTTGAGGGTGAGCTCAAATGGGGTTCCCATATCCCCAAGGAACGTATGGGTGCAATCGCATCGCGTTTGATCGCGTTGCTAAACGGCGACAACGCCAGCCCCTTCTACGGAAAGGTGGCAACGCCAGGAATAAAGCAGTCCGACGACGTTCCGCTTACGGTGCCCGAGTTCAAGGTTGGCATTTTGGCGACTAGGCTACTAGGAGCCGAACTCTTCAAGGGAAAGCAATATCAGCTTGGCTATCTCTGTGGTGAGAATGACAAGGCGACCTTGGACAAAGCGGCTGACGCCTTCAACGCGTACTTCGACCTCCTGAAGGAGGCCAATCCAGAGCGGTGGAATCGCGGCAAGGCGGGATATCTATGCTCGAATATCTCGATTGGCGGTCACATTCGCCTGTTCGAGGCGTTGGCAACATTCGCCGAGGGCAAGACAAAGCAGGACCTGATGCAGCTTGAGGGCGCTGAGTTGGTAGGCCAGCTACGCCCCTACTTGGAACCTGTGATCTCATTCGTCAAAGACGCCAGCGACGAGGAGTTCGCAGGGCGGTTCAAGCCTCGGTTCGGCTCAGGCGGCATGGTCCGTCAATACTACAAGCTCTGCGAGCAGGTCGCTGCACATACAAAGGGGTTCTCTCCAGCTGGGTACGCCGAATGGATGAAGAGAGCCACTGAGGACGAGACAAAGTATGCCGATGAGGCTGTGAGGCGTCTCCAAACGATCGTGCAGGATGCCACGGTTGCCATCCTCAAAAAGGAGTACGGTGCTGAATATCTAGAACGCGCGGTCCACAACGACGACATCCTGACCAAAGCGTTCGCGCGCCAGCTGGAAGAAAAGCGAAAGGGCGACAATCGCGACCTGCATGTCTTTTTGGACCTGATGGATTTCAAATCCATCATTGAACATAAGAGCAACTGGCAGCTCTTTAGACAGACGTTCGATATTCCGATGGAAGGTGACAAAGGTCTGGCGAAGAACCTTCGCTGGCTCGACTCGCTTAACACGATACGACGGATACCGGCTCATCCAAGTAGCGGGCGGCAGTATAAGCCAGAGGACATCGAGTTCCTGCGATGGCTCGAGGCCGAACTCGCGGAGAAGATTGAGATCGGGGAATGACCCCCGATATTCCGGACAAGCTAGACCCCTTCCTGAAATGGGCGGGAGGCAAGAGATGGTTGGCAAAGAGCGGCGAGTTGCAACCACCATTGGGCTACCGTCGCTATTTCGAGCCATTCTTGGGCGGTGGGGCAATGTTCTTCCACCTAAGACCTGGCAAGGCAATTCTGAGCGATCTGAACCCCGACCTCATTGAGCTTTATCAGGTGATGAGAGACCATGCCGCCGAACTGCATTCGGCGATGGCGGGGCATCATGAAAAGCACAATGCCGACTACTACTACAAGGTAAGGTCCTCAGTTCCGACCGGATCGGTAGGGCGCGCTGCCAGAACCCTATATCTCAATAGGACGTGCTGGAATGGCCTGTACCGAGTAAACCAACGCGGTGAGTTTAACGTGCCCATCGGCACAAAAACGCGGGTCCTGTTTCCCGGCGAGAGTTTTGGCCGATATGCCGAGGCGCTTAGCAGCGCGACACTAGTGTGTTCCGATTTTGAGGCTACGATCTCAGAAGCGCGGGAGGGTGACTTCTTGTTCGTCGATCCTCCGTACACCGCTCGGCACAACAAGAATGGCTTCCTCAAGTACAATGAGAGCATGTTTAGCTGGGACGATCAGGTCCGCCTCCACTCGTCGGTCGTTTCGGCCGCCGCCAGGGGAGCAGCCGTCGCTGTGACCAACGCGGACCACGCATCCGTGCTGTCGCTCTACGAGGGCGCCTTCGCGTATCGAAAGCTCCACCGAGCCAGCGTTCTTGCCGGTCGAGCAGATTGCAGAGGAGCGACGACCGAGGCGCTATTCACGGCCAACCTCTGATCCGTTTGGGAGATCGAGAAGCCTCTGGATCAAAGGTTGCGGGGCAGCGGATGGAACCGCTCCGGGGTCGAGGCTGCCTATTCGTCCTTCATCTTCAGCGCCTCGATGAACGCCTCTTGGGGTATCTCGACGCTTCCGAACTGGCGCATGCGCTTCTTGCCGGCTTTCTGCTTTTCCAGCAGTTTGCGCTTACGCGTCGCGTCGCCGCCGTAGCACTTTGCCGTCACGTCCTTGCGCATGGCGCGGACGGTTTCTCTCGCGATGATCTTACCGCCGATGGCGGCCTGGATGGGGATGACGAACAAATGCGGGGGGATCAGCTCCTTGAGCTTTTCGCACATTTGCCTGCCCCGGGACTCAGCTGCGGCGCGGTGCACCAGCATCGATAGCGCATCGACCGGCTCGGCATTCACCAGAATGGAGAGCTTCACCAGGTCGCCCTCGCGGTAATCGGCGAGGTTGTAGTCGAAGCTGGCATAGCCCTTCGACATGGACTTCAGCCGATCGTAGAAATCGAACACCACTTCGTTGAGCGGCAGATCGTATTCCACCATCGCGCGGTTGCCGACATAGGTGAGGTTGCGCTGGATGCCGCGCCTGTCCTGGCAGAGCTTCAGCACCGCACCCAGATATTCATCGGGCGTAAGGATCGTCGCCTTGATCCACGGCTCGCGGATTTCCTTGATGCGCGTCGTATCGGGCAGATCGGCCGGGTTGTGCAGTTCGAGCGTTTCGCCCGAGTTCAGCTCGATCTGGTAGACCACGCTCGGCGCGGTGGCGATGAGATCGAGATCGAACTCGCGCGCCAGACGCTCCTGGATGATTTCGAGGTGCAAGAGCCCAAGGAAGCCGCAGCGGAAGCCGAAGCCGAGCGCGGCCGAGGTTTCCATTTCGAACGAAAAGCTCGCGTCGTTGAGGCGAAGCTTGCCCATGGCGGCGCGCAGATCGTCAAAATCGTTGGCATCGACCGGGAACAGGCCGCAGAACACCACGGGCTGCGCCGGCTTGAAGCCGGGAAGCGCGGCGGCGGTGGGTTTTTTGTCGTCGGTGATGGTGTCGCCGACGCGGGTATCGGCCACTTCCTTGATGGAGGCGGTGAAGAAGCCGATCTCGCCGGGGCCGAGCTCGGCCATTTCGGTGAGCTTTGGCGTGAACACGCCGACGCGGTCGAGCTCATAGACGGCGCCCGAGCCCATCATGCGGATGCGCTGGTTTTTCCTCACCGTGCCATCGACGACGCGGATCAGCACCACGACGCCGAGGTAGGTGTCGTACCAGCTATCGACCAGCAGCGCCTTCAGCGGGGCGTTGACATCGCCCTTGGGCGCGGGCAGGCGGTGGACGATGGCTTCGAGCACCGTCTCGATGCCGATGCCGGTTTTCGCGGAGATTTCGAGCGCGTCGGAGGCATCGAGGCCGATCACGTCCTCGATCTGCTGTTTTACGCGGGGAATGTCTGCCGCCGGCAGATCCACCTTGTTGAGGACGGGGACGATTTCATGGTCGACCTCCATCGCATGGTAGACGTCGGCGAGCGTCTGCGCCTCGACGCCCTGGCTGGCATCGACCACCAGCAAGCTGCCCTCGCAGGCGGCGAGCGAGCGGTTCACCTCGTAGGCGAAATCGACGTGGCCGGGGGTATCGATGAGGTTGAGGATATAGGTCTCGCCGTTGTCGGCCTTGTAGGTCAGCCGGACGGTCTGCGCCTTGATGGTGATGCCGCGCTCGCGCTCGATATCCATCGAGTCGAGCACCTGCTCCTTCATCTCGCGCGCATCGAGGCCGCCGGTCTTCTGGATCAGCCGGTCGGCCAGCGTGGACTTGCCGTGGTCGATATGGGCGACGATGGAGAAGTTGCGGATGTGATCGAGCGGAACGGTCATGAAACTCGTGGCGGTGGCGCGGGCGGCGTCGATGCGCGGGGAACTCGCGCGCTGATAGCAGAGGGGCGGCGGGCGCGCAAACAGGGTTAATGCGCGGTGCATCGAGGGCGGCGGCACATTCACCGTCGCCAACGGCGGTGCTGTGTGGGCAGGGGCATCGAATGGATGGCTGGGTCACGCCCGGCCATGACGACTGAGTGGAGCGGGCGTTACCGCCCCTCAACTCCGCGGAAAACGCTGTTCGTGCCGCGGCGGCGCCTCGGCGTGCGGGAAGGTGGGGGGCATGGTGGTGGCCATCCACTCGTAGGGGTAGCCGAGCTTGAGCGGCATGGCGTCGGTGAGCTTCTGGCGCACCTCGGCGGGGAGGTCGAAATCGCCGGCGTCGAGGTTTTCTCCCACCTGCTCGGCGGTACGCGCGCCGATGATGGCGGCGGTGACGCGGGCATCGCCGAGGAGCCAGCTCAGCGCCACCTGCCCCGGGGTCTTGCCGATGCCGTCGGCCACCTCGATCAGCGCGTCGATCATTTTCAGCGAATCCTCGAACCAGTAGCGCGGCAGGTTGACCGCCGACTGGATGCCCATGCGCGACTTTGCGTCGGGCTTGTCGAGGTTGCGGTACTTGCCGGTGAGCATGCCGGCGCCGAGCGGCGACCAGCAGATCATGCCAAGCCCTTCGGCATCGCAGGCGGGCAGGATTTCGCGCTCGATGTCGCGGCGGATGAGGTTGTAGAGATGCTGCGCGGATACGAGCGGGGTGAAGCCCTTGAGCGCCGCGACGCCGTTGGCCCGCGCGATCTGCCAGCCGTAGAAATTGGAGCAGCCGATGTAGCGCACCTTGCCGGCGCGCACGAGATCGTCGGCGGCGCGCAGGCTCTCCTCGATCGGGGTGTACGGATCGGGGCCGTGGAACTGGTAGAGATCGATGTAATCGGTGCCGAGCCGTTTCAGGCTTTTCTCGCAGCTTTCGATGAGGTGCTTGCGCGACAGGCCGCGCGAGGTGGGCGCGGCATTGGTGGGGAACCACGCCTTGGTGGCGATGACGAGGTCATCGCGGTTGTGCTCTTTCAGCGCCACGCCGAGCATAGTCTCGGAGGTGCCGGCCGAATACATGTCGGCGGTGTCGATGAAGTTGCCGCCGCCCTCGATGAAGCGTTTGACGATGGCGCTCGAACCCTCCTGGTCGCAGCCCCACTGGGTGTTGCCGAAAGTCATGGTGCCGAGGCAGAGCCGCGAAACAAGCAGCCCCGAGCGGCCAAGGTGACGGTACTTCATGATTTCCTCCCATGAGCGGCGTTGCGCCCGAAATCGAACAGGGATTTGCTGGCCGGTAAAGGCCGGATCGGGGGAATCTGCCCATTGGGGCAGAACAGGGGCGGGGAAAGAGGTGGGCGACACGAGGCAACCCGCTCCATGCTGCAGGCGTTGGGGCACAATGAGGGTTTTTGCCAGTCTGCTGTTCATTGCGGTCACTGCGCCGGTTTTCGCGCAGGACGCCGCGCCGCCGCCGCCACGTCCACGGCCTGCCGAGGTGACGAAACCTGCCGAGCCGGAGGTGGCGAAGCCCGCGCCGCCGGACGCGCAGGTGCCGCTGCCTAAGGAGCGGCCGGCTCCCGCGGCGGAAAAGCCCGCGACACCTGCGGCAACACCTGCTGCAGAGGCAGAGGCGCCCGAGGGTGAACCGGCAAAGCCGGAGACACCTGCCGAAGCTGCCGAGCCGCCAAAGCCGCCACGCATCTACCAGACCGCATGCCCCGCCGTGATCGCCGGCGAGGTCGAGGCGACCGCGATGCCGCCGATCAGCGACAACCAGTGCCGCGTGCAATCGCCACTGGTGGTAACGGGCGTGCTCGCCAATGGACGGATGGTGCCGTTTTCAGGCCCGGCGACGCTCGATTGTGGCATGGCCACTGCGCTGCCCGGCTGGGTCGCCGATGTCGACGGCTACCTCGCCGCCTACGCCAATACGGGCATCGAGAGCGTCATCGTGGGCACCAGCTACATGTGCCGCAACGTCAACAATGCGTCCGAAGGCAACCTCAGCTTCCACAGCTTCGCCGATGCGCTTGACGTGGTGGGCTTCAAGCTCAGGGACGGGCGCACGGTGACGGTGGAGGCGGACTGGAGCGGCACCGAGGAGCCGGCCCGCCGGATCGTGCGCTTTGCCCATGACGCCGCCTGCACCCGCTTCACTACGACGCTCGGCCCCGAGGCCAACGCGCTGCACCACGATCACCTGCACCTCGACCTCGGCTGTCACGGGGCAAGGTGCGTCGCGCGGCTGTGCGAGTAGCTATTCGGGACTGGGTGCCCGGACCTCGTGGTTCGACAAGCTCACCATGAGGTCCTCTGAGAGATCGAACGCCCGGCAGCCCTATGGTGATGCGGGTAGCCCGACGCCCGGCATCCCAGCAGCCTTCGTGGTGAGCTTGTCGAACCACGAGGGTGTGGCACCGCCACGAAGTCTCAGGCGCAGCGGGGGTGGTTGGGCGGCAGGTCGGCGAGTTCGCGCGGGCTCATGCTGCTGAGCGGATCGGGGGCGGCCGGGGTCGCGCGGATCGCGGCGAACCAGGCGCTGAGACGGCTGAAGTATTTGTGCATCTTGGTTCTCCTTTCCATCGGCTGGATGATGAGAAGATGGGCTGTGGCGCGCCGGTTCGCAATCGACAAGAGCTGCTCGCCACTTTAGATTATCTATATGACAAACCCCTTCCCCATCCCGCTCAATGCGCTGCGGGCCATAGAAATTGTCGGGCGGCGCGGGGCGCTGGCGCCGGCTGCCGAGGAGCTTGGCGTAACGCCGGGGGCGGTCAGCCAGCACATCCGGCGGGCCGAGGAGCGGCTGGGGATCGAGCTGTTCGAGCGCACCCCGCAGGGACTGAGGCCGACACCGGCGCTGAAGCTGGTGCTGCCGCAACTGAGCGCCGGGTTCACCACGCTGGGCGATGCGCTCGGCACCCTCACGGGCGGCAGCGACGATGTGCTGGTGCTGACCACCGGCAGCGTGTTCGCGACGCGCTGGATGATCTGGCGGGTGGGAAAATTCGCCGCGCTCCACCCCGATATCGAACTGCGACTGGTGGTGACCGGCTCGATCCTCGACCTGATGCGGCCCGATGTCGATTGCGCCATCCGCTATGGCAAGGGCGACTGGCCCGGGGTGCGGGCGACCCCGCTCGGCGGCTTCGATTACCAGCCGGTGTGTGCGCCCGCAGTGGCCGCGCGACTGAAGCGCCCGGAAGACCTCGCGCATGTGCCGGTGTTCCGCGACACGACGACGATGCTGTCGTGGGACGCCTGGTGGGCGGCCGCGGGGGTGAGCGAGCCGCCGCCGCTGCATGGTCCGACCTTCACCAACCCGGCGCTGGCCTTCGACGCGGCGATTGCGGAACAGGGCGTGCTGATGGCAGTCGACATGATGTCGGCGGACGCCGTGAGCGACGGCCGGCTGGTGCGTCCGTTCGATGTTCCGGCGCGAAGCGGTGTGCAATACTGGCTGGCGACAGCCGAGGCCAAACGCGAAAGCCGCAAGCTCCGGGTGTTCCGCGAATGGCTGATCGAGGAAGCGCCGGACTCGCAGGGGGGATATGTGGAGCAGCAGCGAAGGGGGAGCTGGTGAGCGCACCGGCGCGGCCGCCATTCTACTACGAGCCATTGAGCAACGGCGAGGTCGGCATGGACCCGGCGCAGGCCAGTGGCTGGCTGGTGGACGATCTTGTCTCCACCGCAGAAACCTTTCGCGAGTGGCTGCTGGAGGCGGGTGGATACACCATCGACCTCGCCGTGCTGGAGCACGAGACCGGCAGGCGCGCGGTGATCGGCTGGCGCACCGCCCCCGCCGACGGCACGCTGGTGCTCACGGCCGACCCGTCGGGCTGGGTAAAGGTGGTGGGCACGATCAGCGGGCGCGAGGTGTTTTCCGCCTATCTCGACCGGCCGTGGGAGCACTATGAGTTCTGGCCCGAGGGGGCGCGACCGCAGCGCGACGAGGAAGCACCGGGGCAGATGGGCAAGAAGCAGGCCTGGGTAGGGCTCAGGGCCGAAACCTGGCCGTCACTCCTGCCGATCGCCGACAGTTTTGGCGGGGTGTACCTCGCCATCGACGACAAGCGGCTCAGCGCGCGCATGGACATTGAGGGACGATGACCGAATTTCTGAGCAGTGACGGGGTGCGGATTGTCTATGACGATCTCGGCCCGCGCGACGGTGTGCCGGTGGTTCTCTGCCACGGGCTGGCATCGGCCGGCAGGCAGCTTCTCGCCGATGCCGAATACTTTGCGGCAGAGGGTTTTCGCGTGCTGGTGCCGGACCTGCGCGGGCATGGCCGCTCGGGCAAGCCCGAGCCGCTGAGCGCCGAGGCCTTCGTGCTCGCGCGCATGGCGCTCGACCAGATCGAGATGCTCGATCATGCGGGCACCGGCCCGGTGCATTGGGTGGGCAATTCGCTGGGCGGCATCGTGGCGCTCGAAATGCTCGCTGAACATGCCGGCAGGTTCCGCACGCTGGCGACGTTCGGCACCTCCTATGCGCTGAACCTGCCCGACTGGAGCGGCAACATGCTGCCGCCGGCCTATCGCGTGCTCGGCCCGTATCTTATCGGCGCCATCGTCGGCCGCACCACAACGCGCAACAAGGCGGCGCAGCCGATGATCGCCACGCTGATCCGGGGATTCGACCCCGAGGTCGGCCGGTACGTCGCCAACGAAGTCGCCCGCTACGACCTGATCGCCAACGCCGTCGCGGTGTCGCTGCCGATCCTCCTGCTGCGCGGGGCGCGCGATGGCGCGGTGAACACCGCGCTCGGCTCGACGCTCGCGGCGATGGAGGGCAAGCCGAATTTTTCGCTGGTGGAACTGAAGGCCGGCGGCCACTGCGCCAACCTCGACGACACCGACGCCTTCCGAGCGGCCCTGCTGGATTTCTGGGCGCGGTAGAGGCGCTCGCGACGGATTGATACGTCAGTCTCACGCCGGAGCAGTCCGGCAACGCGCACGCCGCATCCACCGCCCCTCAGTCGTCACCCGCGGGCATGACCCGCGGGTCCACTCGATGTTGCAGCGGACGTTGCGACATCGAGTGGATGGCCGGGTCACGCCCGGCCATGACGACTGAGGGATTGGGGCGGGGGTGATGGACGGCGCGCTTGGGGACTACCACCCGCGAGCCGCGTGAACCGCTAGGATCTAATCCCCGCCGATCAGCGCTGCGGCTTTGCTGCCGATGGCCATGGCGGCGGCGTTGGTATTGCCGGAGACGATGGCGGGCATGATCGAGCAATCGATGACGCGCAGGCCCGCGACGCCGCGCAGGCGCAGATGGGAGTCGACCACCGCCATCGGGTCATCGGCGCGGCCCATCTTCGCGGTGCCGACCGGGTGATAGTTGGTCTTCACCGTGCGGCCGGCATAAGCAGCTAGTGCGTCGTCGGAGGTGACGGCAGCGCCGGGGAGCAATTCCTCTTTCACCTTGCTGCGCAACGGCTCCGCGTCGACGATCTCGCGGGCGTGGCGCAGGGCGGCGAGGGTGAGGCGCAGGTCTTCTGGATCGCCGAAGAAGTTGCAGTTGACGAGCGGCTGGTCATCCGGGTTGGCCGAGCGCAGCTTTACCCAGCCGCGCGCCTTGGGACGCAGCAGGCACGAGGTGAAGGTGGCGCCCCAGGTGGGTTTGGCCTCAGATACGTCGCGGTCGAGATAGACCGTGGGCACGCAGTAGAGCTGGATGGTGGGGCGCGGCCCGCCATCGGGATCGAAGAACACGCAGGATTCGACGCCCGTCGTCGTTACCGGACCGGAGCCGAAGGCGAGGTATTGGAGGCCATTGCGGACCATGTTCCAGCCGCGGTCCTGCCCGAAGTAACCGGACCTGCCTTTGGTCGAGACAATCAGCGGGATCTCGTGGTGATCCTGCAGGTTCTGCCCCACCCCCGGCAGGTCGGCCACCACGGGGATGCCGAATTCGCGGAGGTGGTCGGCGGGGCCGATGCCCGAGAGCATCAGGAGCTTTGCCGTGTTGTAGGTCCCTGCCCCGACCAGCACTTCGCGCCCGGCGCGTGCCTCGTAGGCTTCCCCGTTCGAGGTGTAGGCGACACCCACGGCGCGGCCGTTCTCGATGATGATGCGGTCGACGCGCGCGCCGGTGACAATGTGCAGCCGCTTGTCGGAACGGAGCGGATCGAGGAAGGCGCGTTTGGCGTCGGAGCGGCGCTTCTTGCCGCCCCACATGCCGTAGGTGTGCTGCATGATGCCGACGCCCCACTGGGCGGGGCCGTTGAAATCGGCGTTCCAGACGTGGCCGCGGCCCTGGCAGGCGCGGATGAAATCCGACGTCGTCTCCGACACAAAGCCCGGCTCGCTGACCCTCAGGTTGCCGTCGATGCCGTGAAAGTGGTTGTTGAACTTTTCGTTCTGCTCGAGGCCGCGGAAGTGGCCGAGCATGTCCTCATAGGACCAATCACCATTGCTGCCGATGGCGCCGGACCAGCCGTCGTAATCTTCGCGCTGGCCGCGCATGTAGACCATGGCGTTGACGGCGCTGCCGCCGCCCAGCGCCCGCGCCACCGGCACGATTGGCGCGCGGCCGTTGAGCTGGGGCTGCGGCACGGTCTGGTGCATTTCGAGGAACGTGTCCTCGGCGAGGTACTTCATGTAGCCGGCGGGCATCGCCATCAGCGGCGTGGTGCGGCGCGGGCCGCGCTCGATGATGAGCACGCGAAACCCGAAATCGCGCACCAGCCGCATGGCCGCCACCGACGCGGCCGATCCGCCGCCAGCGATGATGAAGTCGAAGGTCGGCGTCATGGGATCAGGCGAACTCGCGGTTGGGATCGTTCTCGAGCCGGATGGGCTTGCCGTGCGGTGTCGCTTCGGCGGCGCGGTGCCAGGCAGCGGTCAGCGCATCGATGGTCGCGGTATCGGCGACGCCCTTGCGACGAACCAGCGCTTCAAGCGCGGCCAGCCAGTGCTCGTAGTAATCGTGCCCGTCATCGGACCCGCCCTTGAGTTCGGCCGACAGCGCCGCGGCCCATTCGGGCCAGGTGAAGAGGCCCGCGGCATGGAGCGACACCGTCATGGCAAAAGCCTGCGCCTGCCAGGGCTCGGCGAACACCGGCTCATCGGCCCCGGGCGGCAGCCGAGGCTCAGGCGCGCTCAAGGTAGGACTCCCAGGCGTCGATGCTGACGGTGGACCGTGGATCGGCCGAGGCGCCCCACAGTTCCGGCGCGGGAAAGCGCACGGTGTAGAGCCGCTCGGGGGCCTCGCCGTGGCCGTGGGCATTACTGTCGGGGAGGACATAGCCCTCGTGCACGGCAACGATGGCGCCGAACTTGCCGCGGGCATAGCGCGGCAGGCGGGTGTGGCCGGTCGGGTGGTCGTTGGCGGTGCGCACCCTGTCACCCACCGCGAACTTTGCCGCGCTTTCGATGGGCCGGTCGCAGGGACCGCCGCGGGCAAGGAGCGTTGGGACGAACTCGGGCGCGAGCGTGCGTTTCGGCATCGCGGCGGCATCGACCGGGCGGGCGGCCGCGAGATCAGCGGGAGTGACGAAACCGTGGCGCGTGAGCAGGGTTTCGAGCGCCTTGATCCAGATCTCGTAGTAGCTCGAACGATAGTAGTCGGCCGGATGCAGGCTTTCGCGGGCGTGGCGGCTTTCATCGATGTTCCAGGCGCCCATGAACCCCGCGGCGAGCGTCAGGCCCAGCGCGCGCTTCTCCCATTCGGCGTGAAAGTACGGCTCGCCGGTTTCCGGCGCGATGGGGCCAAAGCCCATCTGGCCGCCGAGATCGTGCGGGCCGTTCATGCTGGCGCCTTGGCGAGGCCAGTGCCGATCATCGAGTCCCGGGTAACGAGATCGGCGAGTTGCTCTTCGCTCCAGCCCTCGGTGCCGGATGGCCGCTCGGGGATGACGATGTAGCGGAGCTCGGCGGTCGAATCCCAGACGTGGATTTCGGTATCGGCCGGAAGCGTCACGCCGAACTCGGCGAGCACGCCGCGCGGATCGATGACGGCGCGCGAACGATAGGGCGGCGCCTTGTACCAGACGGGCGGCAGGCCCAGCACTGCCCACGGGTAGCAGGAGCACAGCGTGCAGACGACGAGGTTGTGCGCGCCCGGCGCGTTGAACAGCGCCCGCATGTGTTCGCCCTGCCGGCCGCCGAAGCCGAGCGTGGCGATGGCGGCCGTCGCATCGGTGCGCAGCGCCCCGGCATAGGCCGGATCGCTCCAGGCCTTCGCCACGACGCGTGCGCCGTTGCGCGGGCCGACTTTCGTTTCGTAGGTCTCGACGATGGCATCGATGGCCGCCGGATCGACCAGCCCCTTGCCCACGAGAATGGTCTCCAGCGCCCGGACCCGCGCGGCCATCGGGTCGAGCTCGTTGTCGTGGTGATCGTGGTCATGATCGTGGGACATGGCGGGAGTGTATCGCTGGCGTGGAGTGGGCGGAAGGGGCCACGACCGGGGGCTTGTTGCGCCTTGCGGCACGCGGCAGACTGCCGGTGACAGAAGGAGGCCACCATGACTTATCGCGCCAGCGACACGCGTTACGACACGATGGAGTATCGCAACACCGGAAAGTCGGGACTGAAACTGCCGGTGATCTCGCTCGGGCTGTGGCAGAACTTTGGCGGCACGCGCGACTATCCGTCGGCCTTCGAGATTTTGAGCTACGCCTTCGACCAGGGCGTCACGCACTTTGACCTCGCCAACAATTACGGCCCGCCGCCGGGCTCGGCGGAGGAACTGTTCGGCGACATGATGGCGCGCGATTTCCGCCCCTATCGCGATGAGATGATCATCTCATCGAAGGCGGGATGGCGGATGTGGCCGGGGCCCTATGGCGAGTATGGCAGCCGGAAGTATCTCATCGCGTCGTGCGAGCAGAGCCTCAGGCGCATGGGGCTCGACTATGTCGATATCTTCTACTCGCACCGCTACGATCCCAACACGCCGCTCGAAGAGACCATGGGCGCGCTGGCGCAGCTCCACCGGCAGGGCAAGGCGCTCTATGTCGGCATCTCGTCCTACCCCGAGCAGCAGACGCGCGAGGCCTATCGCATCCTCAGGGAGATGGGCATCACCTGCCTCATCCACCAGCCGAGCTATTCGATCCTCAACCGCTGGATCGAGGATGACAAGACGATCGAGGCCTGCGGGGAACTGGGCATGGGCGTCATCGCCTTCTCGCCGCTGGCGCAGGGGGTGCTGAGCGGAAAGTACTCAAGCCGGACGAAGAAGCCCGAGGGCACGCGGGCGGCCGAGGCGCATTCCTCGATCAACCCCAAGGCTCTGCAGCCCAATGTGCTGAAGGCCGTCGATGCGCTGGAGGCGATTGCAAAGAAGCGCAAGCAAAGCCTCGTGCAGCTGGCGCTGAGCTGGGTGCTGCGGCGGCCGGAAATGACCTCGGCGCTGATCGGGGTGCGCACGCTCGACCAGCTCAAGGATTGCCTCGGCGCGGTGGGTGCGCCGCCGCTGACGCCGGCCGAGCTCAAGGCTATCGATACGTCGGCCAAGGGCGGCTTGCTCGACCAGCGGCCGCGGGTCTGAGCGTCAGCCGTCCCGGCCCTGCGTGAGCGGCGCGCCGAGGACGATGGCGGTGAGGAAGGCATAGAGCGTGGTGGGCAGGTCGTAGCCCAGCGTCAGGTCGGTGAGGCCGGAAATGCCCACCCACGCGCTCAGCGTGAGGCAGCAATAAAGCCGCAGGCGGAATGCGCCGTCGCGCGGCATGCGCCAGACGCCCAGCAGCGGCGCGAGGACGAGGGCGGCAAGCAGGGCGATGCCCACGATACCCGCCGCGACGGCAAAGTTCGCCAGATCGTTGTGGAACTGGAAGATCCAGTTGTCGGGGCTCCCGATGAGCTCCACCCCGACCACCGGGATCGCCACGCGCGCAAAATTGGCCCAGCCAAAGCCGAGCAGCGGCGCGCCCTGGAACAGCTCCCAGGCGCCGGAAAGGAAAGCCAGGCGCACCGAAGTCGCGTTGTCGCCGCTGTCGGCACCGGCGGCGAGGTTTCCCGCAATCCACCCGATGCTCGCCATGCGGTCGGAGGTCAACGTGAAAAGCGCGAAGGCAAGGACGGCGGCGCAAAGCAGCGCGTGAACGGGGTTGCGTTCGGTGCGGTCGGTGACAAGGAAAACGCCGTAGATCGCAGCGAGCGCCGGAAAGATCACCAGCGCGCCGCGGGTGCCCGAGAGATAGATGGTGAGGAGTGCGGCGAACGGCCCGAGGTACAGCATGTAGCGCCAGCGCGAGCGGGTGACGAAGATGCCGATCATGCCGATGAACCCCATCAGCAGGGCGAGGCGGGCGAGGACGTTGGGCCCCATATAGTGGCCGATGAAGCGCACCTTGTGGAGCACGAACACGTCGTAGACCGAGATGATGGCCGCAACCAGCGCCCCGGCGAGGCAGAGGATGGCGAGCGTCATCGTGACGTTGGGGAGATTCACGCGCCGCGCCACCAGATACACGATCGCCGCCAGCGGCAGCGACAGGAAATTGGCGGCATAGCGTACGTCGGCCGGCGCCTGTGCGGTGACGGCGAACGCCGCTGCGAGGACCAGCGGCGCGGCGATGAAGATCACCATCGCGGGCTGTTGCCAGATGGCGGAAGCGGCCTCGCGGTTGAGCACGAAGGGCGCGAACAGCAGGGCCGCGAGCATGGCGACAATGCTCGCCCCGCTGCCGATGGCGGCCGACAGCGGCAGCAGCATCAGGACGAGGAACCAGCCGAGCGTGGTGGCGATGGTGGTGCGGGTCATATGGATCATGGGCGGGAGACGGGCTCGCGGCAATAGCCGAGGACGATGGCGGTCAGCATGCCGAACAGCCAGGTGTGGAATTCGAAGCCGAACATCAGGTCGGTCAGCCCGCCCCCCATGTAGGTGACGACCGGCGCGGTGGCGGCGTAGATGCGGAAGGTGCGCAGGCCATCGCGGGGGCCGAGCAGCGCGCCGATGAACGGGGCGGTGACGAGCACCAGATAGGCAGCTACGCCAACGACGCCGCCCGCGACGGCGAAGTTGATGACGTCGTTGTGGAGCTGCGGCAGGCCCTGGAGATAGGCATCGTCGCCGAGGAAGGATTTCACCGAGGGCATGATGTTTGCCCAGCCGTGCCCGATCCACGGCGCCTCAAGGAACGACTGCCAGCCTGCGGCATAGAGTTCGAACCGGTAGCCGGTGGTTTCGTCGGCAACCGCGCCACCGCCGGCCAGCGCTGTTGCGATGTCGAGGATCGAGCCGGAGCGGCCCTGAAGGAAAACGGCGCCAACCGCGCTCCCCGCGACGAGCAGCACGGCGATGCCGATCATCAGCACCTGCGGCGAGGCTCCGAAGCGATGGCGCCAGAGCGACCAGCCGAGGAGGAGAATGAGGATGGGCACGGCGACGAGCGGCCCGCGCGAGCCGGTGAGAAGCGCGGCGACGATCGCCGCGGCCGGCACGATGAGATAGGCGAGCCCACGCCGCCCCGGCAGGAACAGCGCTGCGCCGCCGGCGATGAAGCCGAGAGCGATCAGGCCGTTGGAAAGGACAATCGGACCGATATTGGGCCCCGAAGGCCGCGACTCGCCGGCGATGGCGCTGACGATAATGGCGAGGAGGCCGACGGTGACGCCCAGCGCCGCGAGTTGCACCACGCGCTCGGGGCCGCTCTGTGTGGTTCGGTCCGCGAGGAACAGCGCCACGGGGCCGAAGGTCAGCAGCATGGTGAAGTTGAAGGCCCGCAACCCGTCGGACGCGCTGTCGGCCGTCATGGCGAACAGCACCGCAAGCAGCACGAAGATGGCGAGAAAGCTCCGCGCCTCGTAGCTCGCATAGGCGGCGCGCGGCCCGCGGCGGACCAGCACGGCAAAGAACACCGGCACGATGACGAGCAGCGCCACATAGGGCGTCAGCAGCCCCAGCAGTGGCGACACCGCCAGCGGCAGCGCGAGGAGCGCGAAGAGGGCGGCCTGCTCGAGCCGGGACAGCATGTCAGGCCGCCGCCGCTATCGGCGCGTCACGGCAGTATCCGATGAGGGTGGCCGCCGTCGCAATGTAGAAGGTCGACATGTATTCGAAGCCGAAGAGCAGGTTGATCGTGCCGCAGGCAGCATAGCCCGCAACCAGCACGGCGACACCGTAGCGCCGGGCTTCATACTGGCTGTCGCGTGGTGTCGCGCGGAGACTGGCAAGGGGCGCCAGCAGCACCGCCAGATAGGCCAGCAGCCCGACAATGCCGGCGGAAACGGCGAAGTTGAAGATGTCGCTGTGCAGGTGCGTCTGGTGCGAATCCGGATAGATGCCGTCGACGTATTTGGCGGCCGCGGGCACCTTCATCGCCCAGCCATGCCCAATCAGCGGGGAATCAAGGAAGGCGCGGAAACTCGACTCGTAGATCTTCAGCCGGATCGAGAAGCTGAGATCGGCGCCGACATCCTCGCCTGCCGCATACTCATTGGCCGCCTCGCCAATGGCAACGAAGCGCTGCAGGTTGTCGGGCAGCAGCACCGCAAAACTCCCGATCTCGACGACCAGCAGCAGGCCGATAAGCAGGATGGCCCGGCGGCTGAGCTGCGCCATGAACAGCGCGATGAGGATGAGGAACGGCACGGCGAGCAGCGGGCCGCGCGACCCGGCCAGATAGACCGTGCCAATGCCGATCACCGGCCCGAGCAGCAGCAGCGTCTGCCGCCAGCCCACCGAGGAGCGGTAGCCGACCAGCGCGAGGAAGCCCAGAAGCACCGCCACCGTCGCCGACGGAATGGGGTTCGAGTACCAGCCTTCGGCCCGCAGGTAGTGGAAGACAAAGACCTGGACCAGCGCCACGACGAAGGCGAGCCCCGCGCCGCACAGCGCGAGCGTTCCGACCGTGGTGCTGTTGCCCGGCTTCGCCAGCCGGTTCAGCGCCGTGGCAAACGGGCCGTAGAGCGCAAAGAGCACGAAGTTGAAGCCGTAGAGCACATCGGTCGTGCCCGGCCGGTTGTGAATCGCAAAGACCAGCAGCAACGCCACGAACGCCCCCAGCAGCATGATGCTGCCGGTGTCGAGATGCACGCGGCGGGTGACGACAAAGTTCCAGCCGCTCAGCAGCAGGATGAGAACGATGGTCACATAGGCCGTCGCCGAGCCGCCGACATAGGGAAGCGTCAAGGCGACCATGAGGAAGATGGCGGCGAGACCGCGATAGAGCGTTTCGGCGTTCATCGTTCCAGCTCTCCAAAGGCGCGGTCGAGGATGGGGTCGCGGCGAACGGCGTCGGTGGGCGGCGTCGAGCGGGCGGTCTTCCAGTTGGTATTGATACCGCGAAAATGCCGGTACGAGGCATCCTCGGGCATCGATTTGGCGCGGCGGTCGCGGCCCTCGATCCAGTGCCAGTAAGGGTGAACGGAGAGCCGCTCCACCCACGGGCGCGACGGATCGAGCGCCCATTTGCGCTGCGGCGAGAGCGCGGCTTTCGGGTCGGCCAGCACCTGCCGATAGGCGCGATGCGGGGGGCGCGGCGGCGCATCGGGCTCAACCAGCGCCTCGACCCAGAGGCCACGGAACACCACCAGCCCGCCGGGCGACTCCCTGGCCACATCGAACATCGAACGGCCGGACTGCGTGACCGCCAGCTCATCGACGTCGCAGTTGAGCAAGCCATCCGCCAGCATGCCGTAGCGGCGCAGCGTCATGCTCATGCTCGAAATCTGGAAGAAGCGCGACCAATAGGGGTTGTTGAACACCGCCGGGTCGATGGGCCCGAACTTCACCGGCCAGCTTTCGAC
>DAORUH010000016.1:0-33928 GCA_035433065.1 Devosia sp. | reverse complement strand
CGAACCCTCGTATTCAGCTTGGAAGGCTGCTGCTCTACCATTGAGCTACACCCGCGCCGGACTGCTTTTAGTTTGAACGGCGCGGGCCACGCAAGCGGTGTGTTCGCTCTTCAGGTCAGATCATGCGAGGGCGATCTCGTAGGCGGTGACGGAGGCCTTGGGCACCGACAGGTGGCCGTTCACCGGGACGTCACTTTCATCCACCGCAAAAGCGTCGAGCGCCGTGCTGTCGATGCCCACGTCGATATCGGGGTTGATGCGGTGGGCGCGGATGGACTTCACCCCCTGCCCGCCCAGGTCGAGCGTCACGTCGGCCGCCGAATCGAGGCTGGTGTTGACGACGTGGAGATAGAGCGTGTTGCCCTTGCGGCTGGCCGAGACCTCGACCGACGAGTCATCGGACGTGGCCGTCGCGCCGTTGGTGCCTGACTTGGTGCGGAACAGCCGCATGATGTGGCCAACCGGCAGGAGGTACGGCACCTCGCGCGGCGAGCCGAGCATGACGGCATTGACCGTCCAGGCCGTGCCGGCAAAATCGGCCAGCGTCGAGATGTCGATGATGTCGGAATGCCGCTCGAACAGGGCCATGCAGCGGGCGTGATAGAGGCCGGAAATCCACTCGCGCAGCATCTCGGATTTGTTGTGCGGCTGGATCGACAGGTGCCCCTCGGTAATCGCCAGCTTTGCCTCGGTGCCGGCATCCTTGAGGGCGGCGCGGGCGCCGAGCAGCTTTTCCTCGACCGACCTGTACATGCCGTCGAGCGCGTCCCAGGTCGCGCCATAGTCCTTGCGGTAGCCGCGGCCGTTGAGGATGGCCTGCGCGTCGGTCGGCTTCTGGTGCATCATGTGGATGGCGACCATGTCGAGGTGCTCGCCGCCCTCGGCGACGAGGTCATTCACCCACCACTTGCCGGTGTCGCGCTCCATGTCGCCCCAGCCGATGAGTTGGATGGACGGATCGCGGGCCTTCATGGCGCTCGAGAAATCGCGGTAGTGGCGGGCGTTCTCAAGGCTGGTGAAACGCTCGCCGGCCTTGGGGTACGAGGTTTCGTTGCCGATCTGCCAGGTGTGGACCGCCCACGGGGCCTTGCGGCCGTTGGCGATGCGGTCGGCGTTACCGGGGTCGTTGCAGTAGCTGACGAGGTCGGCGGCTTCCGTAGCGTTGCCCGAGCGGTTCTCGCCCAGCGGGGTCGAGATGTATTCCGGCCGGCCGTCGGCGGCGAAGTTGATCGCCATGATCGGCTCGGCGGAAACGGCCTCGCAGAACTCAAGGAATTCATCGACGCCGACGGCGTTCTTTTCCCAGCCTCCCCAGAGGTAGTTGACCATGTCCTTCCGGGCCGCGCGCGGGCCGACGCTTTCGCGCCACTTCCAGAAGCTCGTGAGGATGCCGCCCCAGCGGATCGAGCTCGGCGCGAGGTCGCGCACCACCTCGATGAAATCCGGGCGCCAGCGGTCGGCCAGCGCATCCCAGCACGCCTCGACCGACGAATCCGTGGTGCCGAGCGGCTCCATGAACTGCATGTAGAGGCGCGGCGAGATGGCATGGCGCGGCTGGGTGTCGACCTTGATCGTCGGCATTGGGAAGCTCCGTTGGTCTACTTGATGCCCGAGGTCGGGCGCATGCCGCTGACGATCCAGCGCTGCCCGAACAGGAACAGCAGGATCATCGGCAGCGAGGTGAGGAAGGCGGCGGCCAGCGTGACGGTGTAGTTCAGCGCCGCGCTGGTATCGGCGCTGAGATAGGCGATCGCCACCGGCACGGGCATGGCCTCGGGCGAGTTGGTGACGATCAACGGCCAGAGGAAGTTGTTCCAGCTGTAGATGGCGCTGATGATCATCACCGTCATGATCGCCGGGGCGGCGATGGGCACCATGATGCGCAGGAAAATCTGGAACTCGGACGCGCCGTCGATGCGCGCCGCCTCTTCGAGATCGCGCGGCACTTCCATGAAGAACTGGCGCAGGATGAAAATGCCGATGACGCGCGGCAGGCCGGGCAGGATGATGCCGGCCAGCGTGTTCACCAGGCCGAGGTTCGCCATGAGGTCGTAGAGCGAGATGACCTCGAGGATGCCCGGCATCATCATGGAGACGAGGATCAGCGCGAACAGGACATTGCGGCCGACGAATTTTGTGCGGGCGAAGGCATAGGCAGCAGGGACGTCGAGCAGCAGGATGCCGACCACCTGGCAGACCATGATGACGGTGGAGTTCCACATGGCCGCCGGGATGCTGACGCCGCGCGTCGTGTCGAACAGGACCTTGATGAAGTTGTCGAGCGTCCACTGGCTCGGGATGAAGTTGCCCTTCAGCACCTCGGAGGGCGGGGCGAACGAATAGAGCGTCAGCGACACCAGCGGCACGAACCACAGGACCGCGAGAACGAGGAGGAGCAGCCAGCGGCCGATCTCGGCATTGCGCATGGCTCAGACCTCCCGCCGGAAGAAGCGGAACTGGACAAAGGAGAGCGCCGCGATGATCACTGTGATGACCACGCCGATGGCGGCGGACCGCCCCAGCGCGAAGCGCTCGAACCCTTCCTCGTAGAGCAGCATGGTCATCACCGTGGTGCTGCCGAACGGCCCGCCCTCGGTCATGATCAGCACCTCGCCGAAAATCTGGAAGGCGTGGACTGTGGAGAGCACGACCACGATGAGCAGGATCGGGCGCAGCAGCGGGAGCGTAATGTAGACGAGGTTGTCGATGGGCGTCGCGCCATCGAGCCGCGCCGCCTCGTAAAGTTCGTCCGGGATGTTCTCGAGCCCGGCGAGCAGGATGATCACCATGAAGCCGAGGTTGATCCACATGGTGACGAAGGCGATGACCAGCAGCGCCCAGCCGGGCTGCTGCAGCCAGCTCTGGCCCGGCAGGCCGAGGAAATGCAGCACCTTGTCGACGGTGCCGATATTGGGCTCGAACAGCCAGTTGAAGGCTATGGCGGCCACCGCCACGTTGATGACGATGGGCAGGAAGAAGGCCGTGCGGAACACGCCGATGCCCGGGAGCTTCCGGTGCAGGAGCACCGCCAGCAGCACGGAGATGGCGGTGACCATCGGCACGTAGATGACCGCAAAGGTCGCTGTGACCCAGAACGATTGCCAGAACCGGCGATCGGTGGCGAGCGACAGGTAGTTCTCGAAGCCGACGAAGGCGTTGGGGCCGAAAATCCCCCAGTCGAACAGGCTCATGTAGAGCGCGCGGATTACCGGATAGGCCACGAACACCGCGAACAGCGCGACGTAGGGGCCGGCCATCAGGTAGGGAAACGGCGAAAAGCGCGCGCGTGCCATCGAAAGTCTCGCTGATCGGTCGTCAGGGACAGGCGACCGCACGGGGCGGCCGCCTGCGGAGGCGCGAAGCCGAAGCTTCGCGTAAACCGCTATTTCTTGGCGAGTTCGGCGCGAATGCCGTCGGCCATCTGCTGGGCCGCGGTGTCGATGTCGAGTTGGCCGGCATAGACGGCCTCGACCGTCTGCTGCACGACGCGATCGACGGCGGGCTGCACCGAGAGCGCCGGCGGGAATTTTACGCGGTCGAGCGCGGCGGCGATGGTGGCCTGCTCGGGCAACGCCTGGAATTCCGGGCTGTCGATGACCGTGATCTTGGCCGGAATCTTCCCCGTCTTCGCCCAGGCGAGCGAGTTGTCACCGATCCACTTCACGAACACCAGCGCGTCGGCGCGGGCCTCGGGAGGCGTGCCACGCGGGATGACGAAGTTGTGGCCGAGCGCGAAGGCGGCAGGCTTGGCGCCGAAGGTCGGCAGCGGCGCGACGCCGAACTTGAGGCCCTGCTCCGCCGCGGCGGTCTGGAACACCGGCAGGTCGGTGATCTGCAGGATGGCGACGCCGATCTTGTTCTGGGCGAACTGCGCGGTGGCGTCGCTCAACACTTCCTTGGGGGACAGGCCCTCGTCGAGGAAGAGCTTCAGCGTACCGAGAGACTTCTTGGCAGCTTCGATGAAACCTTCCGACACGTCGGTCATGTCGGCGTTGTAGAGGTTGTCCTCGTTCTGCCAGTAGAAGCTGTAGAAATTCCGGAAGGCGCCCGAACCGGCCATCTGGAAGTAGAGACCCGTGACGCCGTTACCCAGCGCCTGAATCTTCTTCGCGGCCTCGTGCAACTCATCGCCGGTCTGAGGCGGCTTGTCCGGATCGAGACCCGCCTGCTCGAACAGTGCCTTGTTGTAGTAGATGTGCCGCGGGAAGGCGTCGATAGGCACGCCGTACCGCTGGTCATTCACGATACCCGCCTGCCAGAGTGGCGCGAGGTATTCGGCTTCGACAAGGCCTGCGGTGGCAATCTCTTCAGGCGTGTAGGCCTCGACCGCGCCCTGCTTCACGAAGCCGGCAATCTGGTGCGAGTGCATCACCGCGAGATCGGGCGCGGTGCGCGAGGCCATCGAGACAGAGAGCTTGGTGTAGTAGTCGTCCCACGGGATGATGAGCAGCTTGACGTTGACGCCCGCCTGCGCCCCCGCCCCGGCGTTGAAGTCGCGCACCAGCGCATCGATGGCGGTGCCGTCGGGCCCGGTGAACGGGCTCCAGAACTCGACGTCGCCCGCGGTGGCAGTGATGGGGGCAAGCGCGGCCAGCATGATCGCGAGGCTGGAGGCGACAAGTGTCTTCGTTCGCATATCTCTCTCCCGTTGTTCCTCATCCGTGTTTCGTCACGGCTTGTCGGAAACGCTACTGATATATTAGCATTCACGTCAACAGGGTCTTTTGGATGAAGCTGGCGCGTCCGCTGGAATCAGTGGCAAGAGCTCCGTTCAACAGACTGAAATCCCGTGGGTAATGCCGATGTCGAGCGACAGACCGGAAAAATCAAAAGGACGCAGCAGGAGCCTTCCTGCACGCACCGCAACGTCTGACCGCTCCGCTTGGCGATTAGTATACCAGGCGGTGCGCGAGCGGATTGTGGCGATGGAAATGAAGCCGGGGGACCCGATCAGCGAAAAGCAGCTGGCAGCGGACTATGGGTTCAGCCGCACGCCGGTGCGCGAGGCGCTGCTGCGTCTCGCCGACGAGAAGCTGGTCGAGGTGTTCCCGCAATCGGGCACCTTCGTCGGCCGCATCCTCTACGACGAACTGCCCGAGGCAATGGTCATCCGCAAGGCGCTGGAGTCTGCCTCGGTGCGCTATGCGGCAGAGAAGGCCAGCAGGAGCCAGATCCTTGCGCTCGCCACGCTGATCGAGCAGCAGCGTGAAGCGGCGGCTTCGGGCGACCGGGCGGGCTTCCACCGCGCCGACGAGGGCTTCCACGCCAAGATCGCCGAGATCAGCGGCTTTCCCGGCATCTGGCGGCAGGTTCAACTGGTCAAGGTGCAGGTGGACCGCTACCGCCGCCTGACGCTCCGCCAGGAAGGGCGCATGGAGCAGGTCATAGGCGACCACGAAGAGGTGCTCGAAAGCCTTCGGACGGGCGACGCGGACGCTGCTGTCGCCGCCATGTGCCGGCATCTCGACAACGTACTGACCGAGATCATGCCCGACGGCATGAGCGAAACGCCCGAACCGGCGGCAACCTAGCCACGCGGCGGCGCGACGGAGTTGCGCTCGACCAGGGGGCACTCGATCTGCAGGCGCCCGGCGATGGCGGCCGTGCGGTCCGTGCGGGAGCGCTTGGCATAGAGGTGGGTGACGGCGCGGCGACCCATGTCCTCGTGCGGCACCTGAACCGAGGTCAGCGGCGGATCGAGATAGCGCGCCGTCGGGTCGTCGTCGAAGCCGACGACGGAGATATCCGAAGGGATGCGCAGCCCGGCCTCCTTGATCGCCTCGTAGGCGCCGATGGCCATCTTGTCGCTGGCGCAGAAGATGGCGGTGGGCCGGTCCTCGAGCTGCAGCAGGTCGCGGGTGCAATCGTGACCAAGCGACAGCAGCCAGTTGCCCGAGCGAACCAGCGCCGGGTCGAAGGGGATGCCGGCGCGCTTCAGCGCCCGCTTGTAGCCGCGCAGGCGGTCGTGGCTCGCCACCATCCAGTCCTCGCCATTGATGAACGCGATGCGCCGGTGGCCGGCGGCGATGAGGTGCTCGACGGCGGTCTCGGCGCCCTGCGCGTGCGCCGGCAGGATGGCGGGGGCGGTATCGTTGGGCACAAAGCAATTGATCAGCACCGTGGGCACCGAGTTCAGCTTCCTGGGCAGCGTGTATTCGCGGGTGAAGAAGGCGGCAAAGATCACCCCGACGACGCGATGCGCGAACAGCAGTTCCAGCGCCGAGGCGCGCAGCCGTTCGTCACCCTGAGTGGGGAGGACGACGAGCACGGCCCCCTTCTCCCACGCCAGCTCACGGGCCGCATCGATCGCCATGTTGACGAGCGGGTTGCTGGTGCTGTCGTCGATGACGAAGCCGATGGCCTGCAGCCCGCCATCGCCGACGGGCGCGCGCAGCCAGACGCGATAGCCCAGTTGATCGGCCGCCTGCCGGACGAGCTTGCGAGTCTTTTCGGTGACGCGGGTGCCGCCGGTATCGTTGAGCACCATGCTGACGGTCGCCTGGCTGACGCCGGCGAGCTTGGCGATATCGACCATCGTTGGCCGCGCGCTCGCCTTTTCTGTTTTCAGCCTGCTCATGTCACTGGCATTTTCTGCTAGCGGATCAGTTATACATAACCGCGATTTTCTTGCCGGGGTTATTTATCACTGATAGCTTCCCGGACCTGATGCGGGCAAGTGATCCCGCGAACTCGCAACTTTAGCGAGCGGCCAGAACGAAGCCGCCTCCCGGGAGGAACCATGAATAGTCTTCAGTCCATTGCCAAGACAACGATCAGCCGCCGCAGCCTGCTGAGGGGCGCCGTCGCGCTCGGCGCAGCCTCGGCGCTGCCCCTGCCCGCCTTCGCGCAGGCGGGTGACACCATCAAGTGGTGGGATATCTTCCAGCCGCTGATCCCGCTGCATGAGAAGATGTGGGCCGAGTATTCCGCCAGCCATCCGGGCAAGGTCGAATACACCGGCATGAACCCGTCCGACATGATGCAGGCGCTGCAGCTCGCCAACCGCAGCAACCAGATGCCGGACGTGTTCAACGTGCCCAACGGCACGCCCGACGTGGTCAGCTCGCTGCAGGCCGCCGGCTGGTTCGCGCCGCTCGCCGACAGCTTCGTCTTCGACAAGCCGTTCCAGAAGGAAGTGCTGGCCGAAGGCTTCACCAGCTTCGGCGGCAAGCTCTACAGCTTCCCGATCTTCTCGTTCCGCCAGACCGACACGTCGCTCTGGTACTTCAAGGACGGCTTTGCCGCGACCGGCGCCGACGCGGCCAAGGGGCCGGCAACCTGGGAAGAGGCACGCGCCGCCGCGAAGGCCGCGACCAAGGACGGCAAGTACGGCATCATCCTGCCGCTGCAGTTCGTCGACCGCATGAAGCAGCACCTCATCGATCTCGCGCAGGCCGCGGGCGGTTCGGGTGAGATCGACTGGAAGACCGGCGAGTATGCCTACGCGTCGCAGCCCTTCGTCGATGCGCTGAACTTCCTGCTCGGCTTCCAGCAGGATGGCTCGCTCCACCCGGCCTCGTCCTCGCTCGACGCCCGCCAGGGCCGGGCGCGCTGGGCCGCCGGTGAATCGCTGATGTTCTTTGACGGGCCGTGGAACAGCGGCGTGCTCAACGGCAACTTCGCCGCGGTGATCGACGGCATCGACGTGGTGCGGGTGCCCTACCCGGCTGCGGCGGAAGGCAATTCGTACACGCGGCGCTCGCCCAAGGCCGGCACGTTCTTCATCTCGGCCCAGTCGCAGAACGTGGCGCTCGCCAGCGACGTGCTGCAGCAGCTGACCACCGAGCCGTATTACATCGGCCTCGCGGAGCGCATGGACCAGCCGCCGCTCGACCTCGCCGCGGTCGAGAAGGCGAACGTGCATGCGACGTACAGGAAGGTGCTCTCGAGCTACCCCGAATATGTGCGCCTGTCGCCCGATCCGCTGATCCGCAACCCGGCCGTCGCGCAAGTCTATGCCGAAATGAAGCCGGTGACCCCGGGGCTTGGCGAGATCATCCAGGGCGCGTTCTCGGGCGCCTTCAGCGATCCGAAGCCCGTGCTGCAGCAGTTTGCCGACCAGATGACCGCGGAACGCAACCGCGCCATCGAGAAGGTCGCGGCGACCGGCGCAAAAGTCTCGGTCGATGACTGGAAGTTCGACGCCTGGACGCCGGGCGAAGACTTTACGTCCGACAAGTACTGACCCCATCGTCTCGCGCGGGCCAAACATGAGCATGAGTGACCCGCGCGAGCTCTCGCTTCCACGGCAGATCTGGCGCGACCGCTGGATCTACGTCTTCCTGCTGCCCACGATCCTGCTCGTCGGCGCCTTCACCATCTATCCGGTGCTGGCGAGCGTCTGGTTCTCGCTGCTCGACTGGAACGGCTTTTCGCGCGCCGGCGATTTCGTCGGGCTCGACAACTACGCCGAGCTGATGCGCGACCCGCTGTTCTGGAACTCGTTCCGCAACACCATGGTGTTCATGGTTCTGGCGGTGCCGCTGCGCGTCGGCATCGCGCTGCTGCTGGCGCTGGTGCTCAACCAGGCGTTCCCGCTGGTGCGGGTGTTCCGCACCGCGATCTTTTTGCCGGTGGTGACGACGGCGGCGATTGTCGGCGTGGTGATGCGCTATGTGCTCGACCCGACGGGCGGGCCGCTCAACATCGTGCTGCTCAACTCGGGGCTTGTCTCGCAGCCGGTGAATTTTCTCGGGCAGGCTGGCCTTGCGCTCTACAGCGCGGTCGGCATCTGGGTGTGGAAGTGGCTCGGCGTGACGCTGATCTACTGGCTCGCGGCGCTGCAGACCATCCCCGTCGATGCGCTCGAAGCCGCCGAACTCGATGGCGCGAACGCATGGCAGCGCTTCACCACCATCACGCTGCCGCTGCTCACGCCCTTCACCATCATCATCACGCTCATCACCGTGATCGAGGCGACCAATGTGTTCGACCTGATGCTGACGCTGACCGGCGGCGGGCCGTTCTATGCGACCGAGGTGATCGACATCTTCGTCTACCGGCAGGCCTTCCTGTCGTCGGTGCCGCGCCTCGGCTATTCGTCGGCGGCGGCGATCTTCTTCGGCGTCTGCTTCATCGCGCTGGCACTGGTGCAACTGGCCGTGGTGACCCGCGTCCGCAACGGCAGGAGCGGCAAATGAGGCAGGTGAGCGGCCCCGCCGGAAAGGCCTGGATGGTGCTGCGCTATGTGGCGCTCGCGGCCTTCTGCCTTGTCTGGATCTACCCGTTCCTGTGGCTGCTCTCGGCGTCGCTGAAGACGCCGATGGAGATCTTCGCCAAGGGCCTCAACCTGATGCCCGACGCGCCGGTGTGGGAGAACTATTCCCGCGCCTGGATCACCGCCGGCTTCCAGGGCTACATGATCAACACGCTGATCGTGACCATCGGCACGGTGGCGGTGGTGATCTTCCATACCGCGCTGACCGGCTATGTGCTCGGCCGCTACGAGTTCGCTGGGCGCAAGCTCATCATCGGCATTCTCGGGGCGACCTTCGTCGTTCCCGCCGGCCTCACCATCATCCCCATCGTCGATCTCGCGAGCACGCTGGGGCTGATGAATGGCCCGTGGGGCATCATCCTGGCGCTCGCCGGCAGCGGGCAATCGGCGGCGATCCTGCTCTATGCCGGCTACTTCCGCAGCCTGCCCAAGGAACTCGAGGAGGCCGCGACGATGGACGGCGCGAACTTCCTCAATGTGTTCTTCAATATCATGCTGCCGCTTGCGGGGCCGGTGACGGCGACGGTGGGCGTACTCACCTTCCTTGCGGCGTGGAACGCCTTCCTCATTCCGCTGGTGTTCACCTTCAGCGCGCCCGAGCTGCGCACCCTGCCCGTCGGCATGCTGGCCTTTGTCGGCACCAACGAGACCGACTGGTCAGGCATGGCGGCGGCGGCGACGATCTCGCTGGTGCCGGTGATCGCCTTCTTCTTCGTCGTCCAGCGCTACTTTGTCGAAGGCATTTCCGGCGCTGTGAAAGCCTGACCCGTTCGAGGACAACACCCGTGACCAAGCCAAACATCCTGTGGATCTGCACCGACCAGCAGCGCTGGGACACGCTCGGCGTCACCGGCAACCGCCATGTGCGAACGCCCAATCTCGACCGGCTGTTCGCGGGCGGCGCGCACTTCGCCAACGCCTATTGCCAGAGCCCGGTCTGCTCGCCGAGCCGCGGCAGTTTTCTCACCGGCCGCTATCCGCGGACTGCCCGCATGCGCCAGAACGGCGCGGACATTCCCGCCGATGAAGTGCTGGTGACGAAGCTGCTCGCCGACGGCGGCTATACCTGCGGGCTGTCGGGCAAGCTGCACCTGTCGGCCTGCCATCCGAGTGTCGCGCCAGCCACCGAGCGGCGCATCGATGACGGCTATTCGGCCTTCCACTGGTCGCACCACCCGGCGCAGTTCGGCTCGAAGCAGAACTGGCCGCTGAACGAATACAACCTGTGGCTGCTCGAACGCGGCGCGGAATATCGCCCGGTCCCCTATCAGGACTCGAAATACGTTCAGGCGGGTCCCGACGCAAAGAACCACCAGACGACCTGGTGCGCCGAAAAGGCGATCACCTTCACGGAGGCGCATGCGGGGTCGGGACGGCCGTGGCTGTTCTCGGTCAACATGTTCGACCCGCACCACCCGTTCGACCCGCCCGCCGAGTATCTCGACCGCTACATGGACCGGCTCGATGAGATCGAACTGCCGCACTACCGGCCGGGCGAGCTCGACGACAAGCCGGTGTTCCAGAAGATCGACCACGCGTCGGCCTATGGCGGCAATGCGGGCCTCCCCTACGACCAGATGACCGATCGCGACCACCGCATGGTGCGCGCCGCGTATTTCGCCATGTGCGACCTGATCGACGATCAGGTCGGCCGCATGATCGATGCGCTGGAAGCGACCGGGCAGCTCGACAATACCATCGTCATCTTCATGTCCGATCACGGCGAGCTGCTGGGCGACCACGGCGTCTACCTCAAGGGCCCGTTCTTCTACGAGCCATCGGTGCATGTGCCGCTGGCGATCTCGTGGCCGGGGCAGATTCCGGCGCGCACCATCGAAGGGCTGGTGGAATTGGTCGACCTTGCGCCCACCCTGCTCGAAGCCGCTGGCCTGCCCGTCTATGAGGGCATGCAAGGCAAATCGCTGTGGCCGCTGCTCACCGGCGACGGCACGCAAACGGACACGCCCGATGTCTATTGCGAGTACTACAACGCCATGCCGTGGCACCGCGAACCGCACCTGCCGTTCGTCACCATGCTGCGTACGGACACGATGAAGCTCGTGGTCAGCCACGGCGACAAGCGCGGCGAGCTCTATGACCTCGTCGCCGACCCCACCGAGACGACAAACCTGTGGGACGAACCGGGCATGCTTGCAACGCGCTGCGACCTGCTGCAAAGGCTGTGCGACCGCATGGCCTTCACCGTCGACCCGTTGCCGGTGCGCCGCGCGCCCTGGTAGTCCGGAGACGGCATTGTCAGACCCGAATTCCTGCCGGTGACGATCGCCGGCCTTGTCACCCTGCTCGCGATTGTCGCGGTCGCCGCCTATGTGCAGGCGCTCACCGGCTTTGCGCTCGGCCTCGTGCTGATGGGCGGCATCGCGCTCACCGGCATCCTGCCGCTGCAGGACGCGGCGGTGCTGACCGGTGTGCTCACCCTCGTGCAGGGGGCACAACTGCTGCGGACCGGCTGGCGCGATGTGGCGTGGAAGCCGCTGGCGATTTCCGCGCTCGCCAGCATTCCCGGCATTCTGCTCGGCTATGCCCTGCTCACGGTCATGGTCGAAACCTCGATCGCCTGGCCGCAACTGGTGCTGGGCGTGGTGATCATCGGCGCGAGCCTGCAACTGCTGTTCCGGCCGCACCCGCGCAGCACCATGTCGCCACCGTGGACCTTTGGCGTCGCGGGTATCATCGCCGGCGTGATGAGCGGGCTGTTTTCGACCTCAGGGCCGCCGCTCGTCTACCACCTGTTCCGCCAGCCCCTGCCGATACGGACCCTGCGCGAGACACTGGCGCTGATCTTCATGATCAACTCAGGGTTCCGCCTCACCACGGTGATCGTCGCCGGCGACCTGCCGCCCGTATCGAACTGGTGGGCGCTCGCCGCGCTGCCGATGGTCATCGCGCTGACCTATATCGCCCGCCGCTGGCCGCCGCCGATCTCGAACACCGGCATGCGCCGCCTCACCTTCGCGCTGCTCGCGCTCTCCGGCCTGTCGCTCGTCATCCCGGCGATCATCACACTCACAAGCTAGTCGCGTCCCTACTTCATGCGCGCATAGATGCTGACGGGGCGGACGGTTTCGTCGAAGGCGAACTGGTAGTGGCTGGGGGGATGCGCGCGGTGGTCGCATTCGAGCCGCGGGCAGACCCGGCAACTGCTGCCGACCTTGACGATGTTGGCGTCGAGATCGAGCCCGTCGGCATAGACCATCTGCCGCGCATGGGTGATCGAACAGCCAAGCCCGATCGAGAGGTAGCGCTGCAGCGCGTTGTGCCGTCCCGTGACCTTCGAGACGGTCCGCGCGATGCAGAAATAGCGCTGCTGATCGGGCGTCTCCGAGATCTGCACATTGATGCGGTCGGGGCTCTGGAACGCCGAGTAGATGTTCCATTTCGGGCAGGCCCCGGAGTGCCGCGGGATGTGGATGCCGGAGAGCGAGAAGCGCTTCGAGATATTGCCCGCCACGTCGGTGCGCACGAGATGCAGTGGTATGCCGCTCATACCGTTTCGCTGCAGCGTGGTGGTGCGATGGCAGACCTGCTCGAAGCTCGCGCCGAAGCGCCGGCTGAGCCGGTCGAGATCGTAGCGGTAGTCCCGGCAGGCGCGATAGAACCGCTCGTAGGGCATGATCAGCGCGCCTGCGACGTAGCCCGCCAGCGCGTTGCGCGCCAGCAGCCTCACCTCCGCGCTCTCCATGCCGAAGGCGTCGAGCACCGCTTCGATCGGCTCGGCGGTGGTCAGCGTCGCGAGGTGATGCGAGACGAGGAAACGCGAGGTCTCGGCCGGGAGATTGTCGGCAATGGTCAGCCGCCCCGCTGACGCCGAGAGCGCCACATTGCTCGGGAGCGAGCCGAGCTCCACCTGCACGCCGAACACGTTGGCGAGATAGGTCTCGAGCCCGTAGTCATAGTTGGTCGAGATGTGGTCGATATCGGCGCGCACGCGCTCGGCGGCGCGCTCCAGCAGATCGAAGTGATTGCTGCTGGTCTGGAGGAAATCGGCGACCCGCTCGGTCGCGGAGTGAAACACCGGCGCCTCCTCCGCCTGCCCCGCTTCCGGCCGCCGGCTTGAGCGATACTGGCTGTAGAGCCGCAGGAACGCCTTCGCCGCCGTCGGGCTGCTGACCGCGAGGTCGCGCACCTCGATATTGGTGATGGCGCTGTCGGCGAACATCTCGTCGCCCAGCGCTTCCATCAGTTCGCCGACCAGTGCCGCGTCCTGCTGCTCGGCGAGATCGCCGGGCTCGATGCCGAAGTAGCCGGACACCGCCATCAGCAGATCGACGCTGACGCGCCGCCGGCCGTGTTCGATCAGGTTGAGATAGCTCGGCGAAATGCCGAGCGCGCCCGCCACCTCGGTCTGCGACAGGCGGCGCTGCTGGCGCAGCTGCCGCATCCGCCAGCCAATCTGCGTTTCCGCCGTCCCATCTTTTACAACTTTGACCATTTTGACTCAGTGCTTGACGGCGATTGACACTGTTTCCGCCGCAACGCCACGCAGGTGTTGCCATTTTCGGCGTTTTGTCAAATTTTGACAGAAAGGAGATTTGACCATGACCATCACGCAGAACGACCAGTTTGTCACCATCATCGCACCCACCGCGGCCGAGGCGATGCAGCAGTTCCGCGCCCAGGGACTGGACCGCGACGGCTACACGATCGTCCATCACATCGACCGACACGCCTTCCATGTCGCCGACGGCGGCGACGTCACCGACCTCTTCCCCGGCCGCCAGATGTTCGCCGCGACGTTCCGCCGGCCGACGGCTCTCACGCTGTAGAACACAAGCACAGGACACGCAGCATCATGCACGACACCCGCCGCCGCTCATCCGCCTTCCCCACCCCCTCATGGGCTCCCGACCGCTTCGCCCATATCGAGCGCAACTATTCCCCGGAGGACGTCGAGCGCCTTCGCGGCTCCATCCCCGTCCAGCACACGCTCGCCGATCGCGGCGCGGCGACGCTGTGGCGGCTGCTGCAGGAGGAGGAGTTCGTGCCGACGCTCGGCACCTTCACCGGCAATCAGGCAGTGCAGCAGGTGAAGGCCGGGCTGAAGGCCATCTATCTTTCCGGCTGGCAGGTGGCGGCCGACGCCAACAGTTCGGGCCACATGTACCCCGACCAGAGCCTCTACCCCGTCGATAGCGTCCCCTCGGTGGTACAGCGCATCAACCGCGCCCTGCTTCGCGCCGACCAGATCCAGCACATGGAGCAGCAGCAGGGCCTCGCCACCCAGGATATCGATTATCTCGTGCCGATCATCGCCGATGCGGAAGCCGGGTTCGGCGGCGCGCTCAACGTGTTCGAGCTGATGAAGGCGATGATCGAGGCCGGCGCCGCGGCGGTGCACTTCGAGGACCAGCTCGCGTCCGAAAAGAAGTGCGGGCATCTCGGCGGCAAGGTGCTGGTGCCGACCGGCCAGTTCATCCGCACGCTGAACGCGGCGCGGCTCGCGGCTGACGTGTCGGGCGTCGCCACCCTCATCATGGCGCGCACTGACGCCGAGGCGGCCCGGCTCATCACCTCCGACATCGACGAGTACGACGCCCCGTTCGTCGAGAAGGAACGCACCCCCGAGGGCTTCTACCGGCTGAAGGGCGGCATCGATGCGGCAATCGCCCGCGGCATCGCCTACGCGCCTTATGCCGATCTCATCTGGTGCGAAACCTCAAAGCCCGACCTTGCCGAGGCGAGGCGCTTCGCCGAGGCGGTGCGCAAGGTGCATCCGCACCAGATGCTCGCCTACAACTGCTCGCCCTCGTTCAACTGGGCGCGGCACATGGACGAGACCGCCATGCGCTCGTTCCAGCGTGAGATCGCGGCGATGGGCTACAAGTACCAGTTCATAACGCTGGCCGGGTTCCACAACCTCAGCCTCACGACCTTCGAGCTGGCGCGTTCGTATCGCGAGGATGGCATGGCCGGTTACTCGCGGCTGCAGCAGGCCGAGTTCGCCGCCGAGCAGCATGGGTTCACCGCCGTGCGGCACCAGCGCGAGGTCGGCACCTCGTATTTCGATGCGGTCGCCACAGCGATTTCGGGCGGCGAGTCGGCGACCACCGCGATGGCCGGTTCAACCGAAACCGCCCAGTTCCACTAGTCCCTCCGCCCCATCGGAGGCGGCTGACGCTCCAGACTGCGGATGATCTCCCCGCAGTCTGGAGTCATTTTCGCGGCATCAACCGGTCAGCGCTGCTGTCCGGCGAAGTGGCAGGCGGCGGTGTGGCCGTCGCCCAGCGTCACGGGAGGCGGCGCCTTCTCGCTGCAGATCGCCTGCGCGATGGGACAGCGGGTGTGAAAGCGGCAACCGCTTGGCGGGTTGACCGCGCTGGGCACGTCGCCCTTGACCGTGAAGAAGGAGCGCCTGCCCTTCTGCGCCGATGGCACCGAGTTGAGAAGCGCCTGGGTATATGGGTGGCTCGGCTTCTCGAAGATGGCGAGGCGCGGCCCCATTTCAACGATCTGACCCAGATACATCACCGCCACGCGCTCGGCGATGTGCCGAACCACGCCGAGATCGTGCGAGATGAACAGGTAGGTGAGCCCGAGCTCGTGCTTGAGATCCTGCAACAGGTTGAGGATCTGCGCCTGCACCGACACGTCGAGCGCCGACACCGCCTCATCGCAGACGACGAAGGCCGGCTCGAGCGATAGCGCCCGGGCGATGCACAGCCGCTGGCGCTGCCCACCCGAGAACTCGTGCGGGAAGCGACTCGCGTGGTGGACGGTAAGGCCGACAAGATCCAGCAGGCGGCGCAGGCGGCGCTCGCGCGATACCTCGTCACCGACGCCATGGATGACCATGGGTTCGATGATGAGTTCGCCCGCCGTCATGCGGGGATTGAGCGACCCGAACGGATCCTGAAAGATGATCTGCATCTCGCGCCGCAGCGCCCGCATCTCGGAAGGGGTTCGCCCGAGGATGTCCCGGCCCTGGAAGCTGACGACGCCGTTCGACGGCTCGATGAGGCGCAGGACGAGGCGGCCCGTCGTGGTCTTGCCACAGCCGCTCTCCCCCACAAGGCCAAGCGTCTCGCCTCGCGCAATGGAAAAGCTCACATCATCGACGGCGCGCAGACTGCGCTTGGGCGCAAAAAGGCCCTTGCCCCCGAGCGGAAACACCTTGCTCAGGTGCTCGACGCGCAGCAGTGGCTCAGTTGCAGTACTGGGCGCCGTCACAGTGCCACCTCGCGAAACTCGTAGCCGGTATTGCGAATGCAGGCGGCGCGATGGGCACCGCTGACGTCGACCAGTGGCGGTATTCCAGTATCGCAGACTGGCCGGGCATAGTCGCAGCGCGGCGCGAACGGGCAACCGGGCGGTGGTGCGTTGGCTGGCGGCACGATTCCCTCGATGGCCTTGAGGCGCGGCTCGTCGTGATCGAGGGGCGGAATGGAGGCCAGCAGCGCTTCCGTATAGGGATGGCGGGGCGTGTCGAAGACGGCAGCGGCCCGGCCGCTTTCCATGACGCGCCCGAGATACATGATCTGCACCCTGTCGGTGAATGCCGAGATCACGCGCAGGTCGTGGCTGATGAAGATGATCCCCATGCGGTATTCACTCTGCAGGTCCAGCATCAGGTCCAGAATCTGGGCCTGGATGGTGACGTCCAGTGCGGTGGTTGGCTCATCGGCGATCAGAAGCTTCGGCCGGCAGATCAGGGCAATGGCGATCATCACGCGCTGCCGCATGCCACCGGAGAGCCGATGCGGGTAGTCATCCATGCGCTGGGCAGGGGACGGGATGCCGACGCGCCGCAGCGCCTCGACAGCGCGCTCGCGGGCCTCGCGCCGGTCGACCTTTGCGTGCCGGCGCACCGTCTCCATCAGCTGTTCACCGATGGTGAGCACCGGATTGAGAGCCGTCATCGGCTCCTGAAAGATCATGCCCATGACGGCGCCGCGCAGCGCTTCGAGCCGGGCCTCGCTCGCCCCGACAATGTCCTCGCCCAGAAGGCGCAGCTTCGTTGCCGTCAGCCTGCCGCCGTGCGGCAGAAGCCGCATCAGCGCCAGCGCGGTCATCGACTTTCCGCTGCCCGATTCTCCAACGATCCCAAGCGTCTCGCCCTGTCCGAGCGAGAAGCTCACGTTGTTGACGATGGTGGTGCCGCCAAAGGCAATGCTGAGGTTTTCGACCTCAAGCAAAGGGATGTCGTTGGCGGGCGACGGATCGGCGATCTGCATGATGCGCGGCGGTCTCCCTAGTGCCCAGCAGTGTCTTATTGTATACTATAATACGATTTGCAACCTTCGCGGCGCGATTTCGGCTGCAAGTCCTATCCAACCTTTTTCCGTCGCTCGAGCAGGCGCAACTGTTCGACCAGTTGCTCGTAATCGACGGCGCGGGAATAATCGAGAATGTGCACCCGCATGAGTTCGTCATAGGCGGCCTGATCGCCCGCCTTCAGCGCCGCGACGACTTCGTCGTGTTCGGCGACGATGCTCTGGGTGCCCTTCTTCATCGTCGACAGGCCGAAGATGATTGTCAGCTGACGGGACAGCGGCTCGATGGTGCGGACCAGGGCTTCGTTGCCGGACAGCTTGCACAGGCAGAGGTGGAACTCGGTATCGAGACGCGCGACCTCGTAGCCGTCTTCGGCATCGCCGGCGGCGTGCATGTCAGCCAGGACCTGCTCCAGCGGCTCAAGCACGTTCGCATCGGTTTCCAGCTTCGCCATGATCTCTGCCCCGGCGAGCTTTTCGAGCGCCAGTCGCACCTTGAGGATCTTCTCGAGCCGATCGATGTCGACACTCATGAGACTCATGCCGCGATAGCGTTCTGAGACCACGACGCCCTGGCTCTCCAGCAGGCGCAGCGCTTCGCGCACGGGAATGCGGCTGACGTTGAGCGAACGCGCCACGTCCATCTCGACGATACGGTCGCCGGGCAGGAAGATGCCTTTGGCCGTTGCTTCCACGATAGCGTCGACGACCTGGTTCACCAGGCTCTTGGTAGCGAGCGGCGCAAGTCCAGCGATACGACCCCGCGCAGAATTGGCGTCATCGGGCGGCATGGTTGGCGATATCCTTGACAAGTTGCGGGCACTGGGATCGTATACGAATATACGATCTGTACGGTTTGTCGATATAGCTGACCAATCACGCTGACGACAAGCCGCTCGTGCATCTCATCTGCTTCTGAAGTCATCCAATGGGGAGTTTTAGGATCCATGTCGAAGCAACGTAGAAGTGCATCCATACTGCGCAGACTGGCTGTAGCCAGCGTCTTCGCCGTGTCCGCAATCAGCGCCGGCGCCGCGCTCGCGCAGGTCGCCGGGGGGAAGGTGGTTGTCGCACAGACATCCAATCCGCCAAGCCTCGACGCCATGGCCACGTCCTCGGCGCAGTCCCGCAACGTCACCATGAACGTCTATGAGACGCTCTATGGCTTCGACGAAAATGTCGTGCCGATTCCGATCCTTGCCGAAGGCGTGGACATCTCCGCGGACGGCCTGACCTACACGTTCAAGCTGCGCCAGGGTGTCAAGTTCCACAACGGCGACGAGATGAAGGCCAGCGACGTTCTCGCGTCGATGGAGCGCTATCGCAAGGTCGGCGCCACCGGCAACCTGCTCAAGGCGGTCGAGAGCTTCGAAGTGACGGGCGACTACGAGATCGTCTTCCACATGGTGTCGAAGACGCCGACCTTCCTCGAGTCGTTCTCCTCACCGCGTGCGCCGGCCGTCATCATCCCCGAGGAAGATGCGAATGCCGAAGCCGGCAAGACCAGCCTCGTCGGCACCGGCCCCTACAAGATCGTCGAGTACGTGCCCGACGTCCATGTCGTGCTCGAGAAGTTCGCGGACTACACCCAGGACACCCGCCACGAAGGCCCCGACGGGTTCGGCGGCAAGAAGACCGCCTACTTCGACCAGGTCGAGTTCCGCATCATGCCGGAGCCCGGCGCGCAGGTCGCAGCGCTTGAAGCCGGCGAAGTCGATATTCTCGACGCCATGCCGGTAGCGGCAGCCCGCCGCCTCGCCAACGACCCTAATATCAAGCTGTACGAGGGCACCAACTGGGCTTTCGCCACGCTCATTCTCAACACGAATGAGGCGCCGACCGACAACGTGAAGTTCCGCGAGGCCGTCCAGGTCGCGCTGAACATGGAAGAGATCGTCGGCATTGCCACTGAGGGCCTGTTCACCCTCAACGGCGGCTGGGCCTATCCGGACACGCCCTATGACGTCGGCGATATCGGCGCCAAGGACTACTACAACAAGCACGACGTCGAGCGGGCCAAGGCCCTGCTGAAGGAAGCCGGTTACAACAACGAGCCCTTCTCGATCCTGACCGACCCCGCCTCAGCGGTGCACAGCAAGTCGGCCGTGGTCATCGCCGAGCAGCTCAAGGCCGTCGGCATCAACGCGGTGATCAACCAGGTCGACTGGCCGACCGCGCTGAAGATCCGCATGGAAGACACCGGCTGGCAGGGCTGGACCCTCTCGATGGGTATCGAGCCCTATCTCGGCCCTGCCGCGATCGTCGCGACTCTCGCCGGCACCCGTCCGCACTTCGTCAAGCCCGATCCGGTGCTCGAGGACCTGTATCTGGAACTGATCGCCGGTGAGACCACCGAGGCGCGCAAGGCGACCTTCGCCAAGATCCAGCAGCAGCTCTACACGAACTTCGGCATCATCAAGCTCGGCGATACCCGCAACATGCAGGCGTCGCGCGCCAACATCGAAGGCTTCAAGGCCTTCCGGTTCCCGCGCGTGTATGACATCTGGCGCGCGAAGTAGCCGCCTTCTGATCCAATCCCGGCGGGGCGCCACGGCGCCCCGTCTCTCACCACCCCAGCACAGGGCTGACCCGCAGTGATCCTGTTTATTGCGAGACGACTGCTGAGCGCCATTCCCGTGCTCTTCGTCGTTTCATTGATGACGTTTTTCATCATGTGGCTGGTGCCCGGCGACATTTCCGCCGAAATCGGCGGCGCCGATGCGACCGCCGCCCAGATCGAACAAATCCGCCAGCAATTCGGCCTTGACCGGCCCCTGCTCGAACGGGCGCTGCAATGGTACGGCAATCTGCTGCGCGGCGACCTTGGCCATTCCTACCTGCTCGATCGCTCCGTGCTCGATGCCGTCGCCGAGCGCCTGCCGGTGACACTTCCGCTGGCCGCGCTGGGCCTGCTGATGGCGACCATCATGGGCACGCTGCTCGGCATTCTCGCGGCGGTCCGTCACAACAGCTGGGTCGATCAGAGCGCCATGGTGACGGCGCTGATCGGCCTGTCCATTCCCGATTTCTGGTTCGGCCTCGTGCTCGTCATCCTGTTCGGCGTGACGCTCGGCTGGCTGCCGACCGGCGGCTTCGTGCCGATCACCGAGGACTTCTGGGGCTGGGTGCGGTGCATGACGCTGCCGACGCTCACGCTGGCCTTCACCCATATGGGCGTGCTCGCCCGCATGACCCGCTCCTCCATGCTCGACGTGCTCGACCAGGATTTCGTGCGTACGGCACGTGCCAAGGGCATGGGCCGGGGCACCGTCATCTTCAAGCATGCGCTGCGCAACGCGCTGGTGCCCATCGTCACGGTGGTCGGCGTCTCCGCCGGCGTGCTGCTGTCGGGCGCGGTGGTCATCGAGTCGGTGTTCTCGCTCCCCGGCGTCGGACGCCTGATCGTCGGCTCCATCCAGCGGCGCGACTTCCCGATTATCCAGGGCGGCTTGCTGGTGACGGCGGCCGTCTTCGTCTTTGTCAACCTCGCCGTGGACATCCTCTACGGCTGGCTGGATCCCCGAGTGCGTGATGACCGCTGAAGTAACTCTCGCTGACAATACGGTCTCGCTGCGCGCCGACATGGCGCGGGCGCGCCGCCGCCGCCGGGGGCAACTGGTGCAGCGCCTGCTGGGGCACCCGTCCTTCGTCATCGGCGCGACGATCCTCCTGATCTTCGCCCTGGTCGCCGTGCTGGCGCCGGTGCTCGCGCCCTACGACCCCAACAAGAACAACTACCGCTTCGTGATGATGCCGCCCTCCCCGGAGTTCTGGTTCGGCACCGATGCCTTCGGGCGCGACGTTCTGAGCCGGGTCATCTACGGCACCCAGGTCTCGCTGTTCATCAGCGTGCTCGTGGTGATCTGCACCGGCATTTTCGGCACGATCCTCGGCACTATGGCGAGCTATGTCCGTCCCCTCGACGGGTTCATCATGCGCGGCCTCGACGGGATGATGGCGTTTCCGGGCGTCCTGCTGGCCATCGCGCTTGCCGCCGCGCTCGGGCCATCCGCCCTCACCGTCGTCGTGGCGCTCACGGTGACCTTCACCCCGCGCACCGCGCGCATTGTCCGGTCCGGCGTCATTGTCGTCCAGAGCATGCAGTATGTCGAAGCCGCGAGGGCGGTGGGTGCGGGTCATGCGCGCATCATCCTGCGCTACATCCTCGCCAACGCGCTCTCCCCGGTGATCGTGCAGCTCAGCTCCGTGTTCGCCGTGTCGATCATCGCCGAAGCGATCCTGAGCTTCCTCGGCGTCGGCCCGCCGCCGCCCGCGCCCTCGCTGGGCAACATCATTGCCGATGGACGCACCTATATCCAGGAGGCGTGGTGGATCGCCGTCTTCCCGGGTCTTGCCATCGCCATCGTGGTTCTCGGGCTCAACCTCATGGGCGACGGGCTGCGCGACATCATCGACCCGCGCCAGCGCAACGAGCGCTGAACGCCACTTCGCGCCACTGTCCCGGCACCGGACGGTGGCGGGACGCCCACGGCTGAGCAGGACCGCGTGAATGACACTCGACGACGTGCTGTTTCCCGAATGCGAACCCTATGACGCCGGACAGCTTCCGGTCGGCGACGGCCACGTCCTCTACTACGAGCAGTGCGGCAACCCGAACGGCAGGCCGGTCGTTTTCCTGCACGGCGGGCCGGGTGGCGGCTGCAAGCCGCGCCATCGCCGCTACTACGATCCGGCAGAATGGCGCATCGTACTCTTCGACCAGCGCGGCTGCGGACGTTCGCAGCCGCTGGGCGCCGCGCATGCCAACACGACGCAGCATCTTGTCGCCGACATTGAACGGCTGCGCCTCCACCTCGGCATCGACCGCTTGGTGGTGAGCGGCGGCTCGTGGGGCAGCTTTCTCGGCCTCGCCTACTCGCAGGCCCATCCCGAGCGGTGCCTCGCCCTGCTCCTCCGCGGCATCTTCACCGGCCGGCGCATCGAGCGCGACTGGTGGTGGAACGGCACCCGCTGGCTGTTCCCCGACAAGTGGGAAGCCTTCCGCGACTACCTGCCCGAGGCGGAGCGCGACGACCTGCTCGCCGGCTATGCGCGTCATGCCGGCGACGACAGCCCGGAGGTTGCGCACGCGGCGGCACACGCCTTCGCGATCTACAATTCGTCGACACTGCTGTTTCGCGAGGATCCGGCGTTCGTCGCCAACTCTGCGTCACCCGAGCGAGCGCTGCCGGTGGCGCGGCTGTTCACCTATTACGGGCTGAATGATTTCTTTGTCGAAGAAGGCCAACTGATCGCCGGCGTGCCCGCCATCCGGCACCTGCCGAGCATCATCGTACAGGGCCGCTACGACGTCATCACCCCCGCCCGCACCGCCTGGGATCTCAAGACGGCGTGGCCGGAGGCGGAATTCGTCATGGTCAACGACGCCAACCACTCCATCGAGGAGCCGGACCTGGCAGCCGCCCTCATCGCGGCGCAGGCGCGTCTGTTGGCGAGGTTGCCCGCGGCCTGAACCGCGCGCCGGGCCGCCTCGCGCGGCGGCCCGGACACGCGCCAGTCAGAGCCTCGTAAATGCCAGATGCCGGACGCGTTCGCTGTTGAGCTCGAAGCCGTCCGGCGTGACCTGCAGCACGGCACTCCACGCCGCGCCTGGACGAAAATCGGCCATCGGCTCCAGCATCAGCCAGAGATCATCATCGGCGGCCACGACCGGCGAAATGAGCACGCCATTTGGCGAGTTCAGGCGCAGCGTGCCCTTCCGGTTGTCGCCGTCGATCACGACCTCCATGTCCTGCGCCGCATTGCGGTAGCGGCCCGCAAGCGGCTTCGCCGCAGCAGCACCGTCGGCAAGCGGACGATAGACGCGCGGCGTGCCGCAGAAGCGCGCATCGATGGTTCCGTTCTCGTTGGGCACGAGGACGAGATCGACCACCGTGCGCTCCGGCTTCGCGCCGCCCGGATGGGCATAGTCAAAGCTCGAAGTGCCGCCCGAGGACGCGAACAGCTGGGTATCGCCGCTGTCGGAAATGGCGATGACGTCGGCGCCTCCCACCTCGCGATACCGTCCCGGATTGAACCGGATCGGCGCAGGCGGCGTATGCTCGAAGTAGATGTCGGCGACCCGCCGCGCCACGACGAAGCCGCCGAGCTGGTCGTGGTTCGCGGCGATGATGATGCCGAGCCCATCGTCGATATAGCGCGTCGATTCCGACCGCGCGCCGGCGACACCGCCGCCGTGGCCGACCGCACGCCTGCCCCGGTAGGTGTCGGTGACGAGACCGAGGCCGTAGTAGCCTTGCGTACCGTTCTTGAACACGCCGGGCGTCGACATGCGGGCATACATCTCGGGCGTCCCAACCTTCGGCGCGTCGAGATTGCGCTGCCACACGATCAGGTCGTTGAGCGTCGACACCATGCCGCCCTCGCCGCCGAGGCCAAAACCCCAGCCCAGATTGGCCCAGCCGTCGGGCCGGCGCGAATAGTGGGCGGCAAGCCGCTTCATCACCGTTCCATCGCGAACCATCAACGACGTGTCGTGCATGCCGAGAGGCTCCGTGATGCGCTCCTTCAGCACGGTACCGAACGGCTTGCCCTCGATGCTCTCGATGACGTCCGCCAGCATGATGAAGCCCGCATTGCAGTAGATCAGCGCCGTGCCCGGCTCGAAGTTGAGGTCGTCCTGCCGCGCGATGATATCGCGAACCGTCTGAGGGCTTGTCGGCGTGAAGATAGACAGCCCGGCATAGGTCATCGCGTCGAGGTGGTCGCGCCAGCCGCTGGTGTTGCTCGCAAGGTGCTCCAGCGTCACCTCGTGCCTCAACTTGGGGATATGTGGCAGGTGCTTCTGGACGGGGTCGGACATGCGGAGCTTCCCCTCCGCTTCAAGCATCAGCGCGAGCAGCACGGTGAACTGCTTGGTCTGCGATCCAATCCGCATGATGGTGTCGCGGGCCATCGGGATGGAGTCGTTGATGTTCGCCTGCCCGTAGGTGGCGGAGAAAATCTCCTTGCCGTCCTCGAGGATGGCCACCGCCAGCCCCGGGCCATCGGCGGAACCATAGGCGGAAAGCAGCCGGTCTACGCGCCTGGCAAAATCGGCTGGTGCTCTGGTCATCTTGTCGGTCTCGTTCTTGCTGGAAATCGTGTGGGCGCGGCGCGCGCCGCGCCCACACCTGTCATCGTTGGTAGGTGGTCACAGAGGGCGTGAAGGTGACGTCGGTGTCGAGTGGATACATCGGCCGTGCACAGATTGTGTGGCCGAGGCTCTTGAGATCGGCCGACGTGGCGCCCGGCGCATCGATGTTGAAGTTCTTTTCTGCCCAATCGTCGAACATCTGATGCTCGGTATGCGGAGACTTCACCACGATGAGGTCGAAGTCGGGCGGGTTGCAGCCGTTGGCGTAGTACAGCGACCGGTCATAGAGGCTCACCGAGCGCGACAGCACCACGATTGTGAAGTTGCCGAATGTCAGCACCGCGGACGGGCCCGCCCGGAGTGGCGTCCGCGCCGTCTCGCGGCGTGCATTTCCGTCCGACAGCAATTTCACCTTGGCTTCGACCGCCATCGGGGGGAAGCGCACCGGATCGTGGTAACCACCGAGCGTCACATTGATCGTCGCGCCGACGCCGGCCTTGTGGGCCGCTTCGGCAGCCCGCGGATCGACAATCTGCGCCAGTACGCTTCCGGCATAGCCTCCGGCCCTTAGCGCCGCGATGATCGCATTCGAGTCTCCGGTGGCGCCTGATGACGTCGCGTCGGCCGCGTCGGTGAAGATCAGCGGGCCCTTCATGGTCTTTGCCTGCGCGATGGCGCGATCGAGCGCGATCAGCTTGCCCTGCATACGGAAACGCAGCGGCCAGAACTCCTTGGCCAGCCGCAGCGCCTCGCGCTCGGCCGTGGCCCTGTCGCCATTGGTGGTGACGATCACCTGCGAGCTCAGCTCGGGCACGTCGGTGAACGGATTGCCAATCATGATGCCGGCGGCGAGCGCCGTGCCGTCGCGCTCGATGCGCTGGCATTCGCGGATCAGGTCGCCATAGCAGCCGGTTGCGGTGATGAGTTCATCGCCGCGGACCAATGCAGGAATAACCACCCGGGCCATCACCGGCTTCGCGCCCTCGTCGAGGATTTTGAGCAGCAACCGCGCGGCGCGCGCGCCGGTGTCGCCGAGATCGACATGCGGATAGGTGTGATACAGGGTGAGCCCGTTCACGTGCTTCAGCATCCGGTCGGTGAGGATGCCGTGCAGGTCGAGCGACATGATGATCGGGATGTCCGGCCCTGCCATGCGCCGGATCTCGCTCAGGAGATACCCTTCCGGGTCGAGTTCGCTTTCGGCGCCCATTGCCCCGTGGAGGCACGCATAGATCGCGTCGGCCTCCCCGATCCTCGCCTCGATCGCCGCCAGCACCTGCTTCGACAGCTTCGACCAGCCCTCGGCCGAAAGCACCCCGGCGCTTCCGGCTGTAGCGGCAATGGTAGGGATGACTTCGATGTCGGGGCGGGCTTCGAAGATCGGCAGCGCCCAGCCCAGCTCGGTGTTGAGGCCGCGGTGCCGCAGCAGTTCATCACCTTTGAGAATGCTGAAGTTCTCGTAGCCCGAAGGCAGCGGATTAAAGGAGGAGATCTCCTGCTTCACTTCGAAAATCAGTACTTTGGGCATTTGACGCTCCTCCGGGGGCCAGTCGTCGAACCCATCCGGCACCGGATGGCGCTGCCGTTCCGGGTTCTCAGCTGGGGGCTCTACCGACGACTTGAACCGTATTATTGTATACGATAATATGAATCGTCAATTCGCATCCGACCCGCAGGAGACTTCCAATGCCGTTGCCATCACGGGGCGACACCAAACCCGTTCGCATCACCCGTATCGTTGCGGCGCCCCTGTTCGGGGAAAGCCCCAAGGGTGGGTGGTCGGTTGAGATCAAGGCCGAGGACTCGATCCATGCCCTGATCGCCGTGCATACCGATGCTGGCATCACCGGCTATGGCAGCGTGTTCACCGACGGCCGCCTCGTCGAGGCGGCGCTCAAGGTGCTCGAGCCCTACTACGCCGGCGAGAATGCGCTGGAGCCCGAACGCGTCTCCGAAAAGATGCACCAGAACACCTTCTGGATGGGCCGCGGCGGCACCCTCACCCATGCCATCAGCGGCATCGACATCGCGCTGTGGGACATCCTCGGCAAGGTCACCGGCCTGTCGGTTGGCCGCCTGATGGGTGGCCGCTATCGCGACCGCGTCACGCCCTATTGCTCGCTGCTCATGGAAGAGCCGGAGCTGATGGGCGAGGAAATCGTGAAGTGGCGCGAACAGGGTTTCCGCGCCTTCAAGATCGGCTGGGGCCCGTTCGGGCGCCGCAACGACTACAAGCTCGATGAAGCCATCGTCCGCGCCGCCAAGGACCAGCTGCCGCCGGGCGGCCGCCTGATGGTCGATCCGGGCGCCAGCGATGCCTATTGGCCCAACGGCCTCAAGTGGGCGCTGCGCACCGCCGACATGCTCGCCGACCACGATATCGACTGGTTCGAGGAGGCGGTGAAGCCCGACGCGCTGGAGGACTTCATCACCCTGCGCCGCGAAACCCGCGTCCCCATCGCCGGCGGCGAAGTGCTGACCCGCCGCCAGGCCTTCATCCCGTTCCTCACGCAGGGCGCCTTCGACATCGTCCAGCCGGACGTGACCAAGGTCGGCGGGCTCAGCGAACAGCGCCGCATCGCCTGGCTCGCGCAGGATTTCGGCGTCCGCTATGTCGGCCACGGCTGGAACACCGCACTGGGCATCGCCGCCGACCTGCAGCTCGCCGCCGCCCTGCCCAATGTCGATCTCGTCGAATACATCGCGGGCAGCGCCTATGTGGACAAGATCCTCGACGTGCCCTTCAAGCTCGACGCCGACGGCATGCTCGCCGTTCCGGATGTGCCGGGTCTCGGCGTGACGCTCGATCAGGACCGGATTGCCCGCTACTCTCCCGACGCGAAGTCGCTGTTCTAGGGGAGAAACAGAGTGCGGGTTCTCGTTACAGGCGCTGAAGGCTACCTCGGGCGCAAGCTGGTCCGTGCCCTGCTCGGGCGCGGCGAGCTCGCCGGTCCCGGCGGCAGGCCTCAGCCGATCACCCGCCTCACGCTCACCGACATGGCGCCGCAACCCGCGGCGCCATACGCCGATCCGCGCGTCACCTACCTCGGCGGCAGCATTGCCGACCCGGCGTTCGTCGCAACCCTGTTCGCCGAGCCGCACGACTCCGTCTTCCACCTCGCCGCCCTGATGAGCGCCGGCGCCGAGACCGCCTTCGAGGCCGGCTATGCCGCCAACCTCACCGGCACGCTGCACCTGCTCGAGGCGGCACGGAAATCCGGCGCCGCGCCGCGCTTCATCTTTTCGAGCACCATCGCGACCTATGGCGGCGCCCTGCCCGCCATCGTGCCCGAGGAACAGCGCCAGACGCCGCAGAGCTCCTACGGCACGCAGAAGGCCATCGGCGAGCTGCTGGTCAACGACTACACCCGCCGCGGTTATGTCGACGGCCGCTCGCTGCGCCTGCCGATCATCGCCATCCGCGGCGGCGCGCCGAGCACCGCGACCTCCGCCTGGGCCAGCGACATCGTGCGCGAACCGCTCAACGGGCGCGATTATGCCAGCCCGGTCGAGCCGGATGATCGCGGGTTCCTGCTCTCCCCCCGCCGCTGCATCGAGGGCATCGTCACCGCCCATGACAGCGCGGCGGACCTCTGGGGCAAGGACCGCAGCGTGATGATGGCCGGCCTCGCCTGCTCTGCCGCCGATCTCGTTGCCGCCGCGACCCGTGCCGGAGCGGAAAGCGTGCGCGAACGCGTGCAGTGGAAACCGGACCCGTTCATCCGCAACATCGTCACCACCTGGCCCACCGCGTTCCGGCTCGACCAGGCCAGGCGCATCGGCCTCCTGCCCGATGCGTCCGTGGACGAGATCGTCCGCAACTACCTCGAGGACGACGCCCCCGCGGCTTAGGGCCGGCAGCAATTATTAAGCCGGATCGCGCGGGTTCACAATTGACACCCAGCCACATCGTATACAATCATACGCCTCACCGAGGGGGACTGGTTATGACTGCGCTGCAGGTCGAAAAGACCCGAGTTTCCAACCCGATAGACTTCGACCGCAACGGCCGCCAGGCCGGTTATCTGCGCGCCCCGCTGTCCCGCAACGGCTCGCCCTGGGGCGTGGTCGAAATCCCGATCATCTCGGTGAGGAACGGCAGGGGCCCCACCATCCTCCTCACCGGCGGCATCCACGGCGACGAGTACGAGGGCCCGATCGCCATCTCCAGCCTCGCCCGCTCGCTCGATCCGGCGAAGGTGCAGGGCCGGGTCATTATGATCCCCGCCTACAACATGCCCGCCGTCCTTGCCGACGCGCGCCTCAGCCCGGTCGATAACCGCGACATGAATCGGTGCTTCCCGGGCAATCCGCGCGGCACGTTCTCGGAAATGCTGGCGCACTTTCTCGATGGCTACGTGCTGCCGCATGCTGATGTCTCGGTCGACCTCCACACCGCCGGCCAGGGCATGGAAGCGGCGCTCTCGACCAACATGCACTACCTCGCCGATCCGGCGCTCCGGCAGAAGACGATGGATACCGCCGCCGCCTTCGGCGCGCCGTTCAACACCGTATTCTGGGGCGTCGACGAGGGCGCGACCTTCACCTCCTGCGTCGAGCGGCGCGGCATCATCTCGATCGGCACCGAAATCGGCGGCTGGGGCCGCGTCAATGTCGAGGGCGTGCGCCACGCCCGCCGCGGCATCGACAATGTGCTGAAGCACTGGGGCGTGATCGAGGGCAAGCCCGACACCGCCCAACGCGACGACACCCCGGGCACGCGCCACATGATGGTGCGCGACCCCGCCAACTACAGTTTCGCGCCGGCCAACGGCACGTTCGAACCCGCCAATGTCGCGGGCGACGAAGTGCGTGCGGGCGCCCCCGCCGGGTGGCTGCATTTCGTCGAGGACATCGACCGCGATCCCATCGAGGTCACCTACCAGCGCGATGGCCTGCTCTGGATGGCCGCCGGCCCCGGACGGGTAACGCGCGGCGACGTCGTCGGCGTCGTCATGCAGGACTACGACGCCGTTCGCGCGGCAGCTTGAGGAACCCACATGCGCATCCTGATCGCCCAGTGCACGCAGGAAATCTCGTCCTTCAACCCGCTCGAATCCGAGTACTCGGATTTCGCCATCGACCACGGCAACTCGCAGGTGCGCGAGCGCGGCATGAACACTCATGTCGGCGGCGCGCTGTCGGTGTTCGACACCCGCACTGATGTCGATCTGCTCTGGACCATCTCGGCCCGCGCGCCGAGCACCGGCCCGCTCTCCGCAAAGGGCTGGGCGCGGCTGCGGGAGGAAATCCTCGCCAGCATCCTGCCCCATGCCGGCACGGTGGATGCCATCTATTTCGCGCTGCACGGCGCCATGGGCGCGGTGGACGAGCCCGATCCGGAGGGCGTCCTGCTCGAAGCCGTCCGCAAGGCGTTCGGCGATATTCCCATCGTCATCTCGCTCGACCTCCACGGCATCCTCACCGACCGGATGCTGAAGCAGGTCGATGGCCTGACCATCTACAAGACCTATCCGCACGTCGATTTCGCCGATACCGGCGCGCGTGCCGCGACGCTCCTGCTCGACATAGTGGATCGCGGCCTGAAGCCCGTAATCGCACGGGTGACCGTGCCGCTGCTGGCGCGCGGCGACGAGTGCATCACCAAGACCGGCTGGTTCGGCGATGTGCTGCGCGAGGGCCAGTTGCTCGAACGCAAGGGCAAGGTGCTCTCCTCGGGCGTGATGATCGGCAACCCCTTCACCGACGCACCGGAGCTGTGCACGCAGGCCCTCGTCGTCACCGAGTCCGATGCCGATTTCGCGGCCAGCACGGCGACCCACCTCGCCAGCCGTATGTGGGAAGGCCGCCAGCGCCTCGTGGGCAAGTTCGTCACCGTCGAGTCGGCGGTCGAGCTGGCCAAGGGCATGCCGGGCACCGTGCTCTTCACCGATGCCGCAGACGCGACCTCCTCGGGCGCCAGCGGCGACTCCAACGTGCTGATCAAGGCCCTCAGGGACGGCGGCTACGAAGGCAGCGTGCTGGCGCAGATCGTCGATGCGCCCGCCGCCGAGGCCGCCCACCGTGCCGGCGTCGGCCAGCGCATTTCAGTGACGCTCGGCGGCACCGTCGACGGCAGGCGCTTCGCGCCGATGCAGGTCGACGCGATGGTCGAAAGCCTTTCGCGGGGCCGGGCCAAGCTCGAGACGATGGGCCTGCCGCTCGATGCCGGCCCGACGGCGGTGCTCACCTACGACAACTTCACCATCGTCGTCCTCAGCAAGCCCGCGTTCCTGTTCGACCGCGCGCTCTACTATTCCAACGGACTCGATCCGGTGGATTTCGATCTCGTGGTGGTGAAGTCGCCGCACACCGAGTTCCACATGTACGACCAGTGGGTGACGAAGAACTTCAACGTCGATGCCCCCGGCTCGACCTCCGCCCATGTGGCAACCCTCGGCCACACGCAGTGCGCCCGGCCCATCTACCCCATCGAGGGGGACACGAATTTCGTTCCCCGCCCCACCATCTACCGCCGCGCGGTCTGAGCCGCTCGCGACAGAAACGAAGAACAGGTACGCCCCCCTATGAAGATCGACAGCGTTGATTTCTTCTACGTCTCCATGCCCGTGGTCACGCTTGAGGCCGACGGCAGTCAGGACGCGTTGGCGGTCCGGGTTTCTGCTGGCGGCCATGTCGGCTGGGGCGAGTGTGAAGCCTCGCCACTGCCCTCGATCGCTGCTTTCGTGACCCCCATGTCGCACGGCGCGTGCCGTCCGGTGTCAGCCTCGGTGCTCGGCGAAACGCTCGACGGGCCGGACGACATCAGGCGCATGTCGGCGGCCCTCGCCTATAACAGCATGGACCTCTTGCAGGCTGCCCACACCTGGTCCGGCATCGAGATGGCGATGTGGGACCTGCTCGGCCACGCCCGCGGCGTCCCCACCTGGAAGCTGCTCGGCTACGACCGCGCCTATCCCAAGACGCCGTACGCGTCCGTGCTGTTCGGCACCACGCCGCAGGGCACGCTTGAACGCGCGAGGGAAATGCGCGGCCGCGGCTTCCGCGCCGCGAAGTTCGGCTGGGCGCCGTTCGGTGACTCGCTTGCGGGCGACATCGCCCATCTCGATGCGGCCCGCGAAGGCCTCGGCCCCGATGGCATCCTGCTCATCGATGCCGGCCAGATCTTCAACGAGGATGTCGATGCCGCGGCGCAGCGCCTCGATGCGATGGAGCGCAACCGTGTCACCTTCTTCGAGGAGCCGTTCCACGGTTCGGCCTATGCCGCCTATGCCGGGCTCGCGAAGCGCGTGAAGACGGTGAAGACTGCCGGCGGCGAGGCCGCGCACAACCGCCACATGGCCGAGCACCTCATCGATTTCGGCAAAGTCGGCTACGTGCAGATCGACTGCGGCCGCATCGGCGGACTGGGGCCGGCGAAGGACGTGGCCGACTACGCGGCAAAGCGCGGCGTCACCTACATCAACCACACCTTCACCTCGAACCTCGCGCTCAGCGCCTCGCTGCAGCCCTTCGCCGGCCTCGAAGATCACTGGATCTGTGAGTACCCGACGACGCTGAAGCAACTCGCCGTCGATCTCACCAGCAACCACATCGTGCCCGACGCGAACGGCCTCATCCACGTCCCCGATGCGCCCGGCCTCGGCATCGAAATGAACCCCGCGGCGCTCGAACGCTACAAGGTCGATGTCGAGATCAAGGTCAACGGCAAGACCGTCTTTGCGACGCCCACGTACTAAGCCGCAGGCGAATGGCGCAGGTTGTCCCGATCAGCGCGCCCACCCAGATGAGGCCCCTGCTTGATGTGCGGGGCCTCAGCGTAAAGCTTTTGCGCAACGGCAAGGCCGCGAGCCTCGTGGACGATGTGTCGTTCAGCCTCGCCGCCGGCGAAGTCCTCTCCATCGTCGGGGAGTCGGGCTGCGGCAAGACCGTCACCGCCCGCTCCATCATCGGCCTCAACCGCACCGACCCGCGCTTTGCTCTTTCGGGCCGCATCGACTTCGACGGCACCGACCTGCTGTCGCTCGATGAGAGCGAGATGCGCAGGGTGCGCGGCGCGCGCATCGCCATGATCTTCCAGGACCCGATGACCAGCCTCAACCCGCTGCACCGGATCGGGGCGCAGATCGGCGAGGCGCTGGCCAACCACACCGATCTGTCACGCCGCGCCATCCGCGAGCGCACGCTGGAATTGCTGGCGCAGGTCGGCATTCCCAACCCGAAAAGCCGCATCGACGACTACCCGCACCAGTTCTCCGGTGGCATGCGGCAACGCGCCATGATCGCGCTGGCGCTCGCCTGCGGACCCTCGCTGCTCATCGCCGACGAGCCCACCACGGCGCTCGATGTCACGACGCAGAAGCAGATCCTGTCGCTGATCGACGGGCTGCGCCGCGAATACGGCATGGCCGTCGTACTCATCACCCACGATCTCGGCGTGGTCGCGGAAATCGCCGACCGCGTGATGGTCATGTATGCGGGCCAGTGCGTCGAGGCGGGCGCGGTGCGCGATGTGTTCCGGTCGCCGCAGCACCCCTATACCGCGGGCCTCCTTGCCTCCATTCCCGCCGCCAACCGCGTGCGCACCGCCCGCCTCCCCTCGATCAAGGGCGCACCGCCGGTGCTCACCGAAGGCCGCCCGGCGGGCTGCGCCTTCCGCCCGCGCTGCAACCACGCCTTCGAAGCATGCACCTCGATGCCGGCGCTCACCGGCGGCGACCACCAGTTCCGCTGCTGGCTCGATGACGCCGGCCGCGCCCGCCTCGCCGCCGAGGCAGGAAGGGGGGCGGCATGAGCGAAGCGGCACTCGTTCAGGTCGACCACCTCAGCAAGGTCTTTTCCCTCGGCAGCCCGTTCGGCCGGGCGCGCCGGGTCCATGCGGTGGACGACGTTTCCTTCGATGTCGCGGCGGGCGAGACCTTTGGCCTCGTCGGTGAATCCGGCTGCGGCAAGTCGACCCTCGCGCGCTGCATCGTGCGGCTGCTGGAACCGACCGAAGGCGCGGTACGGTTCGACGGCGCCGACATCACCCATGCCAGCATGGCCAGCCTGCGCCCGCTGCGGCGCAACATGCAGATGGTGTTCCAGGACCCGTTCGCCAGCCTCAATCCGCGCAAGCGCATCGGCACCATTCTCGAAGACGCGCTGCGCCTCCACGGGATCGGCACGACGCGCGGCGAACGCCGGCAGCATGTCATGGAGCTGCTCGGCAAGGTCGGGCTCGCTCCGAGTTTTGCCGAGCGCCTGCCGAGCGAACTGTCGGGCGGCCAGCGCCAGCGCGTCGGCATTGCCCGGGCGCTCGCGCTCAACCCGCGGCTGATCGTTGCCGACGAACCGGTCTCGGCGCTCGACGTGTCGGTACAGGCCGAGATCCTCAACCTCCTGAAAGACCTCCAGGCGGAACTCGGCCTCACGCTGATCTTC
>DAORUH010000015.1:0-33998 GCA_035433065.1 Devosia sp. | reverse complement strand
TGATCTTCGAGCTCAAATCGATCGCCGATGTTGGTCTCATCGGCAAGCCCAATGACCAGATCGAGGCGATGGGCATCCTGCCGATCTAGACCGACCCCGTCACGGCCATCTGGGAGGGCTTTTCAATCCTCTCCGCCATTTACCACCGGCGGCGCACGGGACGGGGCAGCTATATCGACCTCTCGATGCTCGAGGCGACGGTGGCGTTGCTCCCCGAGGCGCTCATGCGCATCTCGACGGGCGCCGGCGGTCACGGACCGGAGGGGCCTTCCGACGGCGAGAGCGCTCCGGGGGGATGTTTTCGCTGCGCCGGTGACGATGCGTGGGTCGCTGTGACGGTTGACAATGAACCCGAGTGGGCAGGGTTGTGCCGCGGAATCGGCCGGCCAGAACTCGCCGAACGCTATCCAAACCACGCTGATCGCCAACGGGACAAGGCCGCGCTGGATCGTATCGTGGCGGAATGGTGCCGCGAGCGCTCCGCCGAATCGGCGGCGACACTGCTGCGTGCAGCGGGCGTATCAGCTGCCGCCACGCGCTCCTTCGAGATTGTCATGGAGGATGAGACCATCCGGACCCGCGGCACGTTTGGTACGCTGGCCGACGGCAGTCCTCACTATACGTTGCCTTGGCGAGATGCCGATACCGGCTGGCGAGGCGAGGCCATTTCCGCGCCTGAACTGGGGGCAGACAACCACTACGTGCTTCGTGAACTGCTCGGCCTCAGCGACGAGGAGTTCGAGGCCATGGTTACGCATCAGTAGCTAGCCTGCACCAAGCGCACCAACGAACTGAAAGAAGCAGACCATGGCCATCGACTACGAAAAGCGTGACGGCGTCGCCTACATCACGTTCAACAATCCCGGCAAAGCCAACTCCATCAATCGCAACGATTCCGATGCGCTGGCCGACGCCTGGCGCGACATGTGGGAAGATCGCGACATCCGCTGCGCCATCCTGACCGGCACGGGCGATCGCCACTTCTGCGCCGGGCACAGCATGGCGACCAGCCCCGAGATCAGCGAAGAGGAACGCGAGTATCTCGAGGCGACACGGATGGTCTGGCCGCAGGCCGGCACCGTCAACGGAGAAAAGACCGGGGTCGATGGACGCATGGGCGACCACTACCCGCGCGTCTGGAAGCCGGTCATTGCCGCGGTCAACGGGTGGGCGGCCGGCGCGGGCTTCTATACGCTGCTCTCATCGACCGACATCCGCATTGCGAGCCTCGAGAACGCCCGGTTCAAGTTCGCCCTCCTGTCCCAGGGCTGGGTGGGACACGGGCCCGGAGCGACGCTTCTGACGCGCCAGATACGGTATGCCGATGCAATGAAGATCCTACTGACGGACATGCCGTTCGATGCGAAGGAAGCGCTGCGGATCGGCCTCGACAACGAGGTTGTGCCGCATGCTTCGCTGCTGGCACGGGCGGAAGAGATCGCGCGCCACATCGTCGCGCTGCCGCCGGTCGCCGTGCGGATGATGAAGGAATTCGTCGTCCGCTTCGGTGACATGCCCACCGATCAAGCCTGGCAGGTACAGACCATGATGAACTCGTTCGTGATGTACGCGTCCGCCGATGCACGTGAGAGCCGGAACGCCTTCAACGAACGGCGCCCACCGCAGTTCACGGGCGGGTTGCGCAAACGGGGCGAACCCTGGACACAGCCCGATGCCGACGACGAGGAACGCCTCAACCGAATCTTCAAGTCCAACGATTTCTAGAATGACCGGCCAGCGGAGCCCAGCATGAACCACAGCAAGCAGACATTCGAATTGCCATCTGACATGGCAGCGGTCGAAATGACCGCAGCAGGCGGGCCCGAAATGCTGGCCGTGGGGCGGCGGCCGCTCCCCATCCCCGCCCGGTCGGAGGTCCTGATCAGGGTGGCGGCGGCGGGCGTGAACGGCCCGGACCTCATGCAACGCAAGGGCCTCTATCCGCCTCCGGCGGGCGCTTCCGACCTGATCGGCCTTGAAGTCTCCGGCACCATCGTCGCGACCGGCACGAGCGTTACCGGGTGGCAGATCGGCGACGAGGTTGTCGCGCTGACCAATGGTGGCGGCTACGCCGAATATTGCGCCGTCGATGCCGGCCATTGCCTGCCGGTGCCCAATGGAGTCTCGCTGCAGGCTGCCGCCGGCATTCCAGAGCCCTTCTTCACAGTCTGGTCAAATATCTTCGAGCCGAAACGCCTCACCGCAAATGGCACGCTGCTCGTCCACGGCGGCGCCGGGAGCGTCGGCTCAACGGCCATCCAGCTGGGCAAAGCCTTTGGCGCGAAGGTCTTTGCCACCGAGAGCCCGGCGGCGCGCTGCGATTTCTGCAAGGCGCTTGGGGCTGACCGAGTCATCGACTATCGCGAGGAAGACTTCGTCGGGGTCACCCGGGAGGAGGCCGGCGGTGCGAACGTCATCCTCGACATCGTCGGCGGACCCAATATCGCAAAGAACATCAAGGCGGCGGCACCGGACGGTCACATCGTCCAACTGGCCTTCGCGCAGGGGTCGCGGCTGGAAATCGACCTCATGCCGATCATGCTCAAGCGCATCACGTTCACCGGCTCCACGCTGCGGAGCCGGCCCGCCGCATACAAGACCAGGATCGCCGCCGAGCTGCGCGAACAGGTGTGGCCGCTGTTCGCCACCGGCCAGCTGCGATCAGTGATCGGGCACGTGTTTCCGTTCTCTGAGGCGAGCGCTGCTCACGCGCTGATGGAACAATCCAGCCATCTGGGCAAGATCCTGCTCGTTCCCGGCACCTGAGACCGCCATGCGCCGCGTGACAGGCGGCCGGTCCGCCTCGCGCGCGCTGCGCCAGCCCGCAGTCTCCCTCGGTCACTGCAGCCGGTCAACCTTGCCCAGTTGTGGGAACCATTTGTACCAGGCGGCCGAGATACCGAGGGCCGCAACCCCGCCGAACAATACGGCGGGCACCGCACCGATAAGGACAGCGAAGCTGCCGGCGCGAAAATCTCCCAACTCATTGGACGCGCCGATGAAGACGCTGTTGACGGTGGTGACGCGACCCCGGAGTTCATCGGGGGTGCGCAGCTGGATCAGGCTTTCACGCACGTTGATGCTCACCATGTCGAACAGGCCGGACACCAGCAGGGCGGCGAATGACAGCCAGTACAGCGTGGAGAGCCCGAAAGTCAGGATCGCGACGCCGTAGCCGGCAATGCAGAGCAGCATAACGGGGCCGGCGTTGCGGCGGATGGGCCGCAAGGTCAGGAACCCGGCCATCAGGAAAGCACCCGTCGCCGGCGCCGAGCGCAGGATGCCGAGCCCGAGCGGGTCGGTCCCCAGGATGTCCTTGGCGTAGATGGGCAGGAGCGCCGTGGTACCGCTGATGAACATCACGAAGAGATCGAGCGAAATGGCTCCGAGCAGGGCGCGATCCCGCCCGATCGCGATGAACCCGCCCGCCAGGTCCTCCATCCTGAACGCTGTCGAGACCTTGACCTGCGTGCTTCCGCGAAGCAGCAGGATCAAGACCAGAGAGACGAGAAAAACCAGCGAGGCCGCCCACAGCGCGAAGGCTGGCGACACGGCATAGAGCAGGCCACCCACAATCGGACCGCTGGCGACTGCGATCTTGCTCAGCATCGAATTGAGCGAGATCGCTCGCGGCAGATAATCGCGATCCACCACGTTGACGAGGAACGCCTTCACGGTGGGGTTGAGGAACGCCCTCACCACCCCGACCACCGCCAGCATGCTGAGGATCGGAATCGGCGCCAGGTGCCCCTGCCCCGCCAGGCCGGCTAGCGCCCCCGCAGCCAGCGCCAGAGTTGCGTAGCAGGTCGCGACGATCAACTGCCGGTTGTAGCGGTCGGCAACCATGCCGACGGCCAGCATGAGAACCACACTCGGGGCGAAGACGACGAGCCCGGCGAGGCCGAGATAGATGGCGTTTCCCGTGAGATCGTAGAGCGCCCACGAAACGACGAGGCTCAGCATCGACAGCGCGAGCGCAGAAAGCGAACGCGCCATCACGTAGATAAGGTAGCTTCGGGCTTTCAGAATGTTGCGCCCGCCTGCATCAGGATTGGCATGGAAGAGTCTTTCGCCGTTGGCTGGGTTACGCGCGCCGCCACTTGCTCGCCACCAGGATGGAATCAGGGATCGGTACCAACCCGACAAGCCGCCGTGTGCGGTCGCTGGACGGGTTGCTCAGGACGCTGTTGGTCTCGCCGATCTCGAGCAATTCCCCCCGTGTTTGTGCACCAGCCTCAGCAGCACGCGGCTGCGGGGTAGAGGCGGCTCCACGCATCGATAGTCCTCACAGGGTCACAGCAGAGAGGGGAGGCACGATCCCACAATCTGGATTATCATGAGGCATGCGCTGAACTTTGCCAACTGCAAATCCATAATATGGAAGTGCAGAGCGCAGAGACACCCGAAACCCGCAAACGCAGGGATCGGAGAATACGCGCGCCCGCGCCGGGTGGGCCAATTCCCTGTTCGGATTCACAGGTTCTCCCGCATCCGTCGCGGCGACGCGGTTTCGAGGCCGCTTCGGGATGCCGGCAGGTCAGGCGGGCGTCACGCGCCAGATGACGTCGCCAACGTCGTCGGCCATCAGCACCGCGTTGTCCGCCGCGAGCGCGACGCCCACCGGGCGGCCGTAGGAGTACCGCTCGCCGGCCGACAGGAAGCCGGTGAGCAGGTCGCGCGGCATGCCGTTCGGCTGGCCGTTCTCGAACGGCACGAACAGCATCTTGTAGCCGCTCAACTTGCTGCGGTTCCACGAGCCATGCTGGCCGATGGCCATGCCGGCGGGGAAGCCGGGCAAGGTGCCGGCGGGGAGCCAGCAGAGGCCCAGTGAGGCGGTGTGGCCGCCCAGCGCATAGTCGGGCTGGAGCGCGCTCGCGACCTTCGCCGCATCCTGCGGGACGCGGTCGTCGACGACACGATTCCAGTAGCAGTAGGGCCAGCCGTAAAAGCCGCCATCGCGCACCGAGGTCAGGTAATCGGGGGGGGTCTCGTCGCCGATGCCATCGCGCTCGTTGACGACGGTCCACAGCGTATCGCTGCCCGGCTCCCAGGCCATGCCCACCGCATTGCGCAGGCCGCCCGCGAAAATCCTCGACGTGCCGGTTGCGAGATCGAGTTCATGGATGCAGGCGCGGTCAGCCTCGGCCTCCATTCCCTTGTCGCCGATATTGGTGAGTGAGCCGACGGCGACGTAGAGCTTCGTGCCGTCCTTGGAGGCGATCAGGTTGCGGGTCCAGTGCCCGCCCGCCTTCATCGACATGAGCTTGCGGCCCGGTGTGGTGATGCGCGTCGTCCCCGGCTCGAAAGGATAGGCAAGCACCGCATCGCTGGCGCCGACATAGAGCGTGTTGCCAATGAGCGCCATGCCGAACGGCTGGCGCACATTGTCGATGAGGGTGTGCCGGACTTCCGCGACCCCGTCACCATTCGCATCGCGCAGCAGCGTGATGCGGTTGGGGCTGTCGCCCATCGCCCGGGCGCGCTTGAGCGTGCCCTTCATGGCATGGTCGAACAGCGTGCGGGACTTGCCCGACTCGCCCATCGACTCCGCCACCAGCACATCGCCGTTCGGCAGGACAAGCATGTTGCGCGGGTGCACAAGGCCCGTCGCAAACGCGTTGACCTTGAGGCCCTTCGCGGCAACCGGGGTTCGTCCACCGCTCCAGCCGCGAGCCGTCGGCATCTTCAGCGTCGGCAGGTTGCCCTGCGGCCGAGGATCCGGAATCTTCGGGGTTGTCCCGTAGAGCGGCTGGCGGATCGGGTCGCCGGCATGCCGGACGGAAACGGTGACGGCCCCCACAACTGCAGCGACGCGGCCGACGATGGTGCTGAAATCCATCAGGTGATCCTACCATGACACAAGGGGCCGCAAACTAGCCGCATCCGGGCTGCTCGAACAGCCCCGACGTCAGTGTGCGCGGCGGGGACTTTACCCACTCAACCGGCCTTTTCGGCTTTTTTCAACACCGGCTCGGCCCAGTGGAGGCCCTGCACGGCGCTGCTGGTGCTGAACACCGCCATGCTGAGCAGGATCGCGCTGCGAATCTCGTCCGGTGTCGCGCCGTGATCAAGCGCGGCCTGAGTGTGCACGGTGATGCCCGTCTCCCACCGCCGCCCGGCCAGCAGCGCCAGCAGGATCAGTTCGATGGTCTTGCGATCGAGCTTGGCCGACTCATAAAGCGTCGTCGTGAACAGGTGCCCGGCCTCGCCCCAGAACTTGGGGAAGTGCTTGATGATCTCTTCGAGTTCTTCCGGCAGGTCTGCCATGTTCAGAACCCTCCCTTTTCGATGTCCATGAGGATGGCCCGCTGGTCCATGACCTCGCGGATGGTGTTGGGGCCGCCGAGCCGGCCGAGGCCGCTCTTCCGCCCCGCGACGCCGCCATAGGGGATCGGCGTCTCCCAGTAGTTCGGCGTTTCGTTGATGTTGACGATGCCGGTGCGGATGCGCTCGCCGAACCAGTAGGCGGCCTTGAGGCTGCGCGTATAGACCGCGGAGATCAGCCCCAGCTCGTTGTCGTTGGCGAGTCGCAGTGCCTCCTCGTTCGTCTCGAACGTGGTGATTGGCACAATGGGCCCGAACGTTTCCTCGCGATGCACAGCCATGTCCGGCGTCACGCCCTCCAGCACCGTCGGCTGGTAGAAGAGGTTGGAACCAAGCCCGGCCGCCCGCTGCCCGCCGGCCAGCACGCGCGCGCCGCGCGCCACGGCGTCGGCAAGGTGCCGGTCCATCTTCTCGGCCACGGCGGCGTTGTTCAGCGGTCCCATGGTGGTGTCGTCGGCAAAGGGATCGCCCAGCTTCACCTCGGCGGTGCGCTTGAGCAGCTTCTCGATCAGTTCGTCCTTCACTGAGGCAGCCACCAGCACGCGCTCGGTCGCAGAGCAGGCCTGCCCGGAATTGAAGTAGGCCGAGAACACAATGCCATCGACCGCCGCGTCGATATTGGCGTCGGCGAGCACGACGAACGGGCCGTTGCCGCCCAGCTCAAGCAGCATAGGTTTGCCGGCGCCGCGTTCGGCGATCTTCTGGCCGGTCGCCGGGCTGCCGGTGAAGCCGATACCGCGCGTCGCCGGATGCGAAACGATCTCGTCACCCACCACCGAGCCAAGGCCGGTGACGAGGTTGAACGCACCTTTCGGCAGGTCGGCCTCCGCCAGCGCGCGGGCGTAGGCCACCGAACAGCCGGCAGTCGACGGCGCTGGCACCCAGACGATGGGGTTGCCGGCAGCGAGGCAGGCCGAGATGTACTCGGAGGGGATGTTGTAGGGAAAATTCCACGGCGTCACGACGGCGTAGGTGCCGCGCGACTGCCAATAGGAGACGACGCGCTTGTTGCGGTCCTGCGAGGGAATGGTTTCGCCGTGGAGGCGAATGATGTCCTCGGAGGCCTCGGCGAAGAAGTGCTGGCAGGCGCCGGCCTCCCATTTGCCCTCCTTGAGATAGGGCTTGCCCTGGTCAAGGCTGATGGCGCGCGCCATCTCGTCCTGATGGCGCTTCAGCGATTCCGCCACACGCTTGCACATGGCGCTGCGCTCATGCGGCGTCATCCAGCGCATCACCTCTTCTGCTTCAGCCGCAGCGGCGATGGCACGCTGCGCGTCCTCGCGGGCGCCCTCGGGCACGGTGCCGATCGCCTTACCGGTGGCGGGGTTCACAACCTCCATGCGCCTGCCGGATCTGGCGCTCACCCATTCGCCGCCGATGTACATGTCGAGATCGCCGAGCGGCGCGGTGAGCGCGGCTTTCGACTGGTCGTTCATAGGTCCCCTCCTGAGGAAGTCAGAGGTCAGGCAGTCGCCAGCCGGCGGCCGCTCGACGGATCAAAGAAATGCGGGGCGCCCGTATCAACGCCAACGCTGACGCGGCTTCCGGCGCGAATGTCGTCGCCGGGTGCGATGCGGACGGTCAGCGGAGTCGAACCCAGCATGACGCTCGCAAAGCTCTCGGGCCCATGATGCTCGACGACGACGACCTCGGCGGCGCCGATGGATTGTCCAGGCGCATCGCCGGGCGTTCCCGTCAGTGCCTGCGGCCGCAGCCCGAGCACCACCTCGCGGTCGGGCAGCGACGCGCCCGCCAGAGCGAGGCGGATACCGCCGCCCTCGAATGTCCCACCGCTCATCTGCCCCGCAATCGTGTTGATCTCCGGCAGGCCGAGGAAGCGTGCGACGAACAGTGAAGCGGGCCGCGCGTAGACTTCGAGAGGCGTGCCGAGCTGCTCGATGCGGCCAGCATTCATCACCACGATGCGGTTGCCCATGGTCATGGCTTCCACCTGGTCATGCGTGACGTAGACGGTGGTGACGCCCAGTTCGGCATGAAGCCGCGTCAACTCCGCCCGCATCTCGACGCGGAGTTTCGCATCGAGGTTGGACAGCGGCTCATCCATCAGAAACACCGCCGGCTGGCGGACGATGGCGCGGCCAAGCGCTACGCGTTGACGCTGCCCGCCCGACAGTTGCGCCGGCCGGCGCTTCAGCAGCACATCGAGCTTCAGCATGGCCGCGACGCGCGCCACCCGCTCCTCGATCTCGGCACGCGGCATGTTTCGCCGCTTCAAGCCGTAGGCGATGTTGTTGTAGACGTTCATGTGCGGGTAAAGCGCGTAGGACTGGAATACCATCGCGATGTCGCGGTCCGCTGGGTGGAGGCTGTTCACCTCGCGGCCGCCGATCCGGATCGTGCCGCCGTCGATGCCCTCGAGCCCCGCGATCATCCGCAGCGTCGTCGACTTGCCGCAGCCCGATGGGCCGACCAGGACGATGAACTCGCCGTCGGCGACCTCGACAGACACGTCGTCAACCACGCGGCCCTCGCCGAACGTCTTGGTGAGTTTCTCAATACTGAGCGAAGCCACGGGCGAAACATCCCTACTTAACGGCGCCGGCGGCGAGGCCCGAGATGAGCCGGCGCTGCACGAGCAGAAAGCCGATGAAAACCGGCACGATGGAGATGGCCGATGCGGCCATGAGGAAGTTCCATTGCGTCTCGGTCCGGCCGATGAATGTGTAGATGCCCGTGGTCAGCGGCCGCATCTCAGGCGACGTCACGAAGGTCACCGCAAACAGGAACTCGTTCCATGCGATGACGAACGAGAATGTCAACGCCGTCACGATCCCGGGCATGCAGATGGGGATGAAGTGATCCCACAGCATGCGCCAACGCCCGGTATTATCGATCAGCGCCGCCTCCTCGATCTCGCGCGGCACGGTTGAGAAGTAGGAGGTCAGCATCCACACGGTGAAGGGCAGCGTCACCGTCGCGTTAATGAAGATCAGCGACCAGTAGGTGTTGAGCAGCCCGAAGCTGAACATCATGCGGAAGGTCGCGAGCAGCAGTACGACGGGCGAGAACATTTGCGTCGCGATAACGAAGTAGAGGAACGCCTGCCGCCCCGGAAACCGGAACCGCGCCAGCGCGAACGCCGCCGGGATGGCGACCACGGCATTGAGCGCCGTCGAGCCGACTGAGACGATCACCGAGTTCTGCACGTAGGTGAGCATCGGCACGATGCTCCACACGTCGATGAAGTTCGCCCAGGCCGGGTTCGGGGGGAACCAGACCGGTGGAAAGAGCGCCAGGTCCTGCCGTGTCTTCAGAGCTGTCGAGATCAGTTCGACAAACGGGAACAGCAGCACCGCGAGCACGATGCACAGGAACGCAAGCCCCGCGAGGCGCAGCAACCTGCCGTCGGTTTCGAACGGGGCCGGAGTCATCGCAGCACGTTCTTCCAAGTGAGTTTAGTGTGCACCACTGCGAAGGCGAGAAGGATGACGAAGATCACCATCGACACCGCCGCCGCCGAGCCCACGTTGTAGAGCCGGAACCCCAGCCGGTAGAGGTAGGTCACGAGGGTGTCTGTGCTGCCCGCGGGCCCTCCCTCGGTCATCGTCCAGATGATCGGGAACGAGTTGAACACGAACACCACGTTGAGCAGGATCGAGACCGCCAGCACCGGCCGCAGCAGCGGCAGGGTAAAATCCCAGAACACCGCGAACCCGCGCGCGCCATCGATTGCGGCCGCCTCATAGTAGTCGCGGTCGATGGTCTGCAGGCCCGCCATAAGGATGAGCGTCGTCGGCGGCACCGAGGCCCAGATGGCGATGCCAACCATCAGCGGAAACGACAGGGCCGGATTGGCCAGCCATTCGAGCCGCGCGGTGATGCCGACGGTGGCGAGCAGGTGGTTGAGCGCGCCGAAATCGGGCTGCGCCATCCAGCGCCAGAGGAGGCCCACGACGACGAGGCCGGTCGCCCAGGGCAGCAGCAGCAGTCCGCGCGCCAGCGCCCGGCCACGAAACCTGCGGTTGAGGATCACCGCGAGCGCCATCGAGAGGATGGTCGTGATGATTACCACCGCCGCAGTCCATGCGAATGTCCGCCACAGGGCGGCGATGAACTGGCCGTCCCGGAACAGCCCGATGTAGTTGTCGAGACCCTTGAAATTGCGGTAACGGCCGAACTGGTCGACCCGGAACAGGCTCATCACCACCGTGTTGAGGATCGGGTAGACCATGAACACTCCGGCGAGCAGCGCCGCCGGCGCGAGGAAGATGATTGCCGCCTGTCCATCGCTCAGGCGGCGCCGTGATGGCGTCGCCTGATAGGATTTGCGGTTGGGCGCGGGAGATTCCATGCGCGAGCCCCGGCCCGGGCTTACTGGATCAGGGCGTTGAAGGCCGTGGCCGCCTCGTCGAGCGCCACCTTCGGGTCGGTGCCGGTCAGCGCCTGCTGCATCGCCGTTTTCACCAGTTCCTGCATCTGCGCGTAGTTCGGATGCAGCGGGTCGAACCGGTAGGTCGGCAACTGCGCGACGAAGGCGGCGGTCACTGGGTCGCCCGTAAACTCCGGCAATGCTGCCTGCGAGATCAGCACCGGCAGGAGGCCCTCGTTCACGTCGAACTCGGTGCGCACAGCGGTCGAGTAGATGTGGTCGATGAAGGCCTTCACCAGCGCCGGTTCGGCATTGTTGCCGATCACCAGCGTATCGGTCACGCCCCAGCCAACCGGCGTCACATCCGGGCTGGAGACCGGCACTGGCGCGGCGCCGAGCTTGAGTGTCGGCGCATCGGTGTGGACGGCCGTTGCGAAGTAGTTGCCATCGATCAGCATGGCGAGACGCCCAGCCTTGAACATCGGCTGGAGATCTTCAATGGCGTTGCCGGCCGGGGCTGGAATGGCGTTGGTGCCGGCGAGCTCGACGAGGTAGGCCAGCGCCTCTACCCCCGCTTCGCTGTTGAAGGCCGCCGTGCCATCGGCGTTGAAGAAATCGCCGCCGTTGTTCCAGAGGAAGTAGCCGAAGTAGCGGAAGGCCTGCACGCCCTTGGCGTCGTAGCCGAAGCCGAACTGACCGGTGGTCGAATGGATCTTGGTGATGGCTTCCTTGAGGCCCGCCCAATCGGCTGGCGGCGCGTCGTAGCCCGCCTGCTTCAGCAGGTCCGCGTTGTAGAACAGGCCACGCCCGGCGGCGGCCATCGGCAGGCCGTAGGATTTGCCCTGATAGCTCGCACCAAGCTCCAGCAGCGACGGCACAATGTCGGCCTTCACAGTGTCGGAGATGAGATCGGGCGTGACCTCCTTGATGCCGCCTGCATCCACCCATTCCGGCAGCCAGATGGTTGCCGTGTTGACGAGGTCGGGCATGGCCCCGGCGGCGATGCGCTGCACCGTCGTGTCATGCATCTGCTGCCAGTTCACCACCTCGAGCTTCACGTCGACGCCCGGGTTGGCCGCCTCGAAGCTCGCGACGTGCTTCTCCCAGAACGGCGCGGTCTTGGGGCTGTACTCGGCGACCATGAAGGTCAGTTCGCCCGACAGACCCTGCGCCAAAGCATTGGCGGACAGCGGCAGCACACATAGTGAGACGCCCGCCGCAAGAAGTCTCAGGCTGGTGCGGCGTCCAATCTTGTTCGCAGTCATCACTTCCATCCCCTTTGCTGTGCGGCGCTGTCACCACGCCGCTAAGCCTCAATCCTGATCAGGTTGAGTCCCGTGACATGAGACAATGCGTTCGAGGCAGACTGGGCCATGCGCCCGGCACGTCGCCAGCACGCGCCGATGGATTCATCGGCACGCGACAGCGGAACGGCGATTCAACGATGGCGGCATGAGACGCGCTGAAGATACAGAACGTTGCTGGCGCGGAATATATAGGTCCCGTGGTGCCGACCCAGCCTGCACCCAGCGCGGTACCCCCGTGCTGGAACCCCTGATTGAGGCCGTCCATCCCCATGCCCCACGCTCAGCGTCCAGATGCGCTGGCTTGATCCTTACATATACGTAAGGGGAGTCAAGGGGGCTTCCGCTGAAGTGCGAATGTCGTTCGCACGAGCGGTCAATCTGGTGCGAGTTGGCACGGGATGGGCGCCCGGGATTGGCCCGTCCCTTTCGTCAGGCAGCTTCCAGCGAGGCGAGGAGGACGCCGATGAGGCCGCTGTCCTGGCCGAGGGTGGCGGGGACGACTTCAGGGCGGAAGATGTCGGGGAGTTCGCCCAAGTGGGAGAGCACGCGCGGGAGATAGCCGGCGGCGAGGCCGATGCTGCCGCCGATGGCGACGCGGTTGAGGCCGAGGATGGCAGTGAGATCACCGATCAGCGCGGCGATGGCCGCGGCGGAGAGATCGATGATGGGTTCCTGCGCCGGATCGGCGAAGACCGCGCGGGCGTCTTCGCGGCCTGCTGCCGCGGCGATGGCGCGGCCGCCGGCGACGCTCTCGACGGTGCCGAAACGGCCGGAGCCGCACATGGAATTGGAGAACCGCGAGCTGGCAAAGCCGACGTGGCCGACGAGCCCCGTCGTGCTGTCGATCAGCCGCCCGCCCAGCACCAGCCCGCCCCCGACGCCGGTCGAAACGGTGAGGTAGGCAAAGTTGTGGGCCCCGACCCCGGCCCCCAGCCGTGCCTCGGCGAGGGCGGCGGCGTCGGCGTCGTTCAATGCCCTTGCCGCTGCGCCAAAGCGCTCGCGCAACATTTCACCGAGCGGCGCGGCGGTGATGGCGCGTAGTGTGCCGGTGTTGACGGCATGCCAGTTGCCGACGTTATCGATACGGCCCGCGACGGCGACACCGAGGGGCATGCCGGGAGTGAAGCCGAGCTGCTCCAGCATCGCCGCCATTGCGGCGACCTGGGTTGGCAGATCGGCCGAGGCATCGGTGGGCTGCTGCAGGCGCTCGACCACCTCGCCGGCCTCGATCCGGGCGACGGCCGTCTTGGTGCCGCCGAGGTCCACAGCGAAGCCCGCGAGGTTCATTGCGCGTCCCTCACGGCACTCGCAAACCAGCCGGTCACGTGTTCGAGGCGGGTCAGGGCGCTGCCGACGGTGACGGCGTCGGCACCGGCCTCGATCGCCGCGGCGGCGAGCTCGGGCGTGTTGACCCGGCCCTCGGCCATGACGAACGCGCCGAGCGTGGCGAACGCACCGATCAGCTCGAAATCCGGGCCTTCGTTGAGCCCTTCGGTTGCCGCGGTGTAGCCCGACAGGGTCGTGCCGAGGATCGTCGCGCCGGAACGCAACGCATGCCTGCCGTCGTCGAGGCTCGAGCAATCGGCCATGGCGAGACGGCCGCGGGCGATGATCGCCGCCAGCACGTCGTCGCGCGAACCGGGACGCGCCCGATCAGTGGCGTCGTAGGCGACGATGTCCGCTCCTGCCTCGATCAGCGCCAGCGCATTCTCGACGGTGACGGTGATGCGCACCGGGGTGCCGGACAGATCGGACTTGACGATGCCGATGATCGGGACATCGACCACCGGGCGAACGGCGCGGAGATTGTCGACGCCCTCGATGCGGAGCCCCGCGGCTCCACCGGCAACGGCTGCCTGCGCCATGGCCGCGACGATGTCCGGACGGTCCATCGGACCGCCATCGACGGGTTGGCAGGAGGCGACAAGGCCGCCCTTCAGCCGATGCAGGATGTCATTCATTCGGTTCTCTCGACACATGACGGCAACCGGACGCCGGCCATGCCGGCACCCGGTCGTTCGCGGGACTACTGCCCGAGGCCGACACTCTTCACGATGGCACGGATCTGTTCAACGGTCGCGGCCTCGAGCGGCTTCAGCGGGAAGCTCATGGTGGAGGAACTGAGGAGGCCGATCGCCGCCATGGCTTCCTTGAAGGCGCCGACGCCGGCCGCATCGCCGGAGCGACCCTTGGCGACGAACACGATCTCGAACAGCCGGTTGAGGTATTCCTGCTCGGCGATGGCGGTCTTCATGTCGCCGGCCTTGGCGGCGTTCCACAGCCGGGCATAGGCGGCGGCATCGACGTTGGCGAGGCCGGGCACGGCGCCGTCCGCGCCGATCATGGCCATGGCATCGACGACAACTTCATGGCCGGTGAACAGGGCAAGCGGGCGGCCCGCGGCCTCGTTCATGGCGATGAGCCGGCGGAACGAAACGTCATCGCCGGACGAGTCCTTGATGCCGGCGAGCACGCCTTCCTTGCCAAGGCCGACGAGGAAGGCCGGCGACAGCTTGCGGTGCACCCGAACCGGGATGTCGTAGGCAAACAGCGGCGCATCGATCGCGGCCCTGACGTAGCGGAAGTGGTCGGCGACTTCGCTTTCGTCGTTGATGGCATAAAGCGGCGCGGTGGTGACGATCGCATCGGCACCAGCATCGAGCAGCGCGCGGGCCGCCTCGGCCACGCGGACGGCAGTCAGGTCCATTGCCCCGGCGATCACCGGCACGCGGCCGGCCGCGGTCTTGCGGATGCTCTTGACGATGGCGACACGGTCGGCATCGGTGAGATAGGCCACCTGCCCCGTCGACCCCATGGCGAAGATGCCATGCACCCCCGAGGCGATCAGGTGCTCGACCAGCCGTGTGAGGTCGTCATAGTTCACCGTGCCGTCGGTGTGGAGCGGCGTGACGATGGGGGGGATGATGCCGTGAAAAGTCGTGGTGGTCATGGGGCCTGGTGCCAGCGTTGGGATGGTTGGAGTGATCGGGAGCCGCGTGCCTAGAGGAGGCTCGGCGCGGCGGCGAGAAGGGAGCGCGTGTAATCCTGCGAGGGGTTGCCGAAGACCTGCGAGCCGGGACCGAACTCGACGACGCGGCCGTTGCGCATGACGGCGATTTCGTCGGCGACGTGCCGCACGGTCTGGATGTCGTGGGAGATGAAGACCATCGCGAGGTTCAGCTCGCGCTTCAGATCCATCAGGAGATTCAGGATCTGGGCCCGGACCGAGACGTCGAGCGCCGATGTCGGCTCGTCGGCAACGATCACCTGCGGCTCGAGAGACAGGGCCCGCGCGATGGCGACGCGCTGGCGCTGACCGCCGGAGAGCTGGGCGGGAATGGCATCGAGCACCGATTGCGGCAGGCCGACCAGATCGATGAGCTCGGAGACGCGGGCGCGGCGGCTGGCGGCGTTGCCGATATGATGAACTTCGAGCGGATCGGTCAGCGCATCGCGCACCAGCATGCGGGCGTTCAGCGCCGTCGCGGGGTCCTGGAACACCACCGACACCACGCGCCCGATGCGGCGACGGGTGGCGGCGTCGAACCGGCGCACGGCTTCGCCGCCGAAGCGGACTTCGCCGAGGCTCGGCTCCTGCAGCCCAATCAGGACCTTGGCCGCGGTGGACTTGCCGGAACCGGACTCGCCCACGACGCCGAGGGTGCGTCCGCGGTGGACCGCGAGCGAGACGTGATCGACGGCACGGATGGTCGAGAGCTTGAACAGGGTGGAGGCGCGGGTGCTGAAATCGACGCACACGTCGCGCAGTTCGATCACCGGCTCAGGCGTATTGGCGGTCGAAGCGCTCATGGTCATGCGGGCTCCCTGTCCGGCACCACCAGATCGTCGTCCGGATGGGCAGCGTAGAAGTGATCGGCGCCGCCGACCTGCCGGAGCACACGGGTGACGCCCGCGTTGCGCGCTGGGTTCGATGAGCGCGGCGCGAACCGATCGCCGGCCGGGAACTCGCGGGGCGAGGGAACGGTGCCCCTGATCTGGTGCAGCCGCGCCGCGCCGGCCTCGATGCTGAGCACGGCACCGAGGAGGCCACGGGTGTATTCGTGGATGGGCTGAGTCAGAACTTCGCGGGTGGCGCCCTGCTCCACCATCTGGCCGGCATACATGACGGCGACGCGGTGCGAGAGTTCGGCGACGAGGGCGAGGTCGTGCGACACGAACAGCATGGCAAAGCCAAGCTCTTCGCGCAGGCGGTTGAGGAGATCGACCACCTGCTTCTGCACGGTCACGTCGAGCGCCGTGGTCGGCTCGTCGGCGATGACGAGCTTGGGGTCGCGCGTCAGCGCCATGGCGATCAGCACGCGCTGGCGCTGGCCGCCCGAAAGTTCGTGCGGATAGGAATTGAGCGTACGCACCGGATCGAGGCCCACCATCTCGAGCAGATCTTTCGCACTACGCGTGCCGCCGCGCGACGTAAGCTGCGCCATCTGCGAGCGGATCAGCATTGCCGGGTTCAGCGACGACAGCGCATCCTGGTAGATCATCGCGATGCCCTTGCCGCGCAGGGCGTTGCGCTCGCGCTCAGACATGGTGAGCAGGTTCGTGCCCTCGAACAGGATCTCGCCGCTGATGCGGGCCTTCGGATCGAGCAGACCCATGATGGCGAGCGAGGTGATCGACTTGCCGCAGCCGGACTCGCCGACCAGCGCAACGGTCTCGCTCCGCCGGACGCTGAACGAGACATCGTCCACGACATTGACGTCGCCATGCCGGGGGAATCCGATGCTCAGGTTCTTGACCTCAAGCAGGGGCTTGCCGTCGCCGCGATAGACGAGCCGGTCGGTGCGGGCCAGTTCCGTCCGGCGCAACTGATCGAGGCGCTGCTGCAGCGACACGGCCGGTTCGACGGCGGCGGGCGCATCGGCGATTGCGGGCTGCTCCAGCCGGTCGATCGCGGCAGCGACGGCGGCCGGATTGACGTTGCTGCGAGCCCGCGGAGCGGCCATTGCGTCGGTCATGCCTTCGGCGAGAATGTTGAGCGCGAGCACGGTGACGGTGATCAGTACGCCGGCAAAGAAGGTCGGCCACCAGCCGCCCGACATCACCAGCTGGCGCCCGGCCGCCATGACATTGCCCCACGAGGGCTCCGGATCGGGGACACCAGCCTGGATGAACGACAGCGACGCCTCGAACACGATCGCATCGGCCACCAGCACGGTGGCGAACACCAGCACCGGCGCGAGGCAATTGCGCGCCACGTGCTTGATCAGGATGCGTGGGGTCGGCGTACCCATGACTTTGACGGCGGCGACATAGTCCTCGCCGTACTGGCCGATGATGTTGGCGCGGATGACCCGTGCCAGCTGTGGCGTGTAGAGAAAGGCGATGACCAGCACGAGCACCGGAAGCGACTGCCCGAAGACGGAGACAAACACCACTGCGAGGGCAATGCCGGGGAAAGACATGACCATGTCCAGTATCCGCATGACGACTTCGGACACCCACTTGCCGGACGTTGCGGTGATGGCCCCGAGAATCGATGCCGCGAGCAGCGCGACCGCCGTCGCAGCAATGCCGATAACCAGCGAGTAGCGCGCGCCGTAGACCAGACGCGAGAAGATATCGCGCCCCTGCCGGTCGGTGCCGAACCAGTGCGCGGCGTCAGGCGCAGCGGGACCACGGGTCAGCCCCGTCGCCAGCGGATCGTGCATGGCGACGAACGGGGCGAAGATCGCAGCAAGGCAGACGACGACGAGCACGCCAAGCGCGACCTTCGAGGCGATCGGCAGGTTCGCCAATCCCTTGAGCTGAAAGCGGCGGGTGCTGAGCTTTTCGGTGAGTTCGCTCCGGATCATCTCAGATGGTCCTGATGCGGGGGTTGACCAGCACATAAAGCAGGTCGACGACCACGTTGATGACGATGAAGGCGAGCGCCACCGTGAGTGTCACGCCCTGCACGAGGTTGGGCTCGTTGTTGGTGACGCCGTTCAGTATCAGCATCCCCATCCCGTTGATGTTGAAGATGATTTCGATAATCACCGCGCCACCCATGAGATAGCCGACGCGCAGTCCGAGAACGGTGATCGGGGTAATGAGTGCATTGCGCAGCACGTTGCGGCCGACCACGACATGACGCGGGATGCCGGCGCCGAGCGCGGTGCGCACATAGTCCTTGTCCAGTTCTTCGACGACCGCGGTTCGCACCACGCGCGAGAGCTGGCCGATGACGGGCACCGCGAGGGCGAAGGCGGGCAGCAGCATGCGGTTCATCCAGCCGCCAAAGTTGTCGGTGATCGCCGGCAGCCGTCCCGAGGTGGGGAAGACCGAGAAGATGCCGACCTTGTTGCCGAGCAGCTGGATCAAGAGGACCGCCAGCCAGAACGATGGCGTCGATAGGGCGGCGATGGACGCCACACGGATCACCTGGTCGGGCCAGCGGTCGCGATAGATCGCGGCGGTCACGCCGAGCAGGAGCGAGAAGATGACGGCGATGACGAGACCGAGGAAGGTCAGCTGCAGCGTGATCGGGAATGCCCGCAGGACCTCGTCGATGACCGGGAGCTGGCGCGCCGTGTAGGTGCCTAGATCGCCGTGCGCCAGCCCGCCGAGGAAGTTCACGTAGCGGGTGAGCAGCGGAAGATCGAGGCCGTGCTGGAGCCGGTACTCCTGGCGGGCTTCGAGCGAGGCGCCCTCACCCAGCGCGGTGATGGAGGGATCGACCTTCGAGAACGACATGACGAAGAAGACGAGGAAGGTGATCCCCAGAATCATGATGGGGAGTTGCACCAGTCTCCGGCCGATCAGGTTGAGAACCTTGGACATGTCAGGGGCTCGTCTCTCGTGGGGCAATCCGGGCTGGAAAACCGGTACGAAATACGGACCCGGAATTCAGCTCTGGCCAGCGGCGCGTACGCCACCGGCGCGTCTCGGGATGAGCGATGTCGGTCGGGGCTTACGCCTTGACGCCGACACCGAGGAAGGAAAGACCGGTAGTCGGCACGGGGGCAAAGCCCTCGAGCTGGTCGGCGTACCAGGCGGTCGGCAGCATGCGGTGCAGCAGCGGATAGAGCGGGACCTGCTCGGAGATCAGGTCCATCGCGGCATTCCACTTGGCCTGCTGCTCTTCGCCGGTCAGCCGCTGGGCTTCATCGAGCAGGCCCTTGAGCTGCTTGTATTCGGCGCTGTCAGCCCAGCGATAGCGGCTCTTGGGCCAGACGTTGTCGCCGAACCACCACTGCATCAGGATGTCGGGGTCGTTGCCGAACACCGACGGATCGCCCGGCGCAATCATCACCTGCATCTCGCCGGCATCAACCTTCGTGTACTGGCCACCGGACTGGCCGATGTCGAGCGTGGTGTTGAAGCCGACGGCGTCGAGGCCCTCCTTGATGATCGGCGCCACGTCCTTCACCCAGCCGTGGTCGGTGCTCATCAGCGTGATGTCGAGGGCCGGCGTACCGGCCTCCGCGAGGAGCGCCTTCGACTTCTCGGGGTCGTAGGAGTAGACGGTCGAGGCCTTGTGATAGTTCGGATTGGTCGTAGGCAGGAACGAGGTCGCGGCGGTCGCATTGCCGAGCATCCCGGTGCCGATGATCTTGTCCATGTCGAGCGCGTAGAAGAATGCCTGGCGGACGCGCAGGTCATTGAACGGCGCCTTCGACGTATCGAACATAGCGAACAGCAGACCGAAGGACTGGGCCTTCTCGAGGTCGGCTGCCGCAGCGACGGCATCGATGTCGATGTAGGGGACGTCTTCCATCGCCATGACCGTGCCGGAGGTCAGCGCGTTGACGCGGGCGGTCGGGTCGGCGATCAGGCTCCACACCATGTCCTTGGCTAGAGCAGGACGCGGGCCGGTATAGGCTTCATTGCGCTCGAACACGATCTGGGCTTCGGGAATGGCGGAGATCAGCTTGTACGGGCCCGAACCGACCGGGTTCTGGCCGAAGGCCTCGGCATTGGCCTCGACGACCGCCTTGGGAACGATCTTCACTGACCCGAGGCGCTCGTTGAAGAGCGAGAACGGGAAGCTGTTGGTGATCTTTACGGTATCGGGCGAGACGGCTTCGACCTTGTCGATGAACGACACGAAGGAGCGGAACAGCGACTTCGATTCCGGATCCATCACACGCTGGAAGGAGAAGGCCACGTCATCGGCCGTCACCGGGGAGCCGTTGTGGAACACCGCGCCGTCGCGCAGCTTGATGACATAGGTGAGGCCGCCATCGTCGCTCGCGGGCATTGCGGCGGCGAGGGCAGCGTATGGGAGACGCGTCACCGGGTCGAGATCAACCAGACCTTCGAACGTGTGCCAGTTGACCGCTACCGTGACGGCGCCCGAAGCGCTCAGGGGATCGAACGTCCCCGACAGGCCGTAGGCAATCGCGGCCTGGATGGCTGCCTCGGAATCGGTCGCCTGAGCGAAGACGCTGCCCATCGGGAGCGCGTACATCGCGGCGAATGCTCCGGCCGCGCGGAACAGCGTGCGGCGGGAAATGGTAAGCGTATTCGAGGGCATGATGATCTACCTCCACAATTGACATCAGACGTCAGATGTCTTCTACAATGACATCGAACCGTTGCGCAAGTCTCGAAAATCTTGTGATCAGTGCTCACGCGGACCGCGTGGCTAGCTTGGGATGACAGAATGCTCGGCGAAGAAGGCGCTGCGAGGCGCGAGGCCCGGATGCGCCGCAACACCACCGCCGAGCAGATCAAGCGGCTCATCCTGCACCGCGGCCTGCGTCCGGGCGACGCGATCCCCACGGAAACGGAGCTGTGCGAGCAGCTCGATGTGTCGCGCTCGTCGGTGCGCGAGGCGGTCCGCACGCTCGCGACGCTCGACATTGTGGAGGTGCGGCACGGCCACGGCACGGTGGTCGGCCAAATGAGCCTCGCGCCGCTGGTCGAAACGCTGGTGTTCCGCGGCGTGCTATCGCCGGGGGACGAACTCGCGGCCCTGCGCGAAGTGGTCGAGCTGCGGTACGCGTTTGACATGGGGCTCGCCGACCAAGTCGTCGTGGCCCATCGCGGTGGGCGCAATGAGTCCATGGCTCGCCTTGTTGAACAGATGCGAACCAACGCCGAACACGAACAGCCGTTCCTCCTGGAAGACCGGCAATTTCACTCCGAACTGCTCGAGCCCATCGGCAACCAGCTGGCGGGCCAACTCGTCGCCGCCTTCTGGGACATCCACACCGCGACGCTGCCGCGCCTTGGGCTCGCCCTGCCCTCCGATCTGCGGCAGACAGCCAAGGCGCATGGCGACATGCTCGACGCGGCGCAGGCCGGCGACGTGGCCGCCTATCGCGCGGCACTTGTCGACCACTACGAACCGTTGACGCGCATGCTCAGATCAAAGACCTCGCCCGCCGCCGGAACCGGCAACGCCTGATGCCTACCTGTCGCGGCGACCGGGCCGGATCGGCGTTTCAGGAAATCCGGCGAGAGCCGCCGAGCTGGCGGGCAAGCGACTCGTCCAGCGTAAAGTTGATATCGGCGACCAGCGGGCCGACAACCGCCCCGCGCAGGCCGTCGATGATGGCCTGCCTGCGCGTATCGGCCTCGGAGAGGGTCATGCCGCCGAGTTCGGGCCTCAGGACGATGTGCGAGAGGACGTAGGTTTCGCCGCCCGGCGACACCACCCTGGTCACGATATCGCGCGGGCTGAGGTCGCTGCTGGCGCTGGCGACGATGGCCGCCACTTCGGCGGTGCGCTCGTCGTTCGGCGCGCGGCGCAAGAAGGACGAGAGGCTGTCGCGGACCATGTTGATGGGTACCAGCGCCGTCCCTGCAACAACGAGGATCACCAGCACCGGATCGACCAGCCGGGCCGCGACCAGCCATCCCAGGCCTTCGAACAGAATGACGCCGATGAAGGCCGTGCACATTCCCGCCGAGATGATGGTGTTGACCAGCCAGTTAGCGATATCGCCCGAAACGAGCGGGCTCGACGCATCGGCCCGCAGGCGCAGCACCGAATAGGTGGAAAGGCACAGCACCAGCGCCACGACCGCATAGGTCAGCGCCAGTCCTGGTGACGCAAGCTCGGAGCCGACAATGATGCTTCGGACGGCATCGAAACCGGCGATCAGCCCCGTCCCGAGGATCAGCAGAGCCTTCACCAGATTGATCAGGGGCGCATACTGCGCGTAGCCAAACGGATAGTCGGTGTCATCTGGGCGCTCAAGCAACCTCGCAATACGCAGCGTAAGCAAAGCGGTGGCGAAGAAGCCGATGTTGAAAGCGCTGTCGAGCAGGATCGCTCCGGAGCGAGTCACGAGACCCACGACCAGAGCGGCAAGCCCGATCAGGAGCGCGACGCCGGTCGACAACAGCAGTGCGGCGCGCTCCGTCATGGCGGGGCCGCTCAGGCGGCGAGCACCAGGCCAGCCCCAATGAGTGCGACGACCACACCCATTGCCTGAGTCGCAACGCGTGGAATGGCGTTCGCAACGATCGTGCCCGCGGCATGCAGGCCGGCTGTGGCGACAACCATGCCTGTCAGATAAAGCGCGATGGTAGAGCTCCCAGCCGCTTTGAGGCCGTGCGCGGCGCCGTGAAAGAGGCCGAAGAAGGCGACCGCGGCCGCGAGGGCACCGGCAGGCAGCTTGAAGCCCAGTACCACGGCAAGGCCGAGTGCGAGTACCGACCCAAGGATCAGCATCTCGACACCGGGCAGCATGACCCCGCCCAGCGCCGCGCCGGCGCCCGCCAGCATGGAAGCAACAAAGGCGAGCGGCAGGAGCCAGAGCGCCCGTCCGCCCGCGAGCCCCGCGAGAAGCCCGACGGCCACCATGGCCGCCAGATGGTCAAGCCCGGTCAGCGGATGGCCAAAGCCTGCGAGAAACCCCGACACCTCACCGTGCCCGGTATGGGCATAGGCTGCGAAAGGCGTCGCCGCGATCACGGCTGCGAGGAAAGCGCGTTTGATTGCAGGCATGGTCGATCTCCCTGATTGCGGTCTCAGCCTTCGTCGGCAACGGCGAAGCTGCTTGGTGCGGTATTGTCGGTCAGCAATCGCGCCGCCGCAAAATCCAGCCGGCGCAAGCCCTTGCCGTCGTGGTAGACGAAGTTGAGGCGCCTGCGATGCGAAGTCATCGTCGCTGGCAGCGGGTCGTAGCGCACGCCCTCCCCCCCGAGCAGCGGCGAGATCGACCCCACGTCGGTCGAGCCATCGATTTCGACACGCAGCAGGTGCAGCGCCTCGCCGTCCGCGGTGACGCCGACGAACGGAATGTACGCCAGCCGCAGGAAACTGGTGGGGTCGCTCGACCTCGCAAAGCCCTCGGCGAAACTCGTCTCCACGAGATCGAGATCGGCCTCCCGATCCGGAGGCGCGAGCGCCTCGCCTTCGGGCTGGTGCGGGGTTTGCCACTGCACCGATTGCCGCGGCCGGTTATGCCCCACCCGCGCATGCAGGTGGAAATGCTCGTGATCGCCGTGGTGATGATCGTGGTCGTGATGATGGCCGTGACTATGATCATGCATGACGGTCACCCCAGATGGACGGGCTTGTCGATGATCGACTTATGCTTGCCGAGCTTGCCGTTGGCGACCGCCGCTCCCAGCGCCTCGACGATGATGCGCACGCCGAGCAGCGAGGTGATATCGGACGTATCGTAGCTCGGCGCGACCTCGACGATTTCGAGCCCGCACAGCCCTTCGGCCGCCACGAGCCCGAGAATCTTCAGGACTTCGCGCGGCAGGAAACCACCCGGCTCCGGCCAGCCCGTTCCCGGCACAAAACCGCAGTCGACGCAGTCGATGTCGAAGGACACGTAGACCGAATCGGTCCCATCCCAGGCGCGTTCGAGCGCGAACTCGGCCGTCTTCTCGAGCCCGATGCGTTCGATATCGGCGATGGTCAGCACATTGCTCTCGCGCCGGCGCGCCTCCTCGACGCCGTAGCGTGGCACCTGCCAGCCGCCGATGCCGAGCTGCACCAGATTTTTCGCCGAAACGTTGGGCAGATTCGTCGCCCAGTAGTAGGGCGTGGTGTGCATCTTTTCGTCCATGTCCGATTCCTGCATGTCGATATGCCGGTCGAAATGGATGATGCCGATCTTCTTCGACGTGCACGCGGCAATGCCGCGCACCGTCGGGTAGCCTATCGAGTGATCGCCGCCCATGATGATCGGCAGCGCGCCCGACGAGAACACGTGCGACACGCCGCGCGAGATCTGGTCGAAACACTTCTCGATGTTGCTGGGGATGGCGTAGATGTCGCCGGCGTCGCACAGCGTCATCTGCTCGCGCAGGTCGACACCCGTCTCGAAATTGTAGGGCGTGTAGAGCCCGGAAATACGCCGCATGCCCTGCGGCCCGAAGCGGGCGCCGGGCCGATAGGTCGCGCCGCCGTCATAGGGCACGCCAATGACCGCGGCGTCGTACTTGCCGACATCCTTGATGTCTTCGACATAGGGCGCCTTCAAGAACGTATTAATGCCGGCGAAATGCGGCTTCTCTCCACGCGCAAAGGTCGGGATCGAGCGATCCTTGATGCTGTCTGCGCCGGGCAGGCCCATGTCGAGGGCCCATTTCTGCTCCCGCTTCCAGCCTCTGGTAGGCAGCTTTCCCTCGGCTTCGATCGACTTCCAGCCCTGTGACTCAAGTTTTGCGTAGTCTGGATGGTGCTGGCGGCTCCGTTCCGGCCGAAAGATAGTGCCGGGCCGCTGGTGAATTGTGGACCGCTCGCGCATCTGAACCTCCATGACGAACATTCAGGATAATCAGACTGATCTACCGCGAATACTAAACGCCATATCCTGTCTTTTACAATACGCCTTCATGACTTCTGTTTTTGTTTGCTGGTCTTCGCCGGACGCTCGGGAGCGTCCTCATGGAACGCCGAGGACGCTGGATCGAAAGACTTCTTCGCGACCCTGTCGTGACGAGTTGAAACCGGGTATTCCTCAAAAACAACGCGGCCTTGGGGGAGGTCACATGGGGAAATCTGGCGAAGCTGAGCTGCATCGCGCTAATTCGTTCGATCAACTCAGGCTGTTTGCGGCCCTGCTGGTCTTGGCAGGTCACTCATATCCGCTGACCATGAACATTGCCCCCACATTCCTGGGGCGCTCGTTGCACACGCTTGGTCTGGAGATCTTCTTCGCTATCAGCGGCTACCTCGTGGCCGAGAGCATTGCCAGAGATCCGCACCCCCTTCGCTTCCTTGCCAAGCGCGCGCTGCGTATCTTCCCGGCGCTGTGGGTGGCAACTGCCATCCTCTTGATATTCGGGCTAACGATAACCAACCTCCGACCGATTGATTACCTGCAGAGTACACAGACGACGTCGTTCCTGAAGAACCTCGTCCTGGATATCCAGCATGCGCTTCCAGGCGTCCTCGTGGACAATCCGTACGGCCCGGCGATCAACGGCTCGTGGTGGTCACTTCCATTCGAGGTGATGCTGTATCTTCTCCTCCTGCTCTGCATGTTTATCGGCCGAAGGTTCGGGATTTTCCTCATCATCGCGATCTATGCCGCGCTGACGGTTCTCCAGCAGTCCGGTGTCTCGAACGGCCGGCTCAACCTGTTCCTCACTGTGGGCGGGTTCTTCGTTGCGGGTGCGGCATTGTCGGCGCTCAAGAGAACGGCTCCGCCCAATGCCCTTGTGGCCCTGCTGCTTCTGTTGATCGCGTTCCTGCTGCGGAACGAGATGCAGAACTGGTACATGCCGGCCCTTCTGGCCTATTGCGTCGTGTCCTTCGGACTCATGGCTGACAGGATGCCGATAGTGGCAAGATGGCTCGGCGATCCATCATACGGAACTTACCTCTACGCGTTCGGGGCGCAGCAGGCGGTAATCGCCATCACCCCGGGGATCGGCCCGTTGCTGGTCACGCTGCTCTCAGCGCCAATCGCCGTTCTGCTTGGCGTGCTGTCCTGGAGGTTCGTTGAGAGGCCTGTGCTGGGGCTCAAGCCGCGCCGCCCAGTGGGCAGGCCTCAGGTTGTGGCGGCGCAGCCGTCCTGACGATCTGGTTCCGCCAGAGTGGCGCAGCGGCGCCCTGTTCCGGCCGGCTCCGGTACGCTTCCCCGAAGCCGACACTGGCCCCATCGAAATGCCCAGGTCCGCATTTGGTAGATTGTATACCGTTTTCGGAACTGCCAGACTGCACCTCGAAAGGGGCGTGCTGGGCGGCGGGGTCGAAGCCCACCGTGGCGCGCCGGCGTTGAGGGAGAGACTGATGACGAGTGTGCAGACGGAACCATCGCGGATCGCCAATCCGATCGATTTTGGCAAGATGGGACGGCAGACGGGGCAACTCCGGGTGCCGGCGGACCCCAAGATCGGCGGACCCGATACGCTGGTTCCGATCGTGTCGATTGCCAATGGCACCGGGCCGACCGTTCTGGTTTCCGGCGGCAACCACGGCGACGAGTACGAAGGCCAGATCGCCGCACTGCGACTGATCCGCGAAATTGATCCGGCACAGGTTTCGGGCCGGATCATCATCGTCCCGATCATTTCCACCGAAGCCTCAAAGGGCCACACGAGGCTGTGGCCATCGGGCGAGAACTTCAACCGTTCGTTCCCCGGCAGTGCCGACGGACGGCCGATCGAACGGCTCGCTCACTTCTTTTCAAGCGTGCTGTTCCCCGCCGCCGATGTCGTCATCGACCTGCACTCGGCGGGCCAGTCGGGGTGGATCGTGCCGTGCTCGCATATGTGCGTCCCCAAGAACCCCGTGCAGCGCAAGCTGATGCTCGAGGCCATGGAGGCCTGGAACTCGGACTTCCACTTCTTCTACACCTCGGAAGGCAACTACCTGCCCAACGAAGCCGAGAAGCAGGGCAAAATCGTCGTCACGACCGAGCTCGGCGGCGGCAACCGCATCCCTGTTGAAGTGCAGGAACTGGCCTGGAGCGGGCTCACCAACGTGCTGCGACACGTCGGCGTTCTTGAGGGCAAGGTGATCACACGGGCATCCCTCGGCCTGCCGCCGGCCACGCTTGTCGACTGCCGGTTCGACGATGGCCGGGTCGGCAATGTGGGCAGCGGCCTGTTCGACAATATCATCGCCCCGGTCAGCGGCCTGTTCGAGGTTCAGGTCGAACCCGGCAGCCGCGTGTCGGCGGGACAGCCGGTGGGCCGCATCTGGTCGTATGAGGACCCGTCGCAGCACCCTCTCGACATTGCGTCACCGGTCAGCGGCTATGTCATGGGCCTCAAGACCCTGCCAATCGTCAAGAAGGGGCTGAGCCTCGGGCTCATCGGACCCACCATCGACCGTGCCACGCTGCTTGCGGCGCCCTGATCGAGGAAGGCCGACGGCGCACTGGGCCTAGACGAGGCCCAGTGCTGCATCCGTGGCCGCGGGGCCGTACTTGTCCCGCGGTGGCCAGGGCCGCCGCGGCCAATCCGGCTCGAACACAAAGCTTGAGCAGTTCCGGCCCGGCGGGAGCGCGCCATTACCGGCACCCAGCGCGTAGTCATAGTAGAGCTTTACCACCCGCTCCTCGCTGACCTGCTGCGCCGCGGGATGGGCAAGGCATGCGTCGCGCCAGCGCCGCACGCGCTCAAAGCCTTCGGCCGGCAGCTCAAAGCCCTCGTAGTAGTCGAGGAACAGGAAGCGCACGAACATCGGCGTGAACACCGCCTCGGCAAGTCCGAAGCTCTCGAAGAGGAATACGCCGTCCGGATTGCGCCAGTTGAGGTAGTCTTCGAGACGGCGATACTGCGCGAGCATGGCCTCGGTCAGGACGGCGCGCCTGCCGACATCCTGGTTCATCACCAGGCGATAGCCGGCGCCGGTAAAGTCACCTTCCATGGCAATCATCATATCTTCGACCGCTCGCTCGAACGGCGTCTGGCGCGCGATGGGCGTTTCGGCCAGCCAGCCGTCGATGTAGCGAAGGATCACAAGGCTCTCCTTGATGACGCCCTCGCTTGTCTGCATCACCGGCAGCGCCGTGGTGCCTCGCGTCAGCTCAAGCAGGCCGGCCGGCCGTGGCTTCGTTATGTCCACCACCGCGAACTCGACGGCATCGCTCCGCCCCTTGAGCGCGAGCAGGATTTCGAGCCGCTGGGAGAACGGGCATACCGGGATGTGATAGACAACGGGGCGGGTCATGATAGGCAATCCTGAAGTGCGCGAGGCAAGCTTGCGGAGGGCGCGAGGGCCCGTGGCGAGGTGGAGGCACCAGGCCGTCCGGCTCAGTAGTAGGGCTTGATCGGGATGCGGCCGTCCGTCTGCTCGGGGGGACGGTAGGAGAACGGAATCGCGGTCACCGCGTATCGCTCTATCTTGCTGATATCGACCTCGATGCCGAGACCCGGCCCCGCCGGCACCGGCAGGTAGCCGTCGGTGGGCAGGTGCTGGAAGTCCTTCAAAATGGTGTCGCTCATGTGCTCGCCCGACCAGTCCAGCGCGATCCACATGTTCGGCGTTGCTGCGGCGAGATGGAGGTAGGCGGCCAGCGAAGGACCCATCTCACCCCCTGAATGCAAGCCCACCGCGAGACAGGCCGCTTCGGCGGCGGCCGCCTGCTTGCGCACTTCCCACAGGCCACCGGCCTGGCTGGGATCGAGCAGCATCACATCCGCCGCACGCGCACCGATGATGGCGCCGACGTCACCGGTCGTATAGGCGCTCTCATCGAGTGCAACCGGAACAGACTGCACCTGCCGCAACTCGGCGTGTCCGGCGAGATCATAAACCGGCAGCGGCTGCTCGATGTACTGCAGATCGCAGTCGGCGACCTTGGCGAGGATGCGGCGTGCTGTCGCCTGCGTCCACACGCTGTTGACGTCGGCGCGCAGCTTTCGCGTGCCCACGAGCCTGCGGGCAAGGCGGATCATTTCGAGGTCGAGATCCTCGGAGAAGCCCACCTTGATCTTGTAGCTCTGGTAGTTGCGTTCGATCATCGCCTTGAGGTGACGTTCGAACACCCCTATGTCGCCAGCCATGGTGTAGGCGGCGATCTCGACCCGGTCGCGGAAGCGGCCACCCCACAGAAGGTGGCAGGGGACGCCGAGCGTCTTGCCATAGGCATCCCACATGGCCATCTCGACGGCGCTGGTCGCCATCACGCCGGCGCGCTGGTGATGATAGTAGCCGCTCGCCTCGACGAGCCGGATCAGCCGTTCGAACTCGTGCACATTGAGGCCGAGTGCGGTGGGAATGACCACGTTGCGCAGCACCGGCTCGACGAAATCGAGCAGGCAGAGCGTCTCTCCCCAACCGACAACGCCCGCGTCCGTCTCAAGCCGGACGATCAGGCGGGTGGCGTTGTTGCGGGTTGTCGACGAGAAGGCGACCTGCTCGCGATAGGGTATGCTGACGAGCCAGTGATCTATGGCCGTGATCTTCACGCCGTCCTCCGTTGTGCGTTACGCATCTTGTGGATCAGCGTTCTACAGCAAGCCATTGGCGGCGCCAGTGGCATGGGCGCGATCAGCCGGAGGGCGCTGCGGGGGTCAGCAGTTCACCGAGGTGCCGAATGGTCCGGTCCGGCTGCACCGCGGCCGTGGCCGGCAGCGCCAGGCCATAGGGATTGAACCAGATGGCTTCCATGCCCAGCCGCATCGGCGCCAGCACATCCCAGACGATGTCATCGCCGGTCATCTGCGCATCGGTTGGCGACACGCCAAGCGCTTCGAGGGTGCGCACATAGGCGCGGCCGTCGGGCTTGCCGAACCCGGCCTCCTCCTCGATCTGGATGTGCTCGAAACGGCGCTCGAGATCGAAGCGGGCAACCTTCATGCGCTGCACTTCGGCGGCGCCGTTGGTGACCAGCCCGAGCTTTATGCCGCGGGCCCGATAGGCATCCAGCACTTCATGGGCGCCGGGGTGGAGGCGCATGTGCTCTTCGCGGAACGCGGCGTACCGGTCGGCGATGGAGCCGCCAAGGCCGGCGATATCAGGGAACCCGTTGCGCCGCAGCGCGTCCTCGACAGCGGCCCGGCGCGTGGCAACTGCCTTCAGCCGCCACAACCGCCGGTTGTCGTCGTCCTTGAGAAAGGCCGCCATTTCGTGCGCCACGGCATCGCCGACGGGACCGACGAGATCACGGCCGATCTCGCCACGAAACTCGCCCACGACGCTCTTCCAGGCGGGGCCGGGATTGGCGTAGCTGACGATCAGCGTGTCATCGAGATCGAAGAGAGCGGCCTTTAATGTCACTGGTCTGCGTAGCCCTTCGCGACGGTTTCGGCAGCCGCGCCGGTATCGACACTCGCCCCGGCCCGCGCCAGCGCATTGCCGAGCGCAACCACAATGGCGAGAACGGTATCGAACCGGGCACGCGGCCCGGTGTGATTGAGCCGCAGCAGGGCGTCGGTCCCCGGCCCGACCGCGGCAGCGGTCCCGGTCGCATAAGGCGCGAGCGCTTCCAGCACGCTGGCGCGGTCGATGCCCGCCGGCAGCACGGCAGCGGTGACGAGATTGGAGGCCTCGGCATCGGGTACCCAGGGCGCGAGCCCCAGCGCCTTGAGCGCGGCGCGTGTCACGGCCCCGGCCCGCGTGTGACGCGCGATCGCCGCGTCCAGTCCCTCGGCTTCGAACCGGGCGAGCGCCGCCGCCAGCGCATGAAACTCGATCGGCGACGGCATGCCGGGCAGCACGCCGCGCCCCTTGTCGAGCCATTGCGCCCTGAGGTCGAGCAGCGACAGGACCGAAGCGGTCGGGCCGCCCGGCTGTTCGATCTGCCGCCACGCCCGTGCGCTGACCGCGAGCGCCGAGACACCCGCCGCGCCGCCGAGCGACTTCTGTGGGCCGACCACAGCGATATCGATGCCCAGCGCATCGACGTCGAGCGCGTGTCCTCCGAACGAGGCCACCGCATCGACCACCAGCAACGCGCCCGTGGCGCGCACTGCCCGCGCGATATGCGGAAGCGGATTGAGGATGCCGCTGGCGGACTCCGCATGCACCAGGGAAACAAGATCGAACAACGCCGACGCCAGCGCCGCCTCCACCGCCGCGGCGGCAATGGGTTTGCCGGCGGGCGCGACGAGGTCCTCGACCACCGCGCCGCCGCGCCGCAGCCAGTTGCCGAACAGCGCGCCATAGGGGCTCGTCACGATGTTCAGCACACGGAGGCCCGGCCGCGCGAGGCTTGTCGCTGCGGCCTCGAGCGCGATGATCGCCTCGCCCTGCACCAGAAGTATGACGTTGCTTGTGTCGAGCAACGCCGCCAGCCGGTCGGCGAGCACGGCATATTCATCCACGGGGAACGATGGGGCATCGAGCAGTGGGGACCAGTCGGACATTTCAGCCAGCCTTGCGCAGGGTTGGAACAGCCGCCACCAGCGCCCGGCCAATGGCGGATTTCGGGTCAGCGACCACCTCGGGCGTCGGGCCCGTCTCGGCGATGCGTCCGCGGTCCATGATGGCCACGCGATGCGCAATTGCCCTGACGACGGCGAGGTCGTGCGACACGAAAATGTAGGAGAGGCCACGCTCGCGCTGCAGGTCAACCAGCAGGTCAAGAATGCGGTTGCGGACGGTGAGGTCGAGCGCCGACACAGCCTCGTCGAGGACGAGCAGGTCCGGCTCAGTGGCGAGTGCCCGCGCGATGGCGACGCGCTGCCGCTGGCCGCCGGAAATCTCGTGGATGGAGCGCGTGATGAACTCGGTCGGGAGGCCAACGCGTTCGAGCAACTGCTCGGACGCACGGCGGCGTTCGCCTGCCGGGACGATCCGGTGGATTCGCAGCGGATCGTCGAGCGCGCTTGCCACCGTCGCTCGCGGGTTGAAGGCGGCGAGCGGATCCTGGAACACCATCTGCAGGCGCTTGCGCTGCTGGCGCAATCTGGCGCCCTCAAGCGACAGCAGGTCCACGCCGTCGAACAGGATCGAGCCTGCGTCCGCGCTCACCAGCCGCATGATGACGCGCGCGAGGGTCGACTTGCCGCTGCCGGACGGGCCGACGAGACCCAGCGTCTCGCCCGGAAACACGTCGAGCGACACATTGTCGAGGGCAGCGACTTCCCTGCCCCCGGAACGAAAGGTCTTGCTGAGGCCGGAAACCGAGAGGAGCGGCACGGTCACAGCGCCTCCCCGATCAACGGCGGCGTTGTGAGATCAATCTGGCTCGCGAGGAGATTGGCCGTGTAGGCATCGGAGGGCCGCGTCGTCACCGCTTCGGCGCTGCCGGTCTCCACCAGCCGCCCGTCGTGGAAGACGGCGATGCGGTCGGCGAACTGCGAGGCCAGCGCGATGTCGTGGGTGATGAGGATCAGCGTCGAATGACGCTCGCGCACCAGCCGGTCTAGCAGCGCGAGGATTTCGGCCTGCACGATGGTATCGAGCGCGCTCGTCGCCTCGTCGGCGATGAGCAGCGCCGGTCCCGCGGCCAGTGCCTCCGCGATGCCGATGCGCTGGCGCTGCCCGCCCGAAAGCTGATGCGGAAAGGCACGCGCCGTCCGCGCTGGATCGGGCAGACCCACCTGCCCCACCAATTCCTCGGCGCGCCGCCATGCCTCCGGCCACGACAGGCCCACATGGCGCACCAGCACTTCCGCGATCTGCTCGCCGACGCGCAGCACGGGGTTGAGGCTGTTGCCCGGGTCCTGAAACACCACGCCGATATCGCGACCGGCGACCGGCGGCGCGCTGAGGCCCGGCCAGGTGATATTGCCGCTGACGCTGCCGCGCGGCAGCAGCCCAGCCAGTGCGAGAGCGAGCGTGCTCTTGCCCGAACCGCTTTCGCCGACGACGGCAAGGCGCTCGCCGCGACCGACTTCGAGATTCACATCAGACAATGCGGGCTTTTGCGCCTTGGGATAGCGCACGCCGAGCCCTTCGATGCGCAGGAGCACCTCGCTCATACGCGCACCTTGCGGCCCGAGATGGCTTCGGAGAGCCCTTCGGCGAAAAGGTAGATGCCGAGCACCGTCGTCACGAGCGCGAGGCCCGGGATGATCGAGAGGTAGGGGGACGAGCGCAGCACCGTGCGCCCCTCGGCGATCATCGAGCCCCAGGTGACGATGTTGGGATCGCCCAGCCCGAGGAAGGACAGCGCAGCCTCTGTTAGCACCGCGCCCGCGACGATCACCGAGCTGATGGCGAGCACCGGCGGCAGGGCGTTGAGCAGCACTTCACGCAGCGCAATCTCGAGCGGATGCATGCCGATGACGCGCGCCGCGGCGACATAATCACGCTCGCGGATGGACAGGACTTCCGCGCGGGCCAACCGCGCCGGGCCAGTCCACGCGCCCAGCGCAATGGCGAGCACGACAATCGGCAGCGACGGGCCGAAGACGCTGACAAAGGCCAGCGCCAGGAGGAAGCCGGGGACGATCTGGAAGGCATCGACAACCCGCATCAGGAGTTCATCGGCAAGACCGCCCGCGAACCCGGCCAGTGTGCCGATCAGCATGCCGAGGAGGATCGCAACCAGCGCCGCGGCCACGCCCACTGCGAGCGAGGCGCGGGTGCCGTGAACGAGGCCCGCTAGCACGTTCCGCCCGAGCCGGTCAGTGCCGAGCGGCAGGGCCGCATCGGTGAAGGGCAGGAGCAGCGGCTTGCCAGCGATCGATAGCGGGTCCTTGGGGAACAGCACCGGCGCAAACAGCGCCAGCGCGGCAAAGCCCAGCAGCAGGAACAGGCCGGTCATCGCCTCGGGCGATCGGAAGAGACGGCGCAGCATGGTCACCTCGCCTCGCTGGCGCCGACGCGCGGGTCTAGCAGCGCATAGACGAGATCGACCAGCAGGTTGACCACGATGACGAGGATGGCGCTGATGACGATGATCCCCATCAGCAGCGGAGCGTCGCGTCCCGCCACCGCTTCCTGCGCCAGCCGCCCGAAGCCGGGCACCGCGAAGACGCTCTCGATCACCACGCTGCCGCCAAGCATGGCGGCGGCCTGCAGCCCGATCATGGTGACGAGCGGTAGCAGCGCATTGCGCGCGATGTGCCGGAGCACGATACGGTGCCGCGCCAGCCCCTTGGCGCGCGCCGCGAGCGCATATTCCTGCCGCCAGGCCTCGACCATGCCGGCGCGCATGGTGCGCAGGAACAGCGCAAGATAGATGATGCCGAGCGAGGACACCGGCAGTACGAGATGGCGGGCGATGTCGATGATCCGATCCCACCCCTCCTTGCCCGAAGCCACGGTCTCGATCCCG
>DAORUH010000014.1:0-35080 GCA_035433065.1 Devosia sp. | reverse complement strand
AGCGGTGCGGCCGCTCCGCCAGCGCGATGATGATGAGCACGCTCCACTTGTCCGAAATCTGGTCGAGCACGTCGCGCACGGCGCAGTTCTGCAGCGCGGGGTGGCGCTGGCGCCAGCGCTGCATGCCATGGACGAGATGGGTGGCCGGATCGCCGTTCATGCTGGTTCCTTCGAAGTAACTACTGGCGGCAAACCTGCCGTCTTGCCCTTCCGTATCGGTTCCCCTCATATACCTGCTCTCAAAAAGAGACAAGGCGGCGCCGGGTGCGCCGCCGGACGCACGGAGACCTTTTGCATGCCCTCATTGCCCACGCTGTTTGTCACCGGTGCCGGCGGAAAACTCGGCTCCCGCGTGGTCGAGCTGCTGCTCGCGCGCGGCTATGCCGGCAAGATCATCGCCGGTTCGCGTCACCCCGAACGGCTGGATTTTGCCGGGGTCGAGACCCGCACGGCCGATTTTTCCGATCCGGCGGCGTTCACCGCTGCGCTCGCGGGCGTCGATCACGTGCTGATCATCTCGACCGGCGAGATCGGTGCGGCGCGCGTCAAGCTGCAGACCGATGCCGTCGCGGCAGCCAAAGCGGCGGGCGTCCGGCACATCGTCTACACCTCGCTGCCCGATCCCGAGCCGGGCAACGTCATCCCGATGGCCGCCGATCACTACGCCACCGAGCAGGCGATCAAGGCGAGCGGCATCGGCTACACGATCCTGCGCAACAGCTGGTACACCGAGAACCTGCTGGGTTCGCTCCCGCCCGCTCTTGCCAGCGGCAAATGGTACACCGCCGCCGGTACTGGCCGCATCTCTCACGTCACCCGCGAAGACACGGCCAAGGCCGCAGCCGGGGCCCTGCTCGCCGATGCACCCGGCAGTCGTGTCCTCACCATCACGGGTCCCGAGACACTGACGGTTCGCGAACTCGCCACCGTCGCCTCCGAAGTCACCGGCCGCCCGATCGCGGTCGTCGATGTCTCGGGCGAGGAGTATGCCGCGGGCCTCACGCAGGCGGGCTTTGCGCCCGAGCTCGCGGGCCTCTTCACCACGTTCGAGATCGGTCAGCGCAACGGCGCATTGAGCATGGTCACCAATGCGGTGGAAACGCTCTGGGGCGACAAGCCCGAGAGCGTGCGCGACTTCCTCACCGCCAATCGCGCTGCGCTGGTGCCTTCGGCCTAGCCGAAGACGGGGTCCTTCGACGCAACTCCTGGCGGCAAACCTGCCGCCTTGCCTTTCCCGGCAGGTTCCTTCCACATACCTGCTCTCAAAAAGAGTCAATGCATCGCAGGTCGCGCCAACCCAACAGCGGAGAGTCAAGGAATGCCCTCATTGCCCACGCTATTCGTCACCGGCGCCAGCGGTAAGCTCGGGCGTCAGGTCATCGAGGCCCTGTTGGAAAAGGGATATTCCGGCCGCATCATCGCCGGAACGCGCGATCCCTCAAAGCTCGCCGGTCTCCCGGGCGTCGAAGTGCGGAAGGCTGATTTCACCGATCCGGCCGGGCTCGCAGGGGCATTCGAGGGCGTCGACCGCCTGCTGATCATCTCGACCAGCCAGCCGAACGCGCGGCTCGCCGGACACCTCGCCGCCGTCGAAGCCGCCAAGGCGGCCGGCGTGAAGGAACTGCTCTACACCTCGATGCCCACGCCGGAGCCGCCGTCCGCCATCGGCTTTGCCTTCGAACACTACGGCACCGAGCAGGCCATCAAGGCGAGCGGGCTGCCCTACACGATCCTGCGCATCAACTGGTACGCCGACAACCTCCTCGGAACGCTTCCCGGGGTCATCGCGTCGGGCAAATGGTACACCTCGGCGGGAGAGGGCAGGGTCAGCAACCCGACGCGCCGCGAAGCTGCCCGCGCCGCGGCCGGAGCGCTGCTGCGGCCGTCGGCCAGCGAGGTCTGCACGGTGACCGGGCCCGAGGCCCTGACGACCGCCCAGACCGCGGCCATTGCCAGCGAGGTCACCGGCCGGCCGATCGAGGTCGTCAACGTGAGCGACGAGCAACTCGCCGCCGGCGCCAAGGCAGCGGGCGTCCCCGCTTCCGTCGCCGACCACTTCATCGTCCCCTTCGATCGCAATACGCGCGAGAACAAGGTCGGGATGGTGACCGATGCCGTCGAGCGGTTCTGGGGCAGCAAGCCGGAGTCGCTGCGCGACTTCCTCGCCGCCAACCGCGCTGCGCTGGTGCCTTCGGCCTAGCCGAAGACCACCGTCTTCTTGCCGTTCAGCATCACCCGGCTTTCGAGGTGCATCTTGACGGCGCGCGCGAGGACGCGGCTTTCGGTGTCGCGTCCCACCGCAATCAGGTCGTCAGGCGTCATCGCGTGGGTCACCCGCGCGATGTCCTGCTCGATGATCGGACCCTCGTCGAGGTCCGGCGTCACGTAGTGCGCCGTGGCCCCGATGATCTTCACGCCCCGCTCGTGCGCCTGGTGATAGGGCTTTGCGCCCTTGAAGCTGGGCAGGAACGAGTGGTGGATGTTGATGATCTGCCCATAGAGCCGCGTCGCGAACCGGTCCGAGAGGATCTGCATGTAGCGCGCCAGCACCACGAGATCGGCGCCCGTCTCCTTCACCACGCCGAGGATCTGCTCCTCCTGCGTCGCCTTGTCGCCGCCGCGCGCGAGCGGGAAGTGGTGGTACGGAATGTTCTCGTAGACCGCCGTCGCCCGGCTGTCCTCGTGGTTGGAGATGATCGCCGCGACTTCGGCATCCAGCCAGCCGACGCGGATCTGGTACAGCAGGTGCAGCATCGCGTGATCGAACTTCGACACCATGACGACGATGCGCTTCTTGCGTCCCTGGTCGATCAGCGCCGTCCGCATCGCGAACCGCTCGAAGGCCGGCTTCAGCGACCGCTCCAGCGTCTCGCGGTCGACGCCCTCAGGCGCGGTAAACGCCAGCCGCATGAAGAACTGGCCCGTCTCGCGGTCCCAGAACTGGTTCGACTCCGCGATATTGGCATTGAGCGCCGCGAGTTCCGACGTCACCGCCGCCACGATCCCCGGCCGGTCGACGCAACTCAGCGTCAGGATGAAATTGGAGTCCGCCACGATACGCCCCTCACCAAAGCCCGCGCGTTGTCGCGGGGTTTGGCGCAAGGGTCAAGGTCTCGTGTGTCACGAAGCCCACCGGGACGCGTGTGAGGCCTTCGTGGTGAGCCTGTCGAACCACGCAAGGCCGGGCACTCACGCCCCGAGGATCCACTCATGCTCGGGCGCATTGTGGAATTTCCACGTCCGCTTCGGCCCCGCCATCACGTTGAGATAGTAGAGGTCATACCCCGCAATCGCCGCCACCGGATGATAGCCGCGCGGCACCATCACCACGTCGCCGTCCTCGACCAGCACCGTCTCATCGAGCGACCGGTCATCCGTATACACCCGCTGGAACGCATAGCCCTGCGGCTTCGCGAACCGGTGGTAATACGTCTCCTCGAGCAGGCTCTCATGCGGCAGGTTGTCGGTGTCGTGCTTGTGCGGCGGATAGCTCGACGTGTGCCCGCCCGGCGTGATCACCTCGACCACCAGCAGCGAATCCGCCGGCGCCGTCTCGGGCAGGATATTGCGCGGATAGCGCGTATTGGTGCCCTTGCCGCGCACCAGCGATTCCACCGCATCCGGCCCGATCACCCGCACCGGATGCGAGCCCGGCCTGCCCGGCGCCGTACACACCGCCAGCTCCAGCGGCGAAGTCGCGACAACTTCCCACGGCGCCCCCGCCGGCACATAGACTGAATGCCCCGGCCCATCGAACGGGCTCGCCCGCCCGCCGAGTTCCCCCAGATCGCGCCCATCGGCACGGAACCTGCCCTTGCCCGAAACGATCACGAGGCACGCCTCGCGATCCGCCAGCCCGCCCGCAGCGCTCTCGCCCAAACCCAGCCGGTAGAGGTCGAACCCCACATAGGTCCACCCGGCGCTCTCAGGCGTCACATGCTGGACGCGCCCGCTCGTACCGGATGCCTTAAGCCTCAGGTTTCCCATCGCCGTTCTCCTCCGGCTTTTTCTTCACTTCGGCGGCGCGCGCATCAAAACGGATGAACAGGTTCCACACCGCATACGCCAGCGCCGCGCCGGTGATCACCATCCACAGCGTATCGCGCGACCCGAGCACCTCGAACGCGAACCACACCGCGACCAGCCCGGTGACCAGCACGCGCAGCCAAAGCGGCCTGAACCATTCGATCTCGCTGTCTTTCACTGCCGCCCGCGCTCCGTTGCCGTTGCCACGGTTATGCCTTGGGGAACCCCTCGGTTTCAACCGTGTATCCGGCCGCGGTCATCACCCGCATCAGTTCCTTGTGCCCTACCTCAGCCATCTTCAGCGGCGGTGCCTGCTTCGGGTCCTGCTCGGCCTCGACCACGAACCAGCCCTCATAGCCATAGTCCGCAAACCGCTGCACGATCGCGCCGAAATCGAGCGATCCATCGCCCGGCACCGTGAACGCCCCGAGCGCCACCGCATCGAGAAAGCTCTGCCGCGTCCGGTCCAGCCCATCGACCACCGGCCGGCGGATGTCCTTCACATGCACATGGTTGATGCGCGCATGATGGTTGTCGATGGCCCTGAGCACATCGCCCCCCGCAAACGCCAGATGCCCCGCATCGAGCAGCAGCGGAATCCCCGCGCCCGAGTACCGCATGAACGCATCAAGCTCCGGCTCGGTCTCCACCACCGCCGCCATGTGGTGGTGATAGCTGAGCGGCATCCCCTGATCAGCGCACCACTCGCCGAACTCTGTCACCTTCTTCGCGTAAGCCCGCATCTCGTCGTCCGAGAGCTTCGGCTTCGTCGCCAGCGGCTTCGTCCGATCCCCCTGGATCGACCGCCCCACCTCGCCATAGACGATGCACGGCGCATGCACCGCCTTGAACAGCTCGATCATGGGGAGGATGCGGTCCTGGTTGGCTGCCAGCTCCTCGTTGACAAGCGTCCCCGAAAACCACCCGCCGCACAGCGTCACATCGGCCGCGCGCAGGATCGGCAGCATGACCTCCGGATCCTCCGGAAACCGCCGCCCCTTCTCCATCCCGGTAAACCCGGCCGAGCGCGATTGCCGCAGGCACTCCTCCAGCGAGACATCATCGCTCAGCTCCGGCAGGTCGTCATTCCACCACGCAATGGGCGACATGCCCAGTTTGGCTTTCATTGTTCTCTCCATTGGGGTGCATTGCCCCACCCTCAAAACCTAAAACCGCTGTCCCTTCACCGCGTCCTCATACTTCTTCCGCGCCGCCTTCACCTCGGCGCGCGGCGAGACCTCCGGCACCGCCACATCCCACCAGTGGCCGCCCACATCGGTCACCGCCAGCGGGTCGGTGTCGATCACCACCACCGATGTCCGCGCATCCGCCTCGGCCGCCTGCAGCGCGCTTTCCAGCTCCGCGATGGACGCGGCCTTGCGCACCACCGCGCCCATCGATTCCGCGTGCTTGACGAAATCGATCTCGGGCATGCGCTCGTGCAGCGTGTCCTCAAGCAGGTTGTTGAAGTTGGCCCCGCCGGTCGCCATCTGCAGCCGGTTGATGCATCCAAAGCCGCGGTTGTCGAGCAGCACGATGGTGAGCTTCCTGCCCAGCATCACCGATGACGAAATTTCCGAGTTCAGCATCATGTAGCTGCCGTCGCCAAGCATCACGACGACATCGGAATCCGGCCGCGCCAGCTTCACGCCCAGCGCCCCGGCGATCTCGTAACCCATTGTCGAATAACCATATTCGCAATGGTAGCTGCCGGGGAAGGTGGCCGGCCAGTGCCGGTGCAACTCGCCCGGGAGGCCGCCCGCTGCAGAAACGAGGATGGCGTTCGGCCGCGCTCGCGCCACCGCGCCGATCACCTGCATGTCGCTCGGCAGTTCGGCGTTGCTCGGGTCGGTGAAGCGTTTTGAGACGCCCGTCCAATTTGCCTTCTCGGCTTTTGCTTTCGCCGTCCAGTCGGGGTTCGCGCGCCAGCCGCCCAGCGCCTGCTCCAGTGCCTCGATGCCGACCCGCGCGTCGGTCACCAGCGGCAGGGCCCGTCGCTTCATCGCGTCGAACGGCTGCACGTTGATGCCGACGATCTGCGCGCCGTCATCCTTGAACAGCGCCCACGAGCCGGTGGTGAAATCGGCAAGCCGCGTGCCCACCGCAATGATGAGATCGGCCGCCTCGGCCATCGCATTCGCGGCCGTCGTCCCGGTCACGCCGAGCGACCCCATGTTGAGCGGATGGTCATGCGGCAGGCTCGATTTGCCGGCCTGCGTTTCCAGCACGGGAATGCCGTGGTCCTCGGCAAAGGTTCGCAGCGCCTCGGTCGCCTCCGCGTAGAGCACGCCGCCGCCCGCGATGATCACCGGGCGCGACGCGCCCTCGATCGCCGCCGCCGCCTCCGCGAACTCGTCGGCATCGGGCATCATGCGGCGCGTCCGCCACACCTTCTCTTCGAACATCGCCTCGGGGTAGTCATAGGCTTCCGCCTGCACGTCCTGGCACAGCGCCAGCGTCACCGGCCCACACTCGGCCGGGTCGGTCAGCACCTGCATGGCGCGGTTGAGCGCGGGGATGATCTGCTCCGGCCGCGTGATGCGGTCGAAGTAGCGCGATACCGGCCGGAACGTATCGTTCGGGCTCACCGTGCCGTCGCCAAAATCCTCCACCTGCTGCAGCACCGGGTCGGGCGCACGGTTGGCGAACACATCGCCCGGCAGCAGCAGCAGCGGCAACCGGTTCACATGCGCCAGCGCCGCCGCCGTCACCATATTGGTCGCCCCGGGTCCGATGGACGAGGTCGCCACCATCATCCGCCGCCGAAAACTCGCCTTGGCAAACCCGATCGCCGCGAACGCCATCGATTGCTCATTGTACCCGCGATAGGTCGGCAGAACATCGCGCACCTGATACAGCGCCTCGCCCATCCCCGCGACATTGCCATGCCCGAAAATGGCAAACACCCCGCCAAAGATCGGCACTTTCTGCCCATCGATCTCGGTCATCTGCCGCGTCAAAAACCGCGCCAGCGCCTGCGCCATGGTGAGCCGGATTGTGGATTGGGTCATGTGGGTCCTCCCGGTGCGGTGGGTTCGAGGCCTGTAGGCTCCTGTAGGGCGACCAGGATCGCCTCGGCCACTCCGCGCTCGTTCTTCATCAACTCGTTGTTCCAGATGCGTAGCACGCGATAGCCGCGCCGATGCAATTCCGCGTCGCGCACGGCATCACTTTCGTCCTCAGCGTGCTGGCTGCCATCAAGTTCAACGATCAGGCGCCGCCCCTGACAGACGAAGTCTGCAATATAGGGTCCAATCGGCACCTGCCTCCGGAAGCGAAAGCCGACAAACCGCCTGTCGCGCAGCAGTGCCCACAATCGCATCTCATGGGGCGTGGCTTCGCGGCGCAACCGCCGCGCAAAACCCTTCATGCGTGGACTGAGCGGGTTCTGCGTCAACCGCCAGCCCCCCTCATCCGGCTTCGCCACCTTCTCCCACAGAGGGGAGAAGGCCATGGAACCTCGAACTCAGCAGTCGGGAGTCCTTCTCCCCTCCGTGGGAGAAGGTGGCGCGAAGCGCCGGATGAGGGGGAGCCAACAGTCAGCATGACAGCAAGCCCCACCACCTCACACCCCCTCCCAAACCGCACACAGCGCCTTAAACCGCGCCGCCATGTCCGCCACCGCTTCCTCGTCACTCATGCGTCCGGCAAACCACGCCCGCGCCGCGTCGCCAAACAGCGTCCGGCCCACGGCAAACCCGCGCACCGTCGCCGATGACTTCGCCAGCGCAAAACTCGCGCGCAGCGTGTCCATCGGCGCGTCGAGCCCCAGCATCACCACGCCGCGGCACAGCGGATCATTGGCGGCAATCACCGCGTCCACTTCGCGCCACGCGGCCGCGCTCTGCTGCGGCTCCAGCTTCCACCAGTCTGGCTTCAGGCCAGCAGCATAGATCTCCGCCAGCGCCCGCGCCGTCGTCCGCTCATCCACCGGCCCTGCCTTGCTCGCGATGATCTCGATCAGGATCTCGCGTCCCACCGTGCGCGCCGCATCATACGCCGCGCGCAGCGTCTCGATCTGCTGTGCCTTCAGCTCCGCCGGATCGTCCGGATGATAGAAGCACAGCACCTTCGCGCAATGGTCCACCGGCCATTCGATCAGCCGCGAGCCCACATCCTGCGAGAACTCGAATTTCAGCGGCCGGCTCCCCGGCAGTTCCAGTGGCTTCGCAATCCAGAAATTGTCGCGGCGGCCCGCCCTGAACAGCGCCTCGCGCCCATACTTGTCGTCGAGCAGCATGCCAAAACCGTCGCGGCCATCGGCAACCCTGAGCGCCGCCTCAACGGCGAGTGCCTTGAACGGCGCAATCTTTTCCGTCGCGCCGCCGCTCATCTCCTCGAGCTGGCTGCGGTGGTCGATGGCAAAGGCCATGAGCTTTGGCCACGTGCCGCGCCGCGTTGTCGCCCAGTGGATGTGGTTGAGCGCCGCGTCCTTGCGCAGCGCCTTGTGCTTGCTGCCATTGGCGAGGAAAAACTCAAGCTCCGTCCACGTCGGATATTCCGGCGCGCAGAGCAGGCGGCTCACCGCGAACGCGCCGCAGGCATTGGCCCAGGTGGCGCTCGTCTGGTGCGTCTCGCCCTTGAGCCAGCCGCGCAGAAACCCCGACATGAACGCGTCGCCCGCACCCAGCACGTTGTAGATCTCGATCGGAAAGCCCTGTCCGACGATCCCCTGTTCGAGGTCATCGGGAATGGCCCCGTCATAGACGATGCAGCCCTTGGCCCCGCGCTTCAAGACAATGGTCGCGTTCGACACCGCGCGGATGGCGCGCAGCGCCTCGTGCAACTCGCCTTTGCCGCCGGCGATCAGCACCTCCTCCTCGGTGCCGACGATCAGGTCGCAATCGGGCAGCACCGGGCGGATTTCGTTGCTCACATGGTCCGAGGCGACATAGCGCTCGAACCCTGCGGCGTGTCCGGCCAGCCCCCACAGGTTCGGCCTGTAGTCGATATCGAACACCACGCGCCGGCCGTTGGCCTTGGCAATGCGCACGGCCTTCAGCTGCGCGGCCTTGGCATTCGCGGTCGAAAAATGCGTGCCCGTGATGACGATGGCGCCGGCCGATGAGACGAACGTCTCATCGATGTCCTCTTCGCTCAGCGCCATGTCGGCGCAGTCACTGCGATAAAAGATCATGGGCGAGACGCCCTCGTCCTCGACCGCCAGCAGCACCAGTGCGGTGAGGCGCTTGTCGTCGGTGACGATGCCGGTGGTGGTCACGCCCTCGCGCCGCAGTTGCTCCTTGATGAAGCCGCCCATCTGCTCGCTGCCGACGCGGGTGATCAGCGCCGATTTCAGCCCCAGCCGCGCCGTACCGACCGCGATATTCGTGGGGCATCCGCCCACCGCCTTGGTGAATGAGCCGATGTCTTCGAGTCGTGTGCCGATCTGCTGGCCGTATAGATCAACGGACGCCCGCCCGATGGTGATGACATCGAGTTGCTGCGGCGCGGCGGCCATGGTCTTCTCCCCTCGCGGTCCTCTATGGACAGCCTTTAAGGCGCGTTGTATCCCTCGCGCGAATGAAACGTCAATTCCGAATGACAGTATTCCGGAATGAACGTTCCATATCGACCAGCTTGTCCCGGGCTTGGTCCGGGGCAGTCCGGGCTTGGTCCAGACCCAGTCTGCGGGGCAGGCTGCGGCAATCATATTCGCGCTAAGTGAGAAACGAGGGGGTTTGGCAATGATCCGGTTTGGGGTGCTCGGGGCAGGGCGCATTGGCAAGGTGCATGCGGCGACCATCGCCGGTCTGAGCAACTCGTCCGTCGCCTACGTGGCCGACGCGATGCCCGAGGCGGCGCAGGCGCTGGCCGGCAGCGTCGGGGCCAAGGTCGCTTCGGTGGACGAGGTGATTGCCTCCGATGTTGATGCCATCCTCATTTGCACCCCCACCGACACGCACGCCGATCTCATTGAAAAATCAGTGCAATCCGGCAAGCACGTGCTCTGCGAAAAGCCTGTTTCGCTCTCGGTGGAGCGTATCGAGCGCGCCCTGCCGATCGTCGAGAAGTCCGGCAAGGCGGTGATGATCGGCTTCAACCGGCGCTTCGACCCCAACTTCGGCGCGCTCAAAAAGCGCTTGCACGACAAGGAGATAGGCGAAGTCGAGCTGGTCACCATCATCTCCCGCGACCCCGCGCCGCCGCCGGTCAGCTACATCGAGCGCTCGGGCGGCCTGTTCCGGGATATGATGATCCACGACTTCGACCTCGCCCGCTTCCTCGTGGGTGAGGAATTCGTCTCCGTCCACGCCCTCGGCGCGGCGCTCGTTGACCCCGCCATCGGCACTGCGGGCGACGTCGATACCGCCGCCGTGCAGATGCAGACGGCCTCGGGCAAGATCGCGGTCATCACGAATTCCCGAAGAGCCACATATGGTTACGACCAGCGCATCGAGGTGCATGGGTCGGGCGGGATGCTGCGCGCCAACAACGTCCACATGACCACCGTCGAGCGCGCCGACGCCTCCGGCTTCACCGGCGACGTGATCAAGAACTTCTTCATCGACCGCTACGTCGCGGCCTATGCGGCCGAGGTGACAGCCTTCGTCAACGCGGTCGAGGGCGGCACGAAGCCGACGCCGTCGATCCACGACGGCCTCGCGGCGCAGAAGCTGGCCGAGGCAGCGACCGAATCCCGGCGCACCGGGCAGGCGGTACGGGTTTTCTAAGTCACGGATTTCGCTTAGGTTCCGCGCATGACAGACGCATTCAGCCATAGCCGCCTCGACGGCAAAGTCGCCCTCATCACCGGCGCCGCGCAGGGCATGGGCGAGGCCGTCGCCCGCCTGTTCGCCGAGCGCGGCATCAAGGGCATGCTGCTCACCGACCGCAATGCCGAAAAGGGCCATGCCGTCGCCAACTCCTTGGGGCAACTCGCGAAATGTGTCGCGGCCGACCTGCAGGACCCGGCTGCCGTCAGCCAGCTTGTACCGGCGGCAATGGCCGCGTTCGGGCGGGTCGATATCCTGTGCAACGTCGCGGCGCTGACCGACCGCGGCACCATCATCGACACCGATCTCGAGCTGTTCGACCGCATGATTGCGGTCAACCTTCGGGCGCCGTTCTTCCTCATGCAGGATGCGGCCAAGGCCATGCGGCAATTGAAGATTCCGGGCTCGATCGTCAACATCTCGTCGGTCAATGCGCATGGCGGGGCGAACTATCTGGCGCCCTACAGCGCGAGCAAGGCGGGGTTGGTAAACCTCACCAAGAACGCCGCCACGTCGCTGAACTGGGACCGGATCCGGGTCAACGCCATCCTGCCCGGCTGGGTCGATACGCCGGGCGAGCATGCAACGCTCAAGCGCTTCAACAACGCCGCCGATAACTGGCTGGAAGAGGCCGAAAAGAAGAGGCCGTTCAAGCGCTTGGTGAAGGTTGACGAGCTGGCCCGGGCCGTCGCCTACCTGGCCTCGGACGAGTCCGGTCTGATGACCGGCGCGACGCTCGACTTCGAGCAGTTCGCCCCCGGCACCTTCCTCAGCACCGGCGCGTTGCCGGGCTAACGGACCTCGTTGCGCTTGGCGGCGATGGCGACCGAGAGAGTCATCGCCAGCGCCATTGTCGCGGCCATCGGGCGGAAGCCCTCGAAGTTCGCCTCGACGATTTCCAGCCACACATCGGCGATCGGTGCGATCGGCGAGAAGATTGAATCTGTTATGGAAATGATCTTCGCCTGACGGCCGCGCGCGGCGTTGGCGAGGGTGACGGTCTCGCTCGCATAGGGCGTGAAGCTGACCGCGAGGAGGGCGTCGCGGGAGGAGATGAAGCTCGTCTGCTCGCTGCCCAGACCCGCGATGCCGTCGACCAGGAGGTTGCGGATGCCGAGCTTGCCGAGCGCGTAGGACATGTAGGCGGTGATCGGAAAACTTCTACGTAATCCAAGGAGATAGACCGTTTCTGCTGCGGCGAGGATGGCCGCGGCGCGGTCGATGCGCTCGGGGTCGGCCTTGTCGCGGAAGTCGGCGATGGAGCGGGTGGCGGCATCGGCGAAGCCGTCGATCAGGACGCCGGCCTCGGAGGCGTGGTGGCCGTGTTCGCGCAGCTGCCGCAGGCGCTCGTCGTAGCTGGGGACGCGTTCGCGCAGGCGCGAGCGGAAGACTTCCTGCAGGTCCGAAAAGCCTTGATAGCCAAGGGCTTGAGAGAAGCGAACGAGCGTCGATGGCTGCACCCCGGCGCGGCTCGCGACGCTGGCGGCGGTGCCGAAGGCGATTTCGTCGGGGTTCTCGACGGCGTAGCTCGCGACCTGGGTGAGGCGGCGCGGCAGGGTCTGGGCGCGGGTGACGATGAGGGCGCGCAGGGCCGCGAAGTCGCGTGGGGCGCTCTCGGCGGTGACGTCAATCTCGCTCATCGATTCCCGTCTTCCCCGCTGATGCGACTCCGGGGTTCAAATCCCATCGATCGCACTTAGGTGCAATATGATTGCCGCAGCGCCCCCCACAGACTGCCTTCGGACCAACGCCGGACCGCCCTTGACGCAATTACGTTGGATAGAATAAACATTCTACCAGCGGAAAGAAAAGCACCATTTGTTCCATGAAATGAGAACGAAGGTGCTCAGGGAGGATGTCGCGGATGGCCACGCCGCTGCTCGAGGCTCGTGGAATCTCCAAGTATTTTGGCGCGATCACCGCGCTGACCGACGTGAACTTTCGCGTCGGGCACGGCGAGGTTCTGGGCGTGGTCGGCGACAACGGCGCCGGCAAGTCGACGCTGATGAAAATCCTCTCCGGCCTGTTCCGGCCGAGCGAGGGGCAGTTGCTGTTCAACGGTACGCCTGTCGAGTTCAAATCCCCCAAGGATGCGCAGAAGCTCGGGATCGAGATGGTCTACCAGGACTTCGCGCTCGCCGGGAACATGGCGATCTACGAGAACATCTATCTCGGAAGAGAGCCCGGCACGAAGATCGGCCCGCTGACGGTGGTGGATCATGGCCGCGCGCGGCGCATGGCGGCCGAACATCTCGACCGCATGCATATTCACGTGAAGTCGGTCGAGCAGAACACCGAGGACCTGAGCGGCGGCCAGCGGCAGGCGGTGGCCATTGCGCGCGCCACGGCGTTCGACGGCAAGCTGGTGATCATGGATGAGCCGACCGCGGCTCTGGCGATCAAGGAGGTGGGCAAGGTGCTCGACCTCATCAAATCGCTGAAGGATCACGGCGTGGCGGTGATCATCATCTCGCACCGCATGGACGACATCTTCTACTGCTGCGACCGGGTGATGGCGCTGTACCAGGGCACGAACTTTGCGGAGTCGCGGCTCGATACGACGTCCCGCAACGAAGTGATCGGCTGGATCATGGGGACCAAGGGACACACGACGGGGCTGGCGCATGACAACATGCACTGACGTCGCGATTGCGGCCCCACCCTCATCCGGGCTTCGCCCACCTTCTCCCATCAAGGGAGAAGGCGTGACTGAGGGGATTGAGTTTGCCTCCGCCCCCCACCTAGCTGCGCTACCTCCCCCGCAAGGGGGGGAGGTGAAGAGTGACTGAGGCGGTGGGAACCACGCGGAAGGGCGGGGCGGGGCTTGGGAAGTTTCTGGAGGCCTACGGGATCATTCTCGTCGTCGTGGTGATGATGCTGGTGCTGGCGGCGATCAAGCCGGAGGTGTTTCTCACCGCGCAGAACCTCACCAACATCATCAAGCAGAATGCCTCGCTCGCGCTGCTGGCGCTCGGCATGTATGTCGTCATCGTGACGGCGGGGATTGATCTGAGCGTGGGCTCGATCATGGCGCTCGGCATGGTGGCGCTGGCGATTGCCAGCAAGGCGGGCGTGCCGTGGCAACTGGTGATCCTCATCGGGCCGGCGATCGGGCTCGTGGTCGGCTGGGTCAACGGCGTCGGGCTGACGGTGCTGAAGCTGCCGCATCCATTCATCATGACATTGGGCACGCTGAACGTCGCGCGCGGGCTCACCTATCTCATCTCGAACGGCGCGCCGGTTTCGGGGCTGCAGCCGGAGGTGCGGTTCCTCGGGCAGGCGTATTGGGACCTTGGGATCTTTCCGCCGCCGGCCGGTATTCCGGCTAGCCTTGTTGTCGTCGCGGTGTGCGCGGTGGCGCTGTGGTTCTTTCTCGAACGCACCGACATGGGACGGCACATCTTTGCCATCGGCGGCAATCCGCATGCGGCGCGCGTTTCGGGTATCAATGTCGATCGCACGCTGGTCGTGGTCTACATGATCTCGGGCTTTTTCGCGGGCCTGTCGGGACTGCTGCTGGCGGGGCGGACGGACAGTGGCTTTCCAAATGCGGGCATCGGCATCGAGCTTGATGCGATTGCGGCGGTGATCATCGGCGGCGCGTCGTTCTTCGGCGGGCGCGGCACGGTGATCGGCGTGCTGGCGGGCGTCTTGATCATGGGCATCCTGCGCAACGGGCTGAACATCAACAATGTGAGCGCGTTCTGGCAGCAGATCCTGATCGGGCTGGTGATCATTATTGCCGTGTACATCGACGTGCTGCGCAGGAGGGCGGCGGTTCGGAGGTAGCGGCAACAAGCGCTGGTGCGTGGGGCCGCCCCCTCCACCGGCTTCGCCGGTCCCCCGCCCCCGCTGCGCGGGAGAGGATAGGGGCGGTGGTGGGCGGACAGGAATTGATGCGGATCGTGTCTCCCGGTTTCGCATCGGAAAGCAAACGGAGACGAGGAGGAACCGAAATGAAGAAATTGCTTCTGGCGGGTGTTGCTCTGGCTGCGGTGGCAGCGATGACGGGCAGCGCCAATGCCGCCTATGCGCTGGTGATGAAGGGACCGGGGGCGGGCAATCCGTTCTGGGCCGCGGTCGAAGCCGGCGCGCAGGCGAAGGGCAAGGAACTGGGCGTCGAGGTCGTTGTCGTGGCGCCGCCGGCCGAGACCGACGTGCAGGCACAGGTGACGCAGGTCGAAGACCTGATCGCCCAGAAGGTCGACGGCATCGCGCTCGCACCGACCGATCCGGGCGCGCTCGCGCCGGTGGTGGATGCGGCGAAGGCCGCAGGCATTCCCGTGGTGTTCGTCGATACGCTCGGCTCCAATGAGGGCGTAACCTTCATCGGCACCAACAACGAAGTGGGCGCTGCGCTCGCCGCCAAATACATGTGCGACAACCTGCCGAAAGGCTCGGATGTGGCGATCCTGCAGGGCGTGATGGCGCACTCGACGGCGCAGTTCCGCGCCAACGGTGCGAAAGCGGGCCTCGAAGGCTGCGGGCTCAAAGTCGTGGCCGAGCAGACCGCTGAATGGGACCGCGCCAAGGGCCTGTCGGTGACCGAGAACATTCTCGCCGGCAACCCGAACATCAAGGGCATCTTCGGGTCCAACGACAACATGGCGCTGGGCGCCGTGGAAGCGCTGAAGGCCGCCGCCAAGACCGACGTGATGGTGGTGGGCTACGACGCCAACCCCGACGCCGCCGCGGCGGTGCTCGAAGGCACGATGGCGGCAACCATTGCGCAGGCGCCCAAGAACATGGGCGGCTTCAGCATCCAGGCGCTGGTCGACCTCAAGGCCGGTAAGACCATCGAGAAGGTCATCGACACCGGCACGGTGCTGGTGACGAAAGAGAACGCGGCCGAGTTCAAGTAAGGGGCTTTTGCCGGGAAGAATGGCGCCCGGGGGAAGCTCCGGGCGTTTCTTGTGGGGGCTTCTGGATTGCGGCCCCACCCTCATCCGTCCCCGGCTTCGCCGGGGCCGCCTTCCCCCATCAAGGGAGAAGGCGTCACTGAGAGATTCCGGTTTCATCGCCTTCCCCCTTGATGGGGGAAGGTGCCCGAAGGGCGGATGAGGGTGGGGCCGGTTTTGCCGAGCTGGGGCGGGCATTTGTTCTCAAGCCTCACCCCCACCCTAGCTCTGCTACGCGGCTTTGCCGCTAGCGGCGCTACCCTCCCCGCGAAGGGGAGGGTGAATGACTGAGAGTGGAGCGACACATGGACACCATCGGCGTTGGGCTGATCGGCACCGGATACATGGGCAAGTGCCATGCGCTGGCGTGGAACGGGGTGAAGCCGGTGTTCGGCGATGGGCCGAAGGTGCGGCTGGTGCACCTCGCCGAGGTCAGTGCGGAGCTGGCGCGGCGGCGGGCGGATGAGTTCGGGTTCGAGACGGCCAGCGAGGACTGGCGGGCGCTGATCGAGGACCCGGAGGTGGAGGTCGTGTCGGTGACGACGCCCAATGCCTTCCATGCCGAGATGGCGATCGCGGCGCTGGAAGCGGGCAAGCATGTGTGGTGCGAAAAGCCGATGGCCGTGGGGTTCGCCGAGGCCGAGCGCATGGTGGCGGCCGCAAAGGCGTCCGGGCGGGTGACGGCGCTCGGTTACAACTACATCCAGAACCCGGTGATCCGGCACATAAGGACGCTGCTCGCTGAGGGCGCGATCGGGGCGGTGAACCACGTCCGCTTCGAGATGGACGAGGATTTCATGGCCGACCCGGAGGCGCTGTTCTACTGGAAGAGCGAGGCGTCGTCGGGCTATGGCGCGCTCGATGATTTTGGCGTGCATCCGCTGAGCCTGATGCAGTACCTCTTCGGCGGCGTGACGCGGGTGATGGCGAACCTTGCGATGCCGTATCCGGACCGGCCGTCGCGCGAGGGCGGGCGGCGCAAGGTCGAGACCTATGACATCGCCTCGGTGCTGTTCGAGCTTGCCGGCGGGGCCTCGGGGGGGATGGCGCTCGACCGTTCGGCCTGGGGGCGCAAGGGGCGGATTGCGATGCAGATTTTCGGGTCGAAGGGGACGATTGCCTACGACCAGGAGCGATTCAACGAGTTTCAGTTGTTCACCACCGACGGGCGGGCCTCGGAGCAGGGGTTTCGCACCGTGCTGACAGGGCCGTCGCACGCGCCCTATGAGCGGTTCATTCCGGCGCCGGGGCATGGCCTGGGGTTCAATGAGCTGAAGATCATCGAGTGCCACGAACTGCTGAAAGCCATCCGTGGCGAGCCGGCGCAGATCATCGATTTCGCGCACGGGCTGGAGATCGAGCGGGCGGTGCACGCGATGGCGAAAAGCCACCGGACGCGGAGCTGGGTGGAGGTTTAGCCTCCACCCGAGCGATGGTGTTACGCGGCGGCGAGCGTGGGGGTGCGCTTGCCGGATTCGGCCCAATAGATGAAGACCGAGGCGCCGATGATCAGCGCCGCGCCGGGCCAGAACCAGACGCTCGGCACCTGCCCGAGCGCGATCCAGCCGACGATGCCGCCGAGCGCCACCTTCAGGTCGCCGAAGGGCTGTAGATACGTCGCGTCGGCCACGCGGTAGGCGGCGGCGAGGAGGTACTGCGCGAGCCCGGTGAGGGCGCCGAGCAGCAGGAGCAGGAGCAGCGCATTCCCCTGCGGCAGCGCGAAGGGGAAGCCGGTGGCGACGCCCGCGGGCAGCACGCCCGGCGCGAAGGCCGAGAGGGCCGTCACGATCAGGAGGATGAGGAGGTGGTTGGGGGTGATGAGGACGAGCAGCGAGACGGTGAGCGTCTCGGCGGACTCGCCCTTTTTCGTGAGGTATTTCGTCAGCACGTCGGTGGTGGCCCATAGCGCCGCGGCGGTGATGGGGATGAGGGTTGACCAGCCCATGCTCTCGGCGCCGACGCCGGAGACGATGATGGCGCCGGCAAAGCCGACGAGCGCCGCGATGATGCGGGCGCCGGAGGCGCGTTCGCCGAGGAACAGGGTCGAGCCGAGGATGATGAACAGCGGCGCGGTGGCGAGCAGGGTCACCATCTGCCAGATCGGCACACCCGAGGCGAAGCCGTAGACGAAGACGTGGACGCCGAGCGCCGAGACGAAGGCACGGATCTCGTGCGCCAGCGGGTGCTTCGTGCGCATGTTGTGCAGCCCGATGCGCAGGATGAGTGGCAGGCTGAGCACGGCCGCGACCACATATTGCCAGAAGGCCATGCCGGTCGAACTCATGCCGAAGCCGCCGTATTCGACGGGCGTTGGAAGTACGGACTGCAACACATTGGTGCCGGCGAAGGCGAGGCTTGCCGACAGCATGATGACGGCCCCGATGGTGGCGCCGTTGTTGGGAGTCGAGGAAATCTGGCTCACGTTCGATCCTTTCAGTAACCAGTTTCCCCAGGGTGGTTACGGGATCGAAGGGTGCCGGACGCCCGCAGCCCCATTGCGAATGGGACGTGCGGAGCTGTGGCTCCCAGAGTTCCCGTTCTCTTTCATCCGGACTATACCGTCGGCCCCGGAATTACACCGGATCTGCTGACCACCCGAGTGCCGGGTGCGCTCGCGGGCTTGTGGCCTAAGCCACTTACCGCCGGTGGGGAATTTCGCCCCGCCCTGAGAACGTTGTGTCGCTCCGTTTCGGGACGACGGCGGGAATGTAGTCCCTTGCCGGCGGCCGGTGCAAGCCCGCCATTGGAACCATTGGCCCGCATTGGCGCGGGTGGCGGAAAATCCGTCGCCCGGAACCGCGTTGCGCCGACGCGCGTTCCAGTTGCCACAACCGGAGCAAACATCATGGCGTTTTTCAATCGGCGAAGCTGGCAGGACGAGATGCTTGACGATGTGGGGCAGCACCTGTCGGCGCTGCGCCACGAGGTGGCAAACCTTTCCGGTGAGGCCGGCAAGCGCGGCCAGAAGCTCGCCGAGCGCTATGGCAACCAGCTCGGCCATCAACTGCACGATACGGCCGGGCAGTTGCAGCATGCCGCGGGCGAAATCGGCGGCGCGCTGGTCCATCAGGGAACGGTCGCGGCGCGCGAGGTCGGCCGGCAGGCGCAGCGCGCTACCCGCGCGGTGCAGCGCGACCCGCTGCCGACGGTCGCGGTGGTCGTGGCGCTGGCCTGCGTCGCGAGCCTGATGCTGGCGAGGCGGAGGTAGCTGGTAGTTCTTGGTTGGGTAGATGGCGGCGGCCGCGATCGGCACCGACCACCAACTACCAACTACCAACTACGCCCTCTTCGGGCGTCGCAACTGCAGCATCGTGGCGGTGAAGACGCCGAGGGCGACGATACCGATGATGATGGTGGCGAGCGCGTTGACCTCGGACGAGACCCCGAGTTTCACCTTCGAGAAGATCACCATGGGCAGGGTTGATGAACCCGGGCCCGAGACGAAGCTCGCGATCACCAGGTCGTCGAGCGACAGGGTGAAGGCGAGCAGCCAGCCCGAGATCAGCGCCGGGGCGATGATCGGCAGGGTGATATCGAAGAACACGCGCACCGGGGTGGCGCCGAGGTCCATCGCCGCTTCTTCCAGCGACAGGTCGAGATCGGTGAGGCGCGACTGCACAACGACGGTGACGTAGGCGGTGCAGAAGGTGGCGTGCGCGATCACGATGGTCAGCATGCCGCGGCCCGAGGGCCAGCCGATCACCGACTGCATGGCAACGAACAGCAGAAGCAGCGACAGGCCGGTGATGACGTCGGGCATGACCAGCGGGGCAGACACGGCGGTCTGCAGCACGGTCTTGCCGCGGAAGCGGCGGAAGCGGACGAGGGCGACGGCGCAGAGCGTGCCGAGAACCAGCGCGATGGTGGCGCTGAGCGCCGCGATCTGCAGGCTCAGCCAGGTGGCGGGCAGCAGTTGCGGATCGTTCCAGAGGTTCACGTAACTCTGCAGCGAAAAGCCCGACCAGACCGTGACAAGCCGGTTGGCATTGAACGAGAAGATCACCAGCGAGATGATCGGCGCGTAGAGGAAGATGAAGCCGATGGTGGCGGCGACGGGGAGGAACCAGCGGCCGGATTTCATCGCGTGCGCCCCTCGACGACGGCGTTCTGGGCGCGCTGCATCAGCATGAACGGGATCACGACGATCACCAGCATGGTGATGGCGAGCGCGGCGGCGCGTGGCCAGTTGGTTTTGCTGAAGAACTCATCCCACAGGATGCGGCCGATCATCTGCGTGCCCGGGCCGCCGAGCAGCGAGGGGATGACGAATTCACCGATGGCCGGGATGAACACCAGCATGGCGCCGGCGATGACGCCGGGCATGGAGAGCGGCAGCGTGACCGAGAGAAACGTCTGCCACGGGCGCGAGCCGAGATCGGCGGACGCCTCGAGCAGGGACTGATCGAGTTTCACGAGGTTGGTGTAGAGCGGCAGGATGAAGAACGGCAGGTAGGAATAGACGATGCCGACATAGACCGCGAAATCGGTCTGCATCATCGTGAACGGGCCGATGCCGAACAGGCCGAGGAAATTGTTGATGACGCCCTCGCCGCGCAGGAACCCGCTCAGCGCATAGACGCGCAGCAGGAACGAGGTCCAGAACGGCAGGATCACCAGCATCAGCAGCAGGTTCCGCCAGCGATCGGGCGCGCGGGCGATGGCATAGGCCATCGGGTAGCCGATGAGGACGGCGATGATGGTCGAGATCGCCGCGATCTTGATCGATGACAGGAAGGCATTGATGTAGATGCCGCTCGGATCGGTCAGGACGCGGATGTAGTTGTTGAGATGCAGCGTGAGCTGCACCTTGTCGCCGTCGCGGGTGAGGAGATCGGAGAACGGCGGCTGGCCGAATTCCTTGGTGGCGAGCGAGATGCCGAACACCACGGCGAGCGGCACAAGGAAGAAGACGGTCAGCCATGCGGCCGGCGGGAAGATGACGAGGCCGCGGCCGGACAGGCCGACGGACGCAAGCGCGCGGCGAATGAAGGTCCAGACGGGGTTGAGGGGGGCGGTGGTCATGGGGCGGCCTGCCTCGGGCATCGAGCGGGCCGGTCCCCCGCCCCAGCTCTGCTACGGACCTGCGGTCCTAGCGGCGCTACCCTCCCCGCGAGGGGGAGGGTGTGGCTGACTGTGGATGCGGTGGAGAAAGTCATGACACGAGGACCGAGCCGGAGGTGTCGCCCCAGTTGGCCCAGACGTGTTCGTCCCAGCTGATGGCGTCGGGGTCGCCGCGGCGGGAGTTGGCTTTGGTGACGCGGATGCGCTTGCCGCTGTCGAGCAGGACCTGGAAGACGCTCATGTCGCCGAGATAGGCGATGTCTTCGACGAAGCCACGGGTGATGTTGGCATCACCCTCGGGGCGCTCGCGGGTGAGGGTGATCTTTTCGGGGCGGATGGCGTACCAGAGGGTCTGGTCGGGGGCGCAGTCGACGCCGTGGCCGACATGGATGTCGGTGCCGGCTTCGGCCGAGCGGATGCGGACGTGATCGGGCTCGTCCTCGGTGACGACGCCTTCGAACATGTTCACCGAGCCGATGAAGCCGGCGACGAAGCGCGAATTGGGGAATTCGTAGATGTCGGTGGGCTCGCCCACCATGACGATCTCGCCCTGGTTCATGACGCCGATGCGGGTGGCGAGGCTCATCGCCTCTTCCTGGTCGTGGGTCACGACGATGAAGGTGACGCCGAGCGTCTCCTGGATTTTCACCAGTTCGAACTGGGTTTCTTCGCGCAGCTTCTTGTCGAGCGCGCCCAGCGGCTCATCGAGCAGCAGCAGTTTTGGGCGCTTGGCGAGCGAACGGGCGAGGGCGACGCGCTGGCGCTGGCCGCCGGAAAGCTGGTGGGGCTTGCGCTTGCCGTAATCCTGCAGCTTGACCAGTGAGAGCAGTTCGGCGACGCGCGTCTCGATCTCGGCGGCGGGCAGGCGGTCGCGCTTCAGGCCATAGGCGATGTTCTGCGCCACGGTCATATGCGGGAACAGCGCATAGGACTGGAACATCATGTTGACCGGCCGGTTGTAGGGCGCGACGCCCGTCATGTCCTGGCCGTCGATCTCGATCCGGCCGGCCGAGGGTTCCTCGAAGCCGGCCAGCATGCGCAGCAGCGTCGACTTTCCCGAGCCCGAACCGCCGAGCAGGCAGAACAGCTCGCCCTTGTAGATGTCGAGCGACACATCGGCCACCGCGGCCACGTCGCCGAACTTCTTGGTGACGTTGCGGATGCGCACGAAGGGCTTGTTGGCGGCGGGGTCGCGCCACGGGCGGGTGTTGGCGGCGAGCTGCGGCTTCTTGGCCATGTTTCCGGTCTCAATGTGAAGGACGGGGCCGAAGCCCCGTCCGCAGTTCTTATCTTACTGGCCGGCCTTGATGCGCTGCCAGGTCTCGGTGAGGGTTTCGTCGTAGTCGGGCGCGTGGGCCTTCAGGTTGAAGAGCTTGGCCACGACGTCGGCCGGCGGGTAGATCGCCGGATCGTCCTTCACTTCGGGGTCGATCAGGTCAAGCGCCGCCTTGTTGCCCGAGGCGTAGAACACGTAGTTGGTGTTCGCCGCCGCGATGTCGGGACGCAGCATGAAATCGATGAAGGTGTGCGCGTTGCCCGGATGCGGGGCGTCGGCCGGGATGGCGAAGAGGTCGAACCACTGCAGCGCGCCTTCCTTCGGGATCACGTAGGCGACTTCGACGCCGGCATTGGCCTCGGCGGCGGCGTCACGGGCGATGAACACGTCGCCCGAGTAGCCGACCGAGAGGCAGACTTCACCGTTGCCGAGGTCGTCGATGTACTGGCTCGAATTGAAGTAGCGCACGTAGGGGCGGATCGACATCAGCAGCTCTTCGGCCTTCTTGAGGTCGTCGGCGCTTTCCGAATTCGGATCGAGGCCCAGATAGTGCAGCGCCGAGGCCATGATCTCGGCCGGGGCATCGAGCAGGGTCACGCCGCAATCTGCGAGCTTTGAGACGAGTTCCGGCTTGAAGACGATGTCCCAGGTGTCGACCGGCTGGTCGCCGAGGCGCTCCTTCACCTTGGCCACGTTGTAGCCGATGGCGGTGGTGCCCCACATGTAGTCGACGGAATGGGCGTTTTCCGGGTCATGGGCGGCGGTGCTCGCCATGACCGCGGGGTCCATGTTGGCGAGGTTCGGGAGCTTTGCCTTGTCGAGCGGCTGGAACAGGCCGGCGGCGACCTGACGCTCCAGGAAGAAGCCCGAGGGGACGACGACGTCATAGCCCGACGAGCCGGCGAGGAGCTTTGCCTCGACCAGTTCGTTCGAATCGAACACGTCGTAGTTGACCTTGATGCCGGTCTCGGCCTCGAACTTCGCGATCGTGTCTTCGGCGATGTAGTCGGACCAGTTGTAGACGTTGACCACCTTTTCTTCCTGCGCCAGCGCAGGGGAGGCGGCCAGCAGCGCCGCGAGGGCGACCACGAGCGACTTCTTCATCGTTTGACTCCTGTTGTCGGCGTCCGCCGCTTCTTTGGGGCGGCGGGACGAATGGCAAAAACGGGACCGCGGCCGGGGAGGGCGCGTGCGGTCGGATACGCGGGGTTGGAGCCAAGCGGCGCATGTTCTGCGCCGGGAGAAGGACGGTTCGCAATGTACCCGCTCGCGGGCGCGTATCGATCCGGGGCACCGGCCGGATCAACAACAACCGTGTTCAGCGAAGTAACCCTTCTGCTCCGGGAGGCTTCGAGCGCGCAAACTAGTGGCAATCCCGCTGCGGGACAAGAGTTTGGGCGCGGCAAAATCGTGGGATTTCGCCCGTTGCGGCGGTGCGGCCGGAGGGCTGGATTCCGGCGCGCGGTGGGATATGGATGGCGCAGCAAACGACAGGAGACCCGCCTTGGCCGCAGCCCCGCTCATCATCGATCCCCAGGTTCAGGCCGCGCTCAGCGCCGGTACAGCGGTCGTGGCGCTCGAATCGACCATCATCACGCATGGCATGCCGTTTCCGCAGAACCTCGAAATGGCGCGCAATGTCGAGGCGGTGATCCGCAAGGCGGGCGCGACGCCGGCGACGGTCGCCATCATGGACGGTGAGTTCCGCGTCGGGCTGAACGATGCCGAGCTCGAAACGCTGGCGCGGGCCGGCGGCACGGCGGCCAAGGCCTCGCGGCGTGACGTGGCGGCGCTGGTCGCGGGGAAGGGCACGGCGGGGACGACCGTGGCGACGACGATGCAGATTTCGGCGCTGGCGGGGATTTCGGTATTCGCGACGGGCGGCATTGGCGGAGTGCATCGCGGGGCGGAGTCGAGCTTTGATATTTCGGCCGACCTCGATGAGCTGAGCCGGACGCCGGTGGCGGTGGTGTGCGCGGGGGCGAAGTCGATCCTCGACATTCCGAAGACGCTTGAAGTGCTGGAAACCAAGGGCGTGCCGGTGCTGGGCTACAAGACCGAGGACTTTCCGGCGTTCTGGGCGCGCACCAGCGGCTACAAGGTGGACCGGGGCTATCAGAGCGCGGCCGATGTGGCGGCGGTGCTCGACACGCAGTTCTCGCTCGGCATGGGGGGCGTGCTGATCGCCAACCCGATCCCCGAAAGCCACGCGCTCGATGCGGCGGAAATGGAGAGCTGGATCGATGCGGCGCTGCGTGGGGCCGAGCAGGAGGGCGTGGCGCGCAACAAGCTTACGCCGTTCCTCCTGAAGCGGATCTTTGAGCTGACGGAAGGGCGCAGCCTCGTCGCGAATATTGCGCTGGTTGAGCACAATGCGCTCGTCGCCTCCGAAGTCGCCATCGCGCTCGCTGCGCGGCGCAAGTGATGGGGGACAAGCGGATCATCGCTATCGGCGACGTGATGACGGACATCATCGTTGTCCCCGAGGGGCCGGTGGTGCGCGGCTCGGACCGGCGGGCGTCGATCCGCGGGAAGCCCGGCGGATCGGGCGCCAACCAGGCGGTGTGGCTGGGGTCCAAGGGTACGCCGGTGAGCTTCGTGGCGCGTGTCGGGGCGGCGGACAAGGGGCACCTTGAGGCCTATTTCAAGGGCTTTCACGTCGATCCGATCCTGACGGCGGACGCGCAGCAGCCGTCGGGCATGCTGGTGACGATCGTCGATCCGGACGGGGAGCGGAGCTTTCTCACCGACCGGGGCGCGAACCTGAACCTCTCGCCCTCGGACATGCCGGCGGAGCTGCTCGGCGAGACCTGGATGGTGCTGATTTCGGGCTATTCGCTGTTCGAGGCCCAGCCGCGCCATGCGGTGCGCTGGATGATCAGCGAGGCCAAGGCGCGGGGCGTGCCGGTGGCGGTGGACGCGGCCTCGGTGTCGTTCCTTGTCGAGGTGGGGATCGGGAATTTCCTTGAGTGGACGAAGGACTGCTCGCTGCTGTTCGCCAATGGCGACGAGGCGGAGGCGCTGACCGGGACCGCCGATCTCGAGGCGCAGATGGCGGCACTGGGCGGCCATTTCGAGCGCGTGGTGATCAAACGCGGGGCGCTGGGGGCGGCGATCGGGGGCCGCGACGGCGTGCGGTGCAGCCTGCCGGCACTGGAGGTTGCGGTGGTCGACACGACCGGCGCGGGCGATGCGTTCGCGGCGGGGTTCCTGTCGGCGGAGTATCGCGGCGAGGGCGAGGCGGAGAGCCTTGCGGCGGGCATTGCCGCGGCGGCCAAAGCCATCACCACGGTGGGCGGACAGCCCGGTTGACCTCACGATGAACGGAGTCTGAGCGCCCCGTTGCCTGGCCATTCATGTGGCGGGACCGAGTGTGACCGTGTTCACGGCCATCTGCTTTGGGTGATTGCGCTTTCGGCAATCAGGGGCGGGGTGCGTGACTGAACGTTCACACGGATGCCCGGCAATGACCGGGTAAGGGGAACTCCAAATGAAGAAGTTGATTGCCGTGGCTTTCATCGCCGCGAGCCTTGTCTCGGGTCCTGGCGTGCTGGTCACCTCCAGCGGTGCGCTGGCGCAGGGCTGTACGGCCGATGCGCCGGAGGCATGGTTCCGCCCCGGCGGTTTCTGTTCCCACATCAAGGGCGGCGGCTCGCTGAGCGCGCCGGTTGATCCGGGGTGTGACGCGGAGATTGTGGTTGAGAGCACCGTGGCCGCCATTGTCGGCAAGGAGAAGGGTGAGCGCACCCGGGTCGCGGTCGTCTGCGATACGCCGGAGCCGCCGGAGCTATGCGCGTCGTCTGCAACGCTGCCGAAGGACATGAAGGCCGGCGACAGGGTGCGGGTAGCCTTGGTTGACGAGCCCTGCGCCGAATAATGATTGAAAGGGGGGCCGCGCCTCTGGTGCGGCCCCGTCGTCCCGCCTAATCCGGATGGCACCAGCCGAGCGGTTCGAGTTCGGGGAAATCGGGGCGGGTGCCTTCGATGCCGCCGAGTTCGTGGTCGAGGCGCAGGCGAACGAGGCCGGTATCCATGTGCGGTGCCGTGAGATCGCAGCCGCGCGCCAGCCGGTAGCTGTCGGTGTCGAACGCGGCGACGACCTTGTTGTCCCTGATGATGTGCGACAGCACGCGGATCACCTCGCCTTCGGGTGAAAAGTAGATGCGGCCTTCGCGGTGAAGCAGGCCGCCGTCGCTCCCCGCAGCGATATTAGGGGCAATCATCTGCGAAAAGATGAAGGCGAGCGAGCCGCCGGAGCGGTAGCAGGACGTGTCCGTTTGCGAGGCCGTGCCGTCGATCATCCAGCTTTGCACCAGCACGGAAACCGAGCCGCTGCCGCCATCGTGGAACTCGAAGGCGTCGGTGTAGCCGTTGTCGAAATCGCGGCGCCAGCCGACCCACTCATCGGGGGCGGCCTCCACCATGTCCATGCAACGCTGCCAGTGGTTGCGAATCTCCGTGATGGCCGGCGGGTCCTGGGCGAGGGCCGGGGCAGCGAGGGCGAGACTGGCGAAGAGCGTAATGACAGGACGCATGGGTAAATCCTCCTGTTGTGGACGCCCAAGGATGCGTCATCCGGGGGCGCGCATGCAATGAACGAAGGCTGACACCGGCGTTGCGCGGCGGTTCAGGCGGCGGGGTAGATGGTGGCATGGCTCGTACAGGAGGTACGGGCCGGTCAATAACATCTGGCCGCCGCTGCACGCGTTTCTCCCATGCTCGGGATGTCCGCGGCCGAACCGCGGCACGCAGAGCGATTGATATTTCGCGTGCACCACCACATCCGCCTCCGGCGGGTCAAATGGAGCATAAAATGAAGACGCTCATTGCTATTGGATTTATCGCCTCGAGCCTGATCAGCGGCCCTGGAATGCTCGTTACGGCCAGCGGCGCGCTGGCGCAGGGCCAGTGCGGCCCCGATGCGCCGAAGGCGTGGTTCCGCCCCGGCGGCTTCTGCGCGCAGGCCGGATCGGGCAACTCACTCAGCACGCCGGTTGAACCCGGATGCGATCCGATCAAGATGGTGCCGATCGCTGGTCAGGTCTTCGAGAAGGGCGACCGCGTGACTGTCGCTGAGGCCTGCCAGCTCAGCTACCCCTGCTACCCCGACTACATCCTGAGTTCGGTGGAACTGAAGGCCGGCGATCGCCTGCGCACTGCACTGATCGAGTGTCCGGTCGAATGATACGGTGGGCGGCGCAGGAAACGCAGCCCGGTCTGTCGCTCATGAACCGAGAATAACGGTGTCGTTCCCCGGCCGTTCATGCCCGGGGGACGAGGCTGCAACGCATTGGCGTGCGCGCTCCGGCCGGGAGAGGGTCTGCGGCCTCCGCACACGCCAATTCTACCCGCTTCGCGCGGGCTGCAGGGAGAACGAAATGAGGAGTGTGATACTTGCAGCATTCGTGGCTTCGAGCCTGCTCGCGGGCCCGGGGCTCATCGCCACTTCGACTGCCGCGCTGGCGCAGCAGCAATGCGGACCGGACACGCCGGAAGCCTGGCTGCGCCCCGGTGGCTACTGCGACAGCATCGGCGCCGGAAAGTCGCTGACAGGGCCGGTCGATCCGGGATGCGTACCGCGGGTCCAGGAGGCAAGCCTCGTGGGACTGAAGACGGGAGATCGCGTGCGCGTCGCCGGTGTCATCACCTGCGGCTACGACCCGTGCAACACCACACTCAAGTTCGACACGCTGGCCATGCCGGCTGGCGACCGCCTGCGTGTGGCGATCTGCTGAAGGCAAGGGAGCCGGAACCGGCTCCGCCTGAACCGTACGTTCCCGGGGCTGCGGGGCGTGTGTGTGAGCGACGGTACGCGGATTGAGCGTGCCTATTGGGCGTCGCGGTTCTGCTGCGGCGGCAAGGGGGGCTTCACCTACGTCATGCAGTGGAGCACACCATGAAGACGCTTCTTGTTACTGCCTTTGCGGCCTCGGTCCTGTTCTGTGGACCCGGCGCATTCGTTACGTCCGGCAGCGCGCTGGCGCAGGGCGCATGCAGCCCGGGCGCACCGGAGGCCTGGTTCCGTCCGGGCGGTTTCTGCGCCCAGATCGGTGCCGGCAATTCTCTTTCCGGACCGGCCGACCCCGGATGCACGCCGCACGGGCCACCGGTTCTGGAGGAGGAAGTCCTCGTCAGGCTGGTGCCGGTGAAAGGCGCGCGCGTGAATGTCGCCGAGTGGTGCGCCCGTGACTCGCATTGCGATGATCTCAAGCTCACCTCGATGGAGCTGAAGGTTGGCGACCGGCTGCGCACTGCAGATCTGGTGGAGTGTCAGATCTAGGCGCGAAGGCGAGACGCGGCTGCGCAATCGAATGACGCACTACCCCGGGGCTGCGGGGTGTCCGTGCCCAACCTGACGGACGATTCACGACCGTCGCGGCGCTGCTGCGGCGGGAAGGGGGGGCATCACAAAGCAACATCTGTGGAGCCCAAAATGAAGAGACTTATCATCACTGCATTTGCCGCCGCGGTCCTGCTCGCCGGTCCCGCTGCCGTCGTGTCCTCAAGCGGCGCGCTGGCGCAGGGAAGCTGCGGTCCAGATGCGCCGGAAGCCTGGTTCCGTCCCGGTGGTTTCTGCGCCCAGATCGGCTCCGGCAATTCGCTGAGCGGGCCGGTCGATCCGGGGTGTACTCCCTACCGGTATCCAGAGGCCATGGAACTGGGCATGGCAGCGTTCCCGAAGGGTGAACGTGTGCAGGTGGCGGAAGCCCATTGCTGCGACTACGCAAAGGTCAGGGCGCTGATCCCGCAGGAGATGCCGGTTGGCGACCGGCTGCATATGGCCATGGTGCCCATCGACTACGGCTGCGGGTCCTCGATCTGGTAACGCTTCCGGGCTGCGCGTACGCGCGCAGCCCGACACTCGCCGACGATGTGGGAGCCCATCAAGGACTGGCTCCGGCCGAACGACACGTTCCCGTACTGCCGCGTATCTGTCCAATCAACCGATCCGGCATTCAACTCGACCGTGCCTGCTGCCGCCGCGGTTCCCTGCGGCGGAAAGGGGCAATTCTGCCCGACAACCAATAGATTGGAGCTTGAAATGAAGAAGCTGTTCACTGCCGCATTTGCCGCTTCGGTCCTGCTTGCCGGTCCCGGCACCATCGTCACGGCGGGAAGCGCGTTCGCGCAGTCGCAATGCGGCCCCGATGCGCCCGAGGCCTGGAGGCGTCCGGGTGGTTACTGCGACTCTATCGGTGCGGGAAATTCGCTCAGCGGTCCGGTCGACCCGGGCTGCACGCCGTTGGTCGACGACGTCCTCAACAGCCTTGGGCTGGAGAGCCTGCGCAAGGGTGAGCACATCGATGTCGCCTTGGCCTGTTGTGAGGAGGTGGTAAGTGCGCCGATCACGCCCGACATGCAGATCGGCGACCGTCTGCGCATGGCACTCGTGGAAACCACCTGCGGTACCTTAGGCGAATGACACACGGGCTGCGCGTACGCGCGCAGCCTACTCTTCGCGGAGGAACCGGGCGGGTTTTACCGACAGGGCCGACCAGGTGGTGGCGACGCCCACCGCGATGGTGAGGGCGACGGCAGCAATGATGACGCCGACTATCACCAACAAGTCGACGCGGAACTCCATTTCCAGCACCAAGGTGACGAAGGCCCAGGTGCCGAACAGGCCAAGGAAGGCCGCGATGATGGCGGCGAGGCCGCCGAGCAGCCCGTACTCGATGAGATAGGCGCGCACGATGTCGCCGCGCGAGGCGCCGAGCACCTTCATGATCACCGCATCAGCCTCGCGCTGGCGGCGGCCGGCGGCCATCGCGCCGGCGAGGACGAGGAGGCCCGAGACCACGGCGAGGCCGCCGATCAGGGCGACGGCATTGGTGATCGAATTGAGGACACGCGAGAACAGGTCGAGCGCTTCGGTCACCGGCAGGAAGACGCTGTCGGGGAACTGCGCGACAAGTTCCTTCTGCAGCGCGCGCTCTTCGCCGGGCTTTGATTTTACCAGCCCGATATAGCTCACCGGGAATTCGTCAAGCACGCCCGGGGTCAGCACGATGGCGAAGTTGATGCCGCCGGAGGCCCAGGTGAAGCTGCGCAGGTTCGCGATGCGGGCGGTGATCTGTTCGCCGAATATGTTGAAAGTCACCATGTCGCCGACCTTGAGGCCGAGCGGCTCGGCGATCTTGTCGAAGATCGAAACCAGAGGCTCGCTGGAATAGTTGTCGGGCCACCATTCGCCCGAGGTGACGGTCGAGCGGGCCGGCAGCGGGCCGGAAGCGGTCAGCGGGATTTCGCCCTCGAAGGCGTCGCGGAACTCTTCGGGGATGGGCGGCAGCTGGGACGAAGGCACGCCGTTCACCGAGGCGATGGCGCCGCGCAGGAACGGCATGGCCTCAAAGCTCTCGATGCGCGGATCGGTCTTCGAGAAGGCAGTGATGGCGGTGACTTCGTCGTCGAAGAGGTCAAAGTAGACGAAGCTCGGCGCGTCGGGGATCGCTTCCCGGTCGAGCTGGTGGCGCAGGTTGTTGTCGATGAGCGCGATGAGCAGCAGCAGCGCGAGGCCGAGGCCGAGCGACAGGATCACGGTCGGGGCGAGGGCGCCGGGGCGGTAGATGCTCTTCAGCGCGTTGCGCGCCGAGGCGTGGCGCGGCGGCGGCACGAGGCGCAGCACCCGCTGCAGGCCCCAGCCGGCAGCGCGCAGGATGAGGAACGAGGCGACGACGCCGATGGCGTACCAGAACACCAGCTCCGGGCGGCGCGTGCTGAAATAGGCGAGGGCGTAGATCAGCGCGGCGGCGACCAGCAGCGGCGCCCAGAAACCGGGCCGGGCCATGTCGCGCCAGGTGAGGCCGCCTTCAACCGCGGCGCCGGCGGCGCGGAAGAGGAGCGCCGGGCGCAGCGCCTCGGCGCGCTTCAGCGGCAGGAAGGCGAAGGCGAGGCCGACGAGCAGGCCGAAGCCCGAGGCCACAGCCATCGATACGGGATCGATCACCGGATCAAGCGCAATGCCGAGGAGGCCCCCGACGATGGGCAGCGCGATGACGGTGATGATGGCCCCGAGAATGAGCCCGAGGATGATCCCGACGATGGTCAGCAGCACGACCTGCGCGATGAAGTGCGTGAGGATGCGCGCGCTGGTGGCGCCGAGGGCCTTGAGCGTGGCGATGGAGCGCTGGCGTTCGGTGACATAGGCCGCGATGGCGTTGGAGACGCCGACACCGCCGACGATCAGTGCCGACAGGCCCACGATGGTGAGGAAGCGCGCGAAGACATCGAAGAAGCGGCCGAGGTCCTCGGTCGAATCCTGCGGCGAGGACACCTTCCAGCCGGCATCGGGGAAGGCGGCGAGGATCTTCTGCTTGGCCTCGGCGAACGGCTGGTTGAGCAGGATCTTGTATTGATACTGTGCGAGGACGCCGGGGCTGAGAATGCTGGTCGCATTCAGCGCATCCATGGCGATGAAGGCCGGGATGCCGATGGCAAAGCCCTGCGTCATCTGGTCGGGCACAGCCCCGATGATGCCGCGCAGCTCAAACGTCTGGCTGTCGATGGTGAAGCGGTCGCCCACCTTCACGCCCAGCCGGTCCTGCAGCAGGTTGGAGGCGACGATGCCCCAGGCGCCGTCCTTCATGGTGAGAAGATCGGCCAGCGAGGCGCCGGGCGTCTGCGGTTCGGTAACCTCGACGCCGCCGACCAGCGGATAGGCGGAGCTCACGGCGCGCAGGGTGAGGAAGACGCTTTCCTCGCCGATCAGGCCGTTGCCCATGACCTGCACCACTTCGGCGGTGGTGCCGAGGGTGTCGAAGAGCTGGCGTTCGGCGGGTTCGGCGACGCGATAGGAGATGCTGGCCTGAAGGTCCGCGCCGAGCATCTGGCGGGCGTCGCGGTTGAGCGCCGATTGCAGCGCCGCGCCGACCGAGCCGACGATGGCGATGGTGGCGACGCCGAGCGCAAGGCACGCGAGCAGCACGCCAAAGCGGCGCAGGTCGCCCCGCAGGTCGATCAGGGCGACGCGGAGCCAGGCAAAGAGGACGCTCACGCCGGAACCGTCTCGGTGGTGAGCCGGCCCTGGTTCATGTGCAGCAGCCGGTCGGCGCGGTGCGCGAGCTCGTTGTCGTGGGTGATGAGCAGGATCGAGGTGCCGCGCTCGCGGGCGAGACCGAACATCATCTCGATGACGCGCTCGCCGGTTTCCTGGTCGAGGTTGCCGGTGGGTTCGTCCGCCAGCAGCAGTTTCGGCTGACCGACAAGGGCGCGGGCGAGGCCGACGCGCTGCTGCTCGCCGCCTGACAGCGCGTTGGGCAGGTGGGTGAGGCGTTCGCCAAGGCCGACTTCGGTCAGCGCGGCGGCGGCGCGATCGCGGATTTCCTTCCACGGGCGGCCGGCTTCGGCGATTTCGAGCGTCAGGGCGACGTTCTCCAGCGCCGTCATCGAGGGGATGAGGTGAAAATTCTGGAACAGGATACCGAGGTTCTTGCGCCGGAAGATCGCCAGCTGGTCCTCGGACTTGCCGGTGATCTCCTCGCCCGCGATCACCACCTTGCCGGCGGTGGCGCGCTCAAGCCCGCCAAGCACCATGAGCAGCGAGGTCTTGCCGCTGCCGGATGGGCCGACGATGGCCGAAACCTCGCCGGGGGCGACGGTCAGGGCGACATCCTTGAGGATGTGGAGCGGCTCGCCGCCGCTCTTCAAATGCAGGTTGATGCCGGAGGCTTCGACGACGGGGGCGGGCATAGGCAATCCAAGCTGGGGGCTGCCCCCATATAAGGTGGCACCCGTTCAGGTCAATGACCGCCCGATTCGTCCCCGCGCACGGCCGCGGGCGAAACTAGCAGAGTAGCGGCCCACCGCAAGGCGCGGGACAGCGACAGATTCGCCGCGGGACCGCTAGCCGTCGTCCTTCGCGATCTCCGTTTCGGCGTCTTCGACGATGCCGCGCTTGAGCCGGGTGACGACGGTGAGGGTGAGCAACACGAAGACGCAGGCCATGGCCGCGAGGCCGATCTTGCCGATGCCGCAGGCGAGCCCGATGGCGCCGGCCATCCACATGCCGGCGCCAGTGGTCAGGCCCTTGACCTTGCCGCCGGTCACGATGATCGAACCGGCGGCAAGGAAGGCGACGCCGGAGGTGACGGAACTGATGAGGCGGAGCGGGTCGGCGGAGTGGTCGCCCTCGATGGTCACGGAGAACTCGATGATCTCGAAGGCGAGCAACGCGAAGAGGCAGGCGCCGAGGGAGATGAGGATGTGCGTGCGGAGCCCGGCATTGCGCGCGTTCACCTCGCGCTCGAAGCCGATGATGCCGCCGAGGATGGCGGCGACCAGCAGACGGGCGGCCGCGACCAGCGGCGGGGTGGCCTGGAACGACGTCGTCACATCGTTCCAGACCTCGGTAAGCTGTTCCATTGGACGCTTCTTTCGACGGGAGGCGGGGGGACTGTTCAGGAGGGCTGAACGCGTCCCCGGCAGGCCCGGTTCCGGAAGCGGTGCGCCCGCGCGGTGCGGGGATCGCGGGCTAGTCGCCGGAATCCTTGTTGCGCAGCTTGTCGAAGGCCACGGCGAGGACGATGAAGGTGCCGACAAAGGTGCCCTGCCAGAACGTGCTGATGCCGAGCAGGATCAGGCTGTTGCGGATCACTTCGATGAGAGCTGCCCCGATCACGGCGCCGAAGGCAGTGCCCGAGCCTCCCGCCAGGTTGGCGCCGCCGATGACCGCGGCGGCGATCACCGTCAGTTCCATGCCGACGCCCATGCTGGTCGCGGCGCTGCCGAGCCAGCCCAGTTGCAGCCAGCCGGCGAAGCCCGCGAGGAAGGCGGCGAGGACGTAGACCGAGACTTTTACGGTCTTGACCGGCACGCCGGTGAGGACCGCCGCCTTCTCATTGCCGCCGATGGCGTAGAGGTAGCGGCCCCAGCGGGTCCAGCGGAACAGGAAGCTGACGATGATGGCGATGGCGATGAGGAAATAGACCTCGTTCGGAACACCGAACAGGGCGCCCGAGCCGATATCGGTGAGCGCCTTCTGTTCCGGGCCGAACTCGAAGATCAGCCGGTTGCCGGAGATCACCAGCCCCATGCTGCGGGCGATCGCCATCATGCCGAGGGTCACGACGAAGGGTTGCAGCCCGATCACGGCGATGAAGATGCCGTTGATGAGGCCGACGAGAATGCAGGCGCCCATCGAGATGGCGAAGGCGGGCAAGACGCCCATGCCGGAATTCATCAGCACCGCCGTGACCATGGCGCCGATCAGCATGGTGCCGCCGACCGACAGGTCGATGCCGCCGGTGATGATCACCGCCGTCATGCCGATGGCGATGATGCCGACAAAGGCGAAGTTGCGGGTGACGTTGAACAGGTTCTGCGGGGTGAGGAAGGTGTCGGTGCGGATCGCCATGAACAGCACGGCAATCACGGTGGCGAGGAAGATCCAGAAGATCTGCCGGCTCACCAGCCAGGCGAAAAAGCCCCGGTTCACCTGCTGGTCGATGGCGTCCTTCAGCGTGGAATCGGTGCTCATGCTGCCCCCATGGCCTGTTCGATTGCGCCGGTGATGAGGCCCGTCACCTCTTCGGGAGAGCTGTCGGCAATGGCTTTGTCGGCCACCTTGCGGCCGCGGCGCAGCACGACGAGGCGGTCGCAGACGGCGAAGATGTCGGGGATGCGGTGGGAGATCAGGATCACCACCATGCCCTGTTCCTTGAGCCGGCGGATGAGGTTCAGCACCTCGGCCACCTGCCGCACGCTGATGGCGGCGGTCGGCTCGTCCATGAGCACGATCTTGGGGTTGGAGAGGCGGGTGCGGGCGATGGCCACGGCCTGCCGCTGGCCGCCGGACATGCGACGGACGAGATCGCGCGGGCGGGTTTCGGATTTCAGCTCGGCGAACAGTTCGCCGGCGCGCTTGTACATGCCGCGATAGTCGAGCAGCCCCAGCGGGGTCATCTTTTCGCGGCCGAGGAAGATGTTGGCGGCGGCGGTGAGGTTATCGGCCAGCGCCAGGTCCTGGTAGACGATCTCGATGCCGTGGCGGCGCGCGTCGGCGGGGCTGTGCAGGTTGATTTCCCGGCCGTCGATCTTCATCGTGCCGGCGCTTTGCGGGAAATTGCCCGCAATGATCTTCACCCGTGTCGACTTGCCGGCCCCAT